>NZ_PDYX01000040.1:0-7053 GCF_002743265.1 Sporosarcina sp. P29 | reverse complement strand
AATCTAGAAACGCGGTTGACGGAAAGACTAGGCGGCTGCGGGTCTTTGGCACTTTTGTTGGGGTCGTTGCTCGACTGGTGGTTGGGTACTGAAGTTAGTGAGTGTCTGCTTTCTAGACCCGCGCAGGCACGTGGGGGATTGCCTACAGCCAGGAGCCAGCTGGCGATGGTGCTGCCAGTTGTCTCCTGGCCACGGCCTACCCCGCAGTTGTGCCTGCGCTACTGAGTTTTATTTATTCTGGTTGTGGTTCTAATAGGAAGAAGATCAGGACATCGTGATAGCTAGTATGTATTTCTAGCAAAAGAAGTGTAAGAACTGCCGTACACCCAATCTAACGAAGGCGCCTGCTGTGGTAGGCGTAGCGAGGAGACAAAGACAGGCGCACTTCCTGTCTCTGGCTCCTCGCGAAAGCCATCCACCAGCGCCGAAGTGGCGACAATGGACTCGCCACTTACATAGACAGCTAAACCACAACCTCCTGATTAAATAGGAAAAAGAAAATGCACGTGCAAGAACCACAACTTAATGCCGCTTATTACGAACTCTAAACAGAAACGTAATCTGATAGCACTTCAACGAGGAAAAACAACTACCCGAACTGCCCTACCCACACTCCAACGAAGGCGCCTGCTGTGGTAGGCGTAGCGAGGAGACAAAGACAGGCGTACTTCCTGTCTATGGCTCCTCGCGAAAGCCATCCACCAGCGCCGAAGTGGGATCAATGAATTCACCACTTACATAGGCAGCTAAACCACAACCTCCTGATTAAATAGGAAAAGAAAACGCACGCGCAAGAACCGCAACCCATTGCCGCTTATTACGCACGCTAAACAGAAACGTAATTCATAGGTCACTTACTAACCAGCTCCTTTAAAAACATATTCCTGATCTGCCCTACACCCAATCCAACGAAGGCGACTGCTGTGGTAGGCGTAGCGTGGAGACAAAGACAGGCGAACTTTTCTGTCTATGGCTCCTCGCGAAAGCCATCCACCAGCGCCGAAGTGGTGACAATGAACTTGCCATTTACACAGGCAGCTAAACCACAACCTCCCGATCAAAGACGAAACAGAAAAAGCACCTGCAAGAACCACAACCCAACGCCGTTTATTACGCACAGTTTTATAAAACGTAATCCAAAAATCACTTAGTCCCAATTTTGTTTTAAGCAACAACTCCCCTACTCAGTTACTTAAAACCACAAAAAAGCTTCCACTCAACTTACTGAGCGGAAGCTTTTTCCTATCCTTACAACTTCCATTTAAATCGAGCATAGCCCGCAAGCAACAGGAAATTGACCGCGGCACTAATGACCGTACCGTACGCAATGGCCTGCGCACCAATCTGATCAACAAACGCAAATATAATACCGATATTAATTCCAAACACGCTGATCAAACTAAAGATGATCGGTGTAATTGAATTACCTTTGGCATAATAAAAACGAGTGACATATGTATTAGCCGCCAAGAAGAACATCGACAGAGCAAACACTTTGAACACCGGTACCGTCAACATAATAGACTTCTCATCGAAATTCCCATAACCGAATACTAAACGGATTAGCGGCTCAGCTAGGAAATAGCAAAACACCGTCGCTGGCAATAGTAACGCGACCATGTAGAGCATACCTTTCTTGTAAAGCGCCTTGACCGTCTTCGTATCCCCTTCGCCTTCTTTCTTCGCGAGCATCGGATAAATGACCGTCGTTACAGCTGTCATGAGAATGGCTTGTGGAAAACCTGTTAGTTTCGATGCGTAGTTAATAGAAGAAATCGCACCTTCCCCTAATCCCCCTGCTGCAATACGGTGAATAATGAAGTAGAACTGCAAGGATGCGCCACCGAATAAAATCGGAAGAGCCAACCACCACATTCTCTTAATATCCGTTGGCATGCCGAATGAAGGTTTCAGCGAAGAGAGATCTGCACGTTTGATTCCCCAAAATAGGAAGAGTCCCATTAAGATTGCACTGACCATCGCACCCACACCGTATGATTCAGGTCCAAGCCATTTTGTTAGCGCAAAGCCTACTCCAACAAACGCCGCGTTATACAGTAAGATGGCTAGACTCGACAACTGAAAACGATCATTAATGTTCAATAATCCACTCATCCATGTCGACATGACCAATACAATTGAAGAAGGCATCATCCAAAGGAAAAGATTTCTCACTAATGTATAGTCTTCATCACTTAAATCTTTAAAGAATAGATTCAGTATCGGATTCGTCAATACGATAATGACTAATGTAACGAGTGTGGCAGTTATGACAACTGTCGTGAATGCCTTGCGCACAAATAATGGTTTGTCCATATTTGAGGAATGATAGATTGATATAAAAGCAGTCGTTAACGCCCCACCGAGCACTAGATAAATAAAGTTCGGTATCGTATACGCTGTCGCGATAGCATCCGCCACTGTCGATGTACCATATTGTATGCCAATCACGACTTCACGACCGAAGCCAAATAATCTGGCGACAATATTAATGATAGCGACAGTGCCAATGATCTTAAATAATTTACTCATTCGGAAGATCCCTTTCCATTCTGTTCATAGATATCGTTCAACCTTTTGACGATTACTGTTGAAGAATGTTGCTGAATCACTTGTTGCGTGACTTCATGCTGCTCTCTTGTCACTTCATTCGCAAGTGCTATCTCAAGTCCAGCAGCTAAAGCTTGTGCATTACGTGGCTCAACTAGGGTTCCGACATCTTCTTTCAATAAATAAGGTAAACCTCCAACATTCGTCGCTACGACTTTGGCTCCCGACGCAAG
This sequence comes from Sporosarcina sp. P29, assembly GCF_002743265.1. Taxonomy (NCBI): domain Bacteria; kingdom Bacillati; phylum Bacillota; class Bacilli; order Caryophanales; family Caryophanaceae; genus Sporosarcina; species Sporosarcina sp. P29. The sequence continues at coordinate 4,270 of NZ_PDYX01000040.1, read as the reverse complement.
CGCTTCGAGTGCCACTAAGCCGAATCCTTCGTGGTATGAAGGTAAAGCGAGAATATCTGCTGCTGACATCCATTTCGCAAGTTCAGTCTGACTAACCGGCTCTTTAAAGTGAATACTTGCATTGTTACCGACTTTCGCCTTCATTTCTGCCGTAAAACGCTGGTCCTTCTGTGAACCTACTATATATAGAAGGAGGTCGTCATATGTTTCTTGTAATTGTTCAAATGCATCGATCAATTCCATGACACCTTTTGCTTCGATCACATTTCCTACAAAGAGAATTACTCGTTCATTCAAAGGCACGTCCAATAAAAGCCGAACCTCTTCCTGACCCATCGGTTTAAAGATACTCGTATCGACACCCATACTCATAACTTCTACTTTGCTAGGGGCAATACCATAATCATCGATGACGTCATTTCGCAACTTCTCCCCCACTGTAATGACTTCTGAGGATTCTTGTAAAATACGATTAGTGAGTTTTGCGATACGTGGACTTTTTTTAGCCATTTTATCTAAATCTCCACCATGCACTGTTACAACGTACGGTATCTTCCATAATTTCTTTGCAAGCAACGACACCAGTCCAGTGGGAAACGCGTAATGCGCATGTGTAATGCTGATTTTCTTTTTATGCTGTAAGACATATAGAAGGGATTGTGTTCCCCATGATAGATATTTGGTTATTTTTCCGATTTTCCCTTTGCCCGGATCATGTATGGCGATGATTTTAACATCTACACCATCATTCTTTAATTGTTCCACTTGATTTTTCACAAAGATTCCATAGGTTGGATGCTCTGTGGAAGGATACATATTACTAAACACTACTACTTTAGGCACTCATAACTCATCCTTTATTACTTACTGTCATAAACTAATAAGCTCTTTTATATGTTGAATGATTATACCACAAAATATAGGGATATAAAGTCGCAATAACGTTTAACTGAATATTTTCTCTGTTCCGTATAATGAAAATCTAATTAGTTTTTTCTACTAACATTTCATTTGTGTGTCAGTGTGTAATTCTCTTGTAATATAAATGTAATAATTTCTATGTTTATCCGTGCTAATATATTCCTAGATTACAAAGCGCAACAATGATTGTGCGAAAGGGGAATTTGAGAACAGCATGAAACGTCTAATAACTCTGGTCATGGCAAGTCTACTATTCTTTTCATTTGTACCAGAATTTGCTTCCGCAAACTCACCAACGTCATTAGTAAGCACAGCGAAAAATTATATGGGAACACCTTATCGTTTAGGTGGGACAACCCCAACAGCTTTTGATTGTTCAGGATTTACACAATACGTATTCAATAAAGAAGGTCTTTCTATTCCAAGAACGACTGGTCAACAAATCGGAGTCGGTACTTCCATTTCCAAAAGCAATCTAGAAGTTGGAGATTTAGTATTCTTTAATACATCAGGTCGCGGCGTATCACACGTTGGCATCTATATAGGATCTAATAACTTCATCCATGCTTCTGTGAGCAAAGGTGTCATGGTATCATCATTGGATGATCCATACTACTGGAAGAGCCGTTATATTGGTGCACGTCGCGTAGCGAACTTCACTGATAACGTCGTTAAAGAAGAACAAAAAGTGGCTGCATCTGCTCCTGTTAAAGAAATTGTTTATGCAACTCGCGGTGAAATAGCACAGGTACTTGCAGAAAAGTTAGACCTTGATATGACAACAGTTAACACAACATTTAAAGACGTGGATGAATCAAATCCTCATTACGAAGCAATTTCCGCAGTCGCTGAAGCGAATATTTTCTCTGGCGATGCAGGTAACTTCAATCCAAATAAAGAATTAACTCGCGCTCAAATGGCAAAAGTTTTAGTAAGTGCATTTGAACTAAGAGGTTCTGCTATTGCGAATTTCTCTGATGTTCCTACTGGTCACTGGGCAACAGAATATATTAATATTTTATTCCATCACGAAATTACAACTGGTTACTTAGATGGTACGTATGGTTTATCAGACAAAGTATCAGTTGGACAACTAAATAAATTCATTGATCGTATCAATAATTAATGACCCTACCGAATGTTCAAACTAGAGCATTCGGTTTTCTCTAAATTCAGCACTATCTCCCCCTTCAGCCCCATCCTTCCTCAAGTAGTTACGAAGAATCATAGAATTAACATTTTTTTTTTACGAGCTATGACAAAAATATCTAGTAATTAGTTTTCATAACTGGTAAAATGAACCTATGAGTCTAGTAATATATTATATTTTAAGGAGGATCTCATGAAACAATTTAAATGGGCAACAGTCGGACTGTTGCTGCTAACCATCTTAGCTCTCTCACCTCTCCAGTCATTTGCAAGCTTTAAGTTTTCCGACGTCCCCGCCAATAGTGAATATGTCAAAGAAGTCCATTACATAGCGGAAAAAGGTATTATTAATCAAACTCCTAAATTCAATCCTCAAGACAACTTACGACGTTCACATGTTGCCAAGATGCTTGTTATTGCAACGGGCACACAAAATACACAGTTAAAAAACATGGAAATTAACGGATTGAAGCCAACTAGCGAACAATACAAGTTTGCTAACATTGCTCTTCAAAAAGGATACTTCCCGAACACTGACGCTAACAACTTCAAACCGAACGAAGAAATTAAACGGGATGAAATGGCTTATGCAATATCAGTAGCGTTTAACTTATCTGAAAAAGTAACTAGCCAAAAACCTCTGGGTATGGATGATGTGAAAAATCACAAATACGCTGACCGGATCAACGGCTTGTATTATGCAGGTATTACACAAGGTGACAACAAGAAATTCTTACCGAATAATTTGTTAACACGTAAACAATTCGCATTATTCGTTGCACGTGCGATGGACAAGCAGTTTGCATTGGCTGTTAAAACACCAGATCAGCAATCTAGCGTAAAGTACGTACGCGTAGCAACGGGTGACGACACAGATCCACTAAACGTACGCAGCGCACCTTCTGAGTCTTCTGCTATTATCCATGTGTTGCCTAACGGTACACTGGTAGAAGTAATCGGTAATCAAGGTATCTGGCTGAATGTACGTATTAATGGTGTAGAAGGATTTATCCATGAATATTTCACGACTCCTAATTTAAATGACGTGAAACCAAATACACCCGCACCTACACCACCACCTGTCACTACACCAAAACCGACACCTGTTGCCAAAACAATGGGTAAAGTAACGGTAAATAATTTAAACATGCGTTCTGCAGGTAACTCCAGTGCCCCAACTGTCGGTAAGCTACAAGCCGGTCAGAAAGTAGAAGTCTTGTCCATGTCTGGTTACTGGGCAAAGGTTCGTACGGGCAGTACAACAGGTTATGTGCACAAGACGTATTTGAAGTTATTAAATCAAACAGGTAATCCATTGAAAGACCGTATCATCGTTGTCGATGCAGGACACGGCGGACATGACCCAGGCACAAGCAAGAGCGGTCAAACCGAAAAAGCCATCACATTGAACGTATCAAAGAAAGTAGAAGCGAAGTTAAAGAATGCGGGCGCTAAAGTTCTTATGACGCGTTCTAACGATACGTATTATTCACTACAAGCACGTACAGATTTCGCTAAGAAAAACTTCGCAGAAACATTCGTTGCCATTCATGTGAACTCTGCAGGTTTTGCTGCAAAAGGCACAGAAGTTTTCTATGATTCTTCTTCTAACATAAACGCAACAGAAAGCCGTGATTTAGCTTCTTTCATTCAGCGTAATATTGTGCAAAAAGCCAATATGTCTGATCGTGGCGTGAAGAATAAAGGCTTTTATGTAATCAAGAATAATAACGTAGCAGCTGTTCTTGTAGAGTTAGGCTTCATTACAAACTCACAGGATTATGCCAAACTAACAAGCGAGCAGTATTTGAATATTTATGCTGATGCAATCTACACAGGTTTATACCAGTATTACAGCAAGCAATAATGTTCTTCCCTCCTAGACATGTTCTAGGAGGTTTTTTTATGGAATGAATGCGCTTGTGTGGTCATTTTTGGGGGTGTGCTTTTCAGTGAGCTAGTAAACTGAGAGATCGTGTATAGTACCCGACTAAGAAACGCGTTTGGAGCAGAGACTAGGCGGCTGCGGGTCTTTGGCACTTTTGTTGGGGTCGTTGCTCGATTGGTTATTGGGGACGGAAGTTAGTGAGTGTCTGCTTTCTGGACCCGCGCAGGCACGTGGGGGATTGCCTACAGCCAGGAGCCAGCTGGCAAAGTGCTGCCAGTTGTCTCCTGGCCACGGCCTACCCCGCAGTTGTGC
>NZ_PDYX01000039.1:0-7814 GCF_002743265.1 Sporosarcina sp. P29 | reverse complement strand
GTTATTCTGGTTGTGGTTCTAATAGGAAGAAGATCAGGACATCGTGATAGCTAGTATGTATTTCTTGAAAAAGAAGTGTAGGAACTGCCATTCACACTATCTAACGAAGGCGCCTGCTGTGGTAGGCGTAGCGACGAGACAAAGACAGGCGAACTTCCCTGTCTCTGGCTCCTCGCGAAAGCCATCCACCAGCGCCGTAGTGGGGACAATGGACTTGCCACTTACATAGACAGCTAAACCACAAACTACTGATCAAACAAGAAGCAGAAAATGCACGTGCAAGAACCACAACCCATTGCCGCTTATTACGTACTTTAAACAGAAACGTAATCCGACAGCACTTCAACGAGTAAAAACAACAACCCGAACTGCCCCACACCCAATCCAACGAAGGCGCCTGCTGTGGTAGGCGTAGCGAGGAGACAAAGACAGGCTTTGTCTCTGGCTCCTCGCGAAAGCCATCCACCAGCGCCGAAGTGAGGACAATGGACTCGTCACTTACATAGACAGCTAAACCACAACCTCCTGATCAAACAAGAAGCAGAAAATGCACGTGCAAGAACCACAACCCATTGCCGCTTATTACGTACTCTAAACAGAAACGTAACCCGACAGCACTTCAACGAGTAAAAACAACACCCCAAACAAAAAAAAACGACCCAGAGCATGAAACACCCCAGAATCGTCTTAATTAATTACATAGGCGTACGGTCGAACCTCCGGATGACTTTGTACAACTCTTCCGACTGCTCCTTTAGCTCCAACGCCTTGTTTTTCGTTTGGTCTATCGACGCCACCTGCTCTTCAGTGGCCGCACGAACTTCTTCTGCACCAGCTGACGTATGCTCTGCGATCGTCGCTACTTCCATCGACTGCTTAGCCGTATGCTCGATCGTTTGCATTTGATCGCCAACGATTTGACCAATTTCTTCTACATAAAGGGCCATCGTCTGGATAGTGGCGGTCATCGTTTCAACGTTTCCGTTTGTTTTCGTCGCACGTTTGGCCTCAGTGGATGCCGTTTCTACTTGCTGTTTCATTTCAGCGACGACTTGTTTGACATCTGATTGGATCGTTTGAACAAGCCCAGAAATCATCTGAACGGCTTTTGCACTTTCATCCGCTAAATTGCGGACTTCTTCTGCGACGACAGCGAAGCCTTTACCGTGCTCCCCTGCTCGCGCTGCTTCTATAGATGCGTTAAGCGCAAGTAGATTTGTCTGACCCGCGATGTTGCCGACGAGTTCTACGATTTCACTGATTTTATGAGCATTTTCATCGAGTACTTGTATCGTTTCCAATGAATGCTCGCTTTGATTGCTCATCTGATGAATACCCGCTAATACCGATTGGAAGATCTCTGTAGTCGCGTGTAATTCCTTTAACATTACTTTAGATTGCTCGGATGATTGCCCTGCTCGATTATTGACTTCCACTGCCAGTTGCCGAATGTCTTCTATCGCATTGACTGTTTCGCGAATCGATTCGGAAGTGTTTTCTGCGCCATCGGAAATTTCACCAATCGTGCGCGCAATGGCGTCGGATTGACCGGATGCAGCGCTTGTCTCTTTCGTCAATTCATCGACGGATTGGGCAGTAGCTTGGAAGTTGGATTCGATTTGTTCAATAATACTACGCAAATTGACGACTACTTGCTGGAATGCTTTGGAAACGGAATGAATTTCATCCGATGAGTTCGGTAGTTGAATATCCGTACCAATTTTCCCATCTGCCACTTTCATAGCAGCAGTTTCCAAACGTTGCAATGGCTTGGTTAAAATAGTGCTGAACATGGCTGCTAAAATACCTGACCACATAATGCCCATCGCGTATGTAAGCAGTTGAAAAACGAATGGACGTACATTCGGGAAAAACGTTGGCTGTACCCAGTTAATGAATACCGCACTCGTCGTATACGTGATGACTGCAAGAATAACGATAAATAAGACAAGTTTCGCTCGTAGCCCTACTTTTTTCGGTTCTTTCATAAGTTCCCCTCCGCTTGCTTTCGGATGACGGAGTTAATGAGTTCTGTCAGCTCATGAAATGTCGTGCGGTATGTTTCTAGATCTCCACCATATGGATCATGTACATCAAGACCTGCCATTGTACCCGCGTATTCTTTTAATGTAAACACTTTTTCTTTCATTGCAGGATACCAATTATGCAGAATATCTCGATGGTTTGCTGTCATCGTTAACACAAGATCAGCCCACTCCATATCAGCAGATTTGACTTCATTAGAATAGGGAGTGAATGGAATTTTTTCTTCCGTCAGCAACCGTGCTGAGTTCGGGGAAATCGGCAAGCCATCTATCGCATGAATACCTGCTGATTTCGCCGTAATGCCTGGCATGTTGGCATGATTGACTAATGCTTCTGCCAAAGGACTTCTACATGTGTTGCCTGTACAAATAAAATAAATATTCATTTTCTTCACCTACTTTACAGAATAACGGATTTATGAGAAAAAAGAAACACTTTTTCAGAAAAATAAGGACAATACGCCCATACATATGAATACAATACCTGCTAATCGGCGAATAAACGTGCCATTAATTACACGCAAGCGGCCTGTGTACAATAAAGCGATTGCCGAAAATATGATCGAAAAGAAGCCCGACGCCAAAGCAAACAGCCATTTATTCAGCTGCATCATACCAAATGTCACACTCACTCCGAATGCATCTATGCTGACGATCAGCGCTAAGAAAAATGGGGAGATTTTATTAACCACTGATGGCTCTTCACTGTCCGAGAGGAGAATGTGAAGACCTATGAGTGAAAGCAATACACCCGAGAGCGCATGACCCCACCCCGCGAAAATGGTCATCACCCATTCCCCTGCGTAGAAACCGATGAGCGGCAGCGACACATTCAGTATAGTAGTCCACAGCATGATCATCAAGCGACCTCGCCGTAGCTGAAGTAATGTATAGACGATCAGGATATCGACCGTTGTAATGATAGCCGCTATGATTTCTATCAAAAAAGTAGCCCCCTCGCAATTCTCGCATCTACTAATCTTATGCGGGTGCTAAAGGGGGCTATTCCTCATTATCGAAATGTTACTCGGTGAAACGCTTGCCGTCCGATGCTTTATCGAGACGATTCATAACCGCTGCACCGATACCCGAATGATCGGTCTCAATTGCGAGGATGATATCTGCCTCTGTATTGTCGCATTGGCGAATCGCTTTGTAGAGACTCGACGCCATCGCTTCACGACTGTTGATAGAACCAGTGGAAAAGTACCAATCCGCACGTTCTGTGTATAACTCATCAGGTCCGATGATCGCGACTCGTTTATTTTGTTGATGAATAGTATCTAGCGCATGCGCAATAGAATTCGCATTCGGCTCGATGATGAAAAGCGGTGCTTCAGGCGCATAATGAGCATATTTCATGCCTGGCGCACGTGGTGTTGCTGTTTGATCTGTAGGTAGCGTCGCCATATGAACGGTGCCAATTAACTCTTCCAGCTGCTCTTTCGTAATGCCGCCCGGACGCAAAATGACAGGCGGTGTGACCGTGATATCCAAAATAGTGGATTCAAGGCCTACTCCTGTCTCCCCGCCATCTAAAATCAGCGGAACTCTACCAATTAAGTCGTGATAGACATGATCCGCTTCCGTCGGGCTTGGCTTCCCGCTACGATTTGCACTCGGTGCCGCTAAAGGCTGATCCAGTTTGCGCAGTAATGCCAATGCTATCGGGTGGTCAGGCATACGGATAGCTACTGTATTTAGTCCCGCTGTCACGACATCTGCAATGACTCCAGGCTTTCTCTCCATAATTAACGTCAATGGTCCCGGCCAAAATGCTTTCATTAGTATGTCTGCAATTTCAGGAATATCTGTTGCGTATTTCTTGATGTCGGACTGATTCCCAATATGTACGATCAGCGGATTATCCGAAGGTCTTCCTTTTGCCTCAAAGATCCGCTGTACTGCTTGCTCATCTGTTGCAATGGCTCCTAATCCGTAAACTGTTTCAGTCGGGAAGGCAACTATCCCCCCAGAATTGAGGATATCCACAGCTTGTTCATAGATTCTATCGTTATCCACTTGGTTATCCACTGTTTCTTGCAAAGTGTCCACTTGCTCAACCCCTCTTTATACACATTTTATCGATTTTATCCACAAAAATTGTGAATATGTTCATTCGAACAGCGACTTTATCCACTCCCAAATGAAGAATGTAACAGGTTCTTGTTCTTCTGTTTCAGTCACTGTAGCTTCTTCAGGGAAACAAACATTAGGAAACAATGAACACCACCAATTATCGCCTCGGCCCGCACCGATTTTCACGACATATGCATCGTATACATCTTGCGGCTGAATGAAATACCCTACCCGTTTCGGTGGAATCACTGCGGCACTATGCTCAAGCGTTACGTGAGCACCGTTTACTTGTGCTTTTGCGATTTCAAGAAGCGCTGGTTCTAACATTTGAAGCTTATCATTAATTTGCTGCGTGTTCGTAGATTGATTGATTGCCTGCTCAAGTAATGGTGCGATTTTCTCTTGAACATCTCGTTTCACTTGTTGATCCGCTACAGTATTAGAGTTTGCAAGAATGCGAAATTGCGTCGCTTCACCCGCAGTTGCCTGTTGACCGAATACAAGCAACACCGCTTGTATAGTAAGTAATATAAGTACAAATTCTATAAATGCCACTAGTTTCGAAGTTTGAGTCGGTTGTTCGTTAATTGGATAATCTTGTAACATGTCATCCCCTCCTGCACTCTATCTTGACCCGCAGGAAGGGATTTTATTCATTGAATCTCACAAAATATCATTCGATCTTTTTTATTGATGTCCTGAATGATTTCCACAGTCACTTGCGGAAAGGATTTCTGCAAGTATCCTTGCACGATCAATCCTTGCTGATAGCCGATTTCGAAACCGATGAGCGCAGGACGATTCATCAAAGGAGATAAGTTCTCTGCTAGTCTTCGATAAAAGTAGAGACCTTCTTCTTCAGCGAATAACGCCGTTTGCGGTTCGAATTCGTAAACAGTTGGTGACATAACGGATTTTTCATGTTCTGCGATGTAGGGCGGATTGGATAGGACGATATCCCATTTCTGTTGTTTCAACGGTACTTCCATATCCCCTTGCATAAAGGTTATATCCGCTTCATTCCGCTCTGCATTGCGTTTCGCAACTTCAAGCGCCGATTCACTGAAATCAGTGGCGGTCACTTTTGCAGTCGGTCGTTCTTTTTTGAATGCCACGGCAATGGCTCCACTACCCGTTCCAATATCCGCCACGTGAATGACTTGATCTCCGAATAATTGATTCGCTCGTTGTAATGCATAATGGACAAGTTCTTCCGTTTCAGGACGCGGAATCAAGACGTGTTCATTGACTTCGAATGAATAACCGTAAAAAGACTCTTCACCAAGAATATATTGAATCGGCTTACCAGTTAGTAATTCCGTGATAATTGCCCAGAACTGTGAATCCATTTCATGCGAAATAGGATCACGAAAACTCGCCAAATAATTCGCCTGACTCATTCCTGTGACCGAATGCATAGCTAATTCAGCCGCATGCGCGTCCATTCCGCGTTCCTGTAGCAACTGCTGCGCTCGTTGCACGGACGCAAATAGTGTTTCAGTCATTGCGATCCAAGCTTTCCAAGCGATGTGCTTGTTCTTCTATAATTAACGCATCGATTACTTCATCCAATTTCCCTTCTATAATCTGATCGAGTTTTTGGATGGTCAAACCGATTCGATGGTCCGTCACACGATTTTGCGGGAAGTTATATGTGCGAATACGCTCGGAACGGTCTCCTGATCCAACGGCCGTTTTCCGCTTTTCATCGTATTCCGCTTGCACTTCTTGCATAAACTTATCGTAAACACGTGCACGCAAGACTTTCATCGCTTTTTCTTTATTTTTAATTTGAGATTTTTCATCTTGAATCGATACCGTCGTCCCTGTCGGCAAATGCGTCAGACGCACAGCAGACATCGTCGTGTTGACGGATTGTCCGCCCGGTCCAGATGACGCGAATGTATCGGTCCGGATATCTTTGTCATGAATCTCAATTTCTACTTCTTCTGCTTCAGGCAGGCAGGCAACAGTAGCAGTCGACGTATGCGTTCGTCCACCCGATTCCGTTTCCGGTACACGTTGCACGCGATGCGCTCCGTTTTCATACTTCAACTTGGAATAAGCACCTTTGCCATCGATCATGAAAATGATTTCTTTAAATCCGCCAAGTTCAGTTGGGGATGAATCAATCACTTCCACTTTCCAATGATTCATTTCCGCGAACCGTGTATACATACGATACAGACTACCAGCAAATAAAGCTGCCTCGTCTCCGCCCGCTGCGCCTCGGATTTCCATGATGACACTTTTATTGTCATTCGGATCTTTTGGAATCAATAATACTTTTAATTGTTCTTCAAGAGACTCGATACGGTCTTCGAGTTCATCGATTTCCATTTTCACTAATTCTTTCATTTCATCATCAAGTGGCTCATCTTGCATTTCTTTTGCATTGTTATATTGAGTGTAGACATCTTTGTATTCACGGTATACTTCGACCGTATCTTGTAAATCAGATTGTTCTTTTGAATAGCTTCGTAATTTATCCAGATCATTGACGATTTCGGGATCACTAAGTAGTTCATTGAGTCGATCATAACGGTCTTCTACTGCTTGCAGTCTATCGAACATAGTCGGTTCACCTCTTCTGAAATAATGAATTATATACTAGTATATAACAGAACCGTCTATCCTTACGTGCGTAAGGATAGACGGAATGATGTTTATTTTACATACTGCGCGCGGCTGACAGGCACTTCGTGGTGCTGACGGCAACGTGGTTCGTATGCTTCGGACGCACCGACCAGAATAATTGGATCATCTTGGCATGCGGGTTGTCCATCTATCAATCGTTGTGTTCGGCTTGAAGGTGATCCGCAAACGGTACAGACCGCTTGAAGTTTTGTCACCAGTTCCGCTACCGCCATTAGTTCCGGCATCGGCCCAAACGGTTCGCCTTTGAAATCTTGATCGAGTCCTGCCACGATCACGCGAAATCCGCGATCTGCTAGTTCGATCGCGACATTTATAATATCTTCATCAAAAAATTGTGCTTCATCAATGGCGACCACATCGAAATCATCTGATACGAGATTCGGTATTTCACTCGCTTTGGAAATAGGATTGGCAATAGTTGAAGCACCATCGTGGCTGACCACAGCTTCCTCGCTATACCGATCGTCAATGGCCGGTTTGAATACCGCAATCTTTTGTTTGGCAAATTCTGCCCGACGAATCCGGCGAATGAGCTCCTCCGATTTACCTGAAAACATACTGCCGCAGATGACTTCCATCCAGCCGCCTTGCATTGTAACGTACATGGTCAATCTCCTTTCACTGATCGTGCTTTATGTATGTGGGTTTTTGAGTGGTGTTGCGGGTGTTGCGGATACTGCGGGTAGAGCTGTTGGCGTGCTTTTATGAGCGGGTAACTGCTTGGATAGAGCGCTTGACGTGTGACTATGAGCGGGTAGCTGCTTGGATAGAGCGCTTAGCGCGATACTATGAGCGGGTAGCTGCTTGGATAGAGCGCTTAGCGTGATACTATGAGCGGGTATACGTACAGTTTGAGCGCTTTACGCACAACTATGAGCGGGTACACACAGTTTGAGCGCTTTACACGCAACTATGAGCGAATACACGCACACATTGAGCACTTTACACGCAACTATGAGCGAATACACGCACACATTGAGCACTTTACACGCAACTATGAGCGAATACACGCACACATTGAGCACTTTACAC
>NZ_PDYX01000038.1:0-12798 GCF_002743265.1 Sporosarcina sp. P29 | reverse complement strand
GGAACTGCCATTCACACTATCTAACGAAGGCGCCTGCTGTGGTAGGCGTAGCGAGGAGACAAAGACAGGCGAACTTCCTGTCTCTGGCTCCTCGCGAAAGCCATCCACCAGCGCCGTAGTGGGGACAATGGACTCGCCACTTACATAGACAGCTAAACCACAACCTCCCGATCAAAGATGAAACAGAAAAAATGCATGCAAGAACCGCAACTCAATGCCGCTAATTACGCACAATTAACAGAAACGTAATCCGTGTTCACTTACGCACTAATGCTTTTAACAACAACTATATGAACTGCCCTACACCCAATCTAACGAAGGCGCCTGCTGTGGTAGGCGTAGCGAGGAGACAAAGACAGGCGAACTTCCTGTCTCTGGCTCCTCGCGAAAGCCATCCACCAGCGCCGAAGTGGGGACAATGAATTCTCCACTTACATAGGCAGCTAAACCACAACCTCCTGATTAAATAGGAAAAGAAAACGCACGTGCTAGAACCACAATCCAATGCTGCTTATTACGCACAATTAACAGAAACGTAATCCAACAGCACTTTCACGATTAAAAATACCTACCCGAACTGCCGTACACACAATCCAACGAAGGCGCCTGCTGTGGTAGGCGTAGCGAAGAGACAAAGACAGGCAAACTTTCCTGTCTCTAGCTCCTCGCGAAAGCCATCCACCAACGCCGCTTCTTACGCACTCTTAACAGAAACGTAATCGAACACGCATGTTGCCCTACGCACTCTATATCGATTTTTAAAACTCCAACACTAAACCTATAGCCAAATAAAAAAACTGAAGATCCTCCCACATGTGTAGGAATGACCTTCAGCGTAACGCGTAACTTCAGTTCTGATAATCAAGAGCTGCAGCAGCCAATGTTTTAGCCGCTGCGATCATAGCTTTTTCGTCTATATCGAAACGTGGGTGATGATGTGGGTAAGCATCTGTTGGCTTCGCACCTGTGAAGAAGAATGTGCCTGGAACTTTTTCCAGGTAATAAGCGAAGTCTTCTCCACCCATTTGCGGTTGCATTTCTTCTACACCTTTTAGTTCCGTAATCGATTCAGCCACAGTTTTTAAATAGTTCGTTTCTTTTTCATGATTGACCACTGCCGGATATCCACGGTAGTATTTTACAGTGATTTCGCAATCGTGGGAAAGGGCGGCACCTTCAGCTATACGCTTTATTTCTTGTTCCATTAAGTTGCGTACATCATTGGTAAATGTGCGAACTGTTCCGCCTAGAACGGCTTGGTCGGCGATGACGTTAAAGGCGTTATCTGCGACGAATGAGCCGACTGATAGAACAGCGGATTCGATTGGATCGACGCGTCTCGAAACGACTTGTTGTAAGTTCATTACCAGCTGTGAACCGATGACGATTGCGTCTTTCGTTTGATGTGGAGAAGCGCCATGTCCGCCAGCACCTTGAATGGTAATATGGAAGCGGTCCGCTGCAGCCATAATTGGGCCAGATGCGTAATAGATGACACCTGATTCGAATAAAGACCATAAGTGTGTGCCGAAAATAACGTCAACACCTTCTAAACAGCCGTCTTCGATCATTGCCATGGCGCCACCTGGAGCTAATTCTTCCGCATGTTGATGGATAAATACATATTCACCAGTAAGTTCATCGCGCATTTCGTTCATAGCTTTTGCCAGTTGAAGGAGCGTTGCGGTATGGCCGTCGTGTCCACATGCGTGCATGACGCCAGGTACAGTGGAAGCGTACGGTGTATCTTTTTGATCTTGAATTGGCAATGCGTCAAAGTCTGCTCGCAAAGCAACTGTTTTTCCTGGCTTTGCACCTTTGATTCTTGCGACGACACCATTGCCGCCTACTCCAGTGCGTACGTCCACACCAAGTTGTTTATAAAAATCAGCGATATAGGCAGCGGTTTTCGTTTCTTTAAACGAAACTTCCGGGTTCATATGCAAATAGCGGCGAATCTCTACCATATCGTCATAAGATTGTTCGAGTTTCTGAAATAATCGTTCTCTCATTTTAAAACCCCTTTCAAATAGACAAATAAGTCAATCAACTCGTTCAGTATAGCAAGCGGTCAACCACATCGCAAACTGCGAGTTTCGAAATTACAGGGAATTGAAATGAATTAAAACAGTGTGGAAATGACTAGTTAGATCACTTTCAACATAAAAAAAGAAGGTCTGACGTCGAAACGTCAAACCTCTTCAGTAGGTGTTTTATAATGTGTGGTGTATGGAGCGCTTGTGAAGATATGTTGTGAAGCACCGCCGGCATCCTTGAAAACCGTTTTATCGGATAATTGGTTACCAGGGGAGTTATACCAGATCTCATACAAACGGCGTTCTGTCCATTGTGTTAACAATGTATACGTATCTGAGCCGATAGGACGCAATAAGCGGAATGCTACGAAACCGGGCATGTTTTGCAGTTTTTCACCCAGTTGCTTGTACTGATGTTCGAAAATAGGTTTCCCTTCATCTGTTACTGCAACGTTATCCATTGCAAAGAATCCAGGTTCTGACAGGTTGCCATAAGAACCTACTACTTCAAACTTTCTTGGTGTTTGGAACACGCTCTTGCCGTTCGTCTCATGTAGCAACAGCGTACTGCCACCACCATTCATCAAAAGTATTGGTTCATCGGTGTGCTGATCTCTGATTTTCTCCATAAAACCTAATGTTCCAGTTGTCATATAAATATTCATATAAAATTCCTCCTTTGGCAAGTAACAATCGTCTGTGCTTCATTTACTTAAAAGCACTCTTTACCAGTGTATGATTCTACATGTAGTAATTCCCTTAATTCTCTTGAATCAAACACTTATTGCAAGCAAGTTAGGAATGATTGTCTAAAGCATGGCAGAAGTGTGAGTTGTCCTAGCACAAAATTATGACAAAGGCGCAATTCACTATACATTGACTTGTCAACGGTTTATCATGAGAACGTATATGAGTTACGTGAAAGAAATAAAAAATATGGAAAGAGGTATCTCTGAATATGTCAACTTTTAATGATACGTTATTACGCGCTGCGAGAGGCGAGGAAATCGATCACACGCCCGTTTGGTTTATGCGTCAAGCAGGACGTTCACAGCCGGAATATCTTAAAATCAAAGAGAAATACTCCTTGGAAGAAATTACGCATCAGCCTGAATTATGTGCGTATGTAACAAAACTTCCAGTAGATCAATATGATGTAGATGCAGCCATTTTATATAAAGATATCGTTACACCACTTGTTGGCATCGGAGTGGACGTAAAGATTAAATCAGGCGTAGGTCCTGTTATCTCAAATCCAATTCGTTCTGCACAAGACATCGCCAACTTAGGTGAATTTTCAGCAGAAGAGCAAGTTCCTTACGTTTTGGACACGATAAAAATGCTGACACAAGAGCAATTGAATGTTCCACTGATTGGTTTTGCAGGCGCACCGTTTACACTTGCGAGCTATATGATCGAAGGCGGTCCTTCAAAGAGCTATAACCTGACAAAGTCGTTCATGGTATCTGAGCCACAAGCTTGGTTCGCATTGATGGATAAGTTAGCTGATATGACGATTAGTTATATTACAGCACAAGTTAACGCAGGTGTGAAAGCTGTACAAATATTTGATTCTTGGGTAGGCGCATTGAATGTTTCGGATTACCGAATCTTCATTAAACCTACAATGACTCGTATTTTCACGGAACTACGTAAATTGAATGTTCCATTGATTACATTCGGAGTCGGCGCAAGCCACTTGGCGAATGAATGGCATGATCTGCCAGTCGATGTAGTCGGACTGGATTGGCGCTTGTCTATAAAAGAAGCGGGCGAACGCGGTCTGACAAAACCATTGCAAGGGAACTTGGATCCATCCATGTTACTGGCAGACTGGTCCGTCATCGAAGAACGTGCAAAAGTTATTGTTGAACAAGGTGTAGAGCATGGTAGCCATATCTTTAACTTAGGCCACGGTGTATTCCCTGACGTAAAACCGGCAACATTGAAACGCTTAACAGCTTTCGTACATGAATATAGTAAAGAATTACGTTCGAAATAACAATCCAACCATGAGGTGAAAATGATGACGAAAAAGAAAATGGGCTTACTCGTTATGGCGTACGGAACACCAAACTCCTATGACGATCTATTACCGTATTACACGCATATCCGTAGAGGCCGTCCGCCGGCTCCGGAACAAGTAGAAGATCTTCGCAATCGCTATGAAGCAATCGGAGGCATTTCACCACTTGCGCGGATTACGGATGACCAAGCGAACGCACTAGGCGCACGTTTGAATGAAGCACAAGACGAAATTGAATTCAAAGTATATGTTGGTTTGAAGCATATTGCACCGTTCGTCGAAGATGCTATACAAGAAATGCATGAAGACGGTATTACAGAAGCCGCATCCATTGTCTTGGCTCCACATTTCTCTACGTTCTCCGTTAAATCATACAACGGTCGCGCGAAAGAGGAAGCGGACAAGCACGGAATCACACTTACTTCAGTTGAAAGCTGGTACAAGCAACCGAAATTCATCGAGTACTGGGCGAACCAATTGCGTCAAACATATGGTGCGATGGACGAGAAAGAAATTGAGAATACGTGCTTGATCGTATCAGCTCACTCGTTACCAGAAAAGATTCTAGCTAACGGTGACCCATACGCTGATCAGTTAAAAGAAACAGCTGAAATGATCACACAAGCAGCAGGCGTAAAAACTTACGCACTCGGTTGGCAAAGTGAAGGGCAAACGCCGGATCCTTGGTTAGGTCCGGACGTACAAGATCTAACACGTGAACTGTTTGAAACGAAAGGATATACATCATTCGTTTACACACCAGTTGGTTTCGTGTCAGATCACTTGGAAGTTCTGTACGATAACGACTACGAGTGTAAAGTAGTCTGTGACGATATTGGCGCAGCGTATCATAGACCTGCGATGCCGAACACCGATCCTTTATTCATTGATGCAATGGCAGATGCTGTAATGGATCAGTTACACGCAACAAAATGAATTCAATTGGATCGGAGTGAAAAAGGACATGAGTGAACGAAAAAGAGTAGTCATTATCGGCGGCGGCATCACGGGTCTCGCTGCAGCGTACTATTTGCAAAAAGATGCCCGTGAACAAGGACTTCCCATAGACATCATCATGATTGAAGCGTCAACAGAACTAGGTGGAAAAATCCAAACCGTCCGTCGAGACGGCTATGTAATCGAACGCGGTCCCGACTCCTTTTTGATCCGTAAAAAAAGTGTAGACCAATTAGCGACTGAACTGGGAATAGAAGATCAACTTGTTCGCAACGCAACAGGGCAAGCCTATATCTTTCTGCATAATCAGATGCATAAAATCCCAGCAGGAGCTGTCATGGGTGTACCGACTGAAATTAAACCATTCGTAACATCCGGTTTATTCAGTTTGAGCGGTAAAATACGTGCGGCAGGTGACTTCGTATTACCACGTTCTGAAGTGACCGGAGATCAGTCACTCGGTAAGTTTTTCCGTCGTCGCTTCGGTACAGAAGTGGTAGAAAATCTAATCGAGCCACTATTGTCGGGGGTTTATGCCGGTGATATCGATCATATGAGCTTGGAATCAACGTTCCCACAGTTCTATGAAGTGGAAAAAAATCACCGTAGCTTAATTTTAGGAATGAGGAAGACCACTCCTAAACAGTTGCCGCAAAAGAATAGTCATAGTTCGAAGAAAATGGGTGCTTTCCATACATTTAAAAATGGTTTGGATTCATTGATTGAAGCATTGGAAGAGCAATTGACTGATGTCGATGTGATGAAAGGTACGCGTGTCACCAATATAATGAAACAAGACGATCATGCTGTGCTGACGTTGAATGATCAGCGGAAAATCGTAGCAGATGCAGTTATTCTATCAACGAGCCACACGGTTGCGAGTCGTTTATTTGAACCGCATGGTCTGTTGAAAGAACTCGGAACGATTCCAATGACATCTGTCGCAACTGTCGCACTAGGTTACCCGAAAACTGCGATGAAGAGCGATATCGATGGAACAGGGTTCTTAGTACCACGTAGCAGTAATCATTCGATAACCGCCTGTACACTCGTCGACCGTAAATGGCCGACGACAACGCCAGACGATAAAGTGATGGTGCGTGCATTCGTCGGACGTGTTGGGGAAGAAGCGATTGTCGACTTACCAGATGCTGAGATTGAGAAGATCGTTCGCAAAGACTTGGGAGAAATTCTCAAGCTCGAAGGTGAACCGGATTTCTGTATTATCACACGCTGGAAAGAGGATCGACCGCAATACCGCGTAGGCCATAAAGAAAAGGTTTTACGTGCGCGGGAAGAAATACAATCAGCGTTCCCGATGGTCGAGCTCGCTGGTGCCTCGTATAATGGAGTCGGTTTGCCCGACTGTATCGATCAAGGCGTCGCTGCGAAAGATCAAGTGCTGGCGAAGCTGTTTAAATAATAGGAAAAAATCCGTACAACCATCGTTGTACGGATTTTTTTATGTTGTATGGTAAGTGGATTTGAATGATAGGCACGGTTCTGGCATAATGCGCGAATTGCTCAAGCTATGTATGTATTTAGGCAGAAAAAAAGCGAATATAGGAATATTCGCCGAATGAAAGTTTTGTTTTATTTTACGTTGCAATGATTACATTGATTAGAGTAACACTCATGTTGCTCTTCAATTTCAGTTCCACAAGTCGCACAAACCTTCGCCGGCAAGTTCTTGAAAAATTCAACGATGCTTTCTACCATATTAATCAATCCCCCTTTGTTTGTTGTATAACTCTTTGGTATATACACATTGTATTATAACAGATGCCGAAAGTCAACAATTCATTTAACTATCTGTTAAAATGGAATCAAGCCTTTTGTGACGCGCTTTCAAGCTGTTTTAGAGGTTCTGAATTGAGAGAATTAACAGAAAATAATTGTGACAATTTTGTGAGGAGAGAAGAAAATATGAAATTTATCGATAATCAAGGCGTTACGGACCCACGTATTAACCTAGCGATTGAGGAGTATGTACTCAATACGATGGACGTAGACAAAGATTCGTATTTACTGTTCTATATCAATGAACCTTCTATCATCATTGGGAAAAACCAAAATACAGTAGAAGAGATCAATACAGAGTTTGTCGATCGTCAAGGCATACACGTAGTACGTAGACTGTCTGGTGGCGGTGCGGTGTATCATGATAAAGGAAACTTGAACTTTAGTTTCATTACGAAAGACGATGGAGAATCGTTCCGTAATTTCAAGAAGTTCACAGAGCCTGTAACAGATGCGCTGGCCAAAATGGGTGTTAAAGCGGAATTGCTTGGCCGTAATGACATTTTGATTGATGGTCGCAAAATTTCAGGGAATGCACAGTTTGCGACAAAGGATCGGATGTTTAGCCACGGCACGTTATTGTTTGATACAGATATGGAAGGTGTCGTGAATTCACTTAAAGTGAAGAAAGACAAAATCGAGTCAAAAGGGATCAAGTCGATTCGCAGTCGTGTCGCGAATATTTCCGAGTTCTTGGAAGAGCCTATATCCATTGAACAGTTTAGACAGGAAATCTTGAACTCGATGTTCGATGGGGAAGAAAATATTGAGTATCGTGTGTTGACGGATGAAGACTGGACGAAAATCCGTGAATTGTCTGCGGAGCGCTATGGTAACTGGGAGTGGAATTACGGTCGTTCACCGAAGTTCAACTTGCAGCAATCGAAACGTTTCCCTGTCGGTGGCATTGATGTTCGCTTGCAAGTGGAAAAAGGCAGTATAGAAAACGTTAATATCTACGGGGACTTTTTCGGTGTTGGGGAAGTGCAAGAAATCGAAAATCGTTTAGTAGGTGTGAAATACGAACGCCAGGCGATCACGGAAGCACTCGAGTCAATGGACGTAGAGAAAATCCTTGGTGGTATTAAGCTGGAAGAATTTGTGGATGTCATCTATTAAGGAACAGCGCATGTCTTGCGGGGCATGCGTTTTTTTGTATACGAGCATTCATTTATGTGTACTGTGAAATGCGTTATACTGAACATAACGAGAAAGTGAGGGATTACGGTGAAGCATCGAATTTTTATTGTAGAAGATGATTTGAAAATTGCTCAATTGCTAGCGGGAACGCTTGAAAAATATCAATATGAAGTCGCGATCATTCAGGACTTTGACCGAGTCGTAGAAGAATGCAATGCGTATAATCCACATTTAGTGCTTTTAGATATCAACTTGCCGATTTATGACGGCTATTATTGGTGCCGTCAGTTACGTCAACATACAATGTGTCCTATTATTTTCATCTCGGCTCGTTCAGGTGATATGGATCAAGTGTTTGCGCTTGAAAATGGCGGAGATGATTTCATTACAAAGCCATTCCATTATGAAATTGTATTGGCGAAAATTAAAAGCCATTTGCGTCGATCATTTGGGGAATACTCACCAAGTCAGTCGGAGCGCGTGATTGTGTCAGGGGATCTGACGTTATATATAGAACGGATGACGTTGCAAAAAGGTAACGAAGAGATTCCGCTTCAGAAGAAAGAATGTGTCATTTTGGAGTTGCTGATGGGGGAGTCTCCGAAAGTGGTGTCGCGCGAAAGATTACTTGAAGAATTGTGGGATGATCAGTCATTCGTCGATGAAAATACGCTCAATGTCAATATGGCCCGAGTCCGCAAGAAATTGGCGGATTACGATGTGCAGTCTTGGATTGAGACGGTGCGCGGTGCGGGGTATCGCTTCATGCCGGAGTCGGAAGCCTGATGAAAGCATTCACGCTGTTCGTTAAAGAACATGTGCCGTTTATGCTGTTTCAAATCGGACTCGTCTCATTCATTCTACTATTGTTTTGGCTGGACGGCTTCCGCAACCCGAATACGGCGATCTATTCCGTCGCGATGAGTATTCTACTTACGGCGGGCTATTTGGGAGCGAAATACATCATGCGTCGTACGTATTATGCGAAAATCGTAGAAAAACCGAAACAGATGGAAGACGCGTTGATACGGCACGTCATGACGCCTGAACATAGAAAGACGATGGAATTCACGCGTGAGTTATATCGCCTATACCAGCATGAAGTACAGACATTATATAATAGACAAAATCGTCATTTGCATTTCATGAATCAATGGGTGCATCAAATGAAAACACCGATCTCGGTCATTAATTTATTATTGCAAGAAGATGAAATCGATAAGAAAAGTATCGAGCAGGAGGTAGGGCGCATCCAAAGTGGATTAGAAATCGTCCTCGTTAATGCACGGCTTGAAACGTTTGAAGAAGATATGCAAATTGAGCGACTATTGCTTAGGCAAGTGTTGCAAGAAGTGCTCAATGACAACAAACGACTCTTCATTGCGAACGGTTTGTTCCCTGTGCTGAACGTCGATGAACACTTAATGGTTGCGACCGATCGAAAGTGGATCAAGTTCATGCTCAATCAATTCATTACGAATGCAGTGAAATACACATTTGAAAAAGGGAAGAAAATTCATGTCAATGCAGTGCAGCTACAAGAAGGGCTGTGTCTGGAGATTGTCGATGAAGGAATAGGGATACCGGCATCCGACTTACACCGTGTGACGAAAGCTTTCTTCACTGGGGAAAATGGTAGGTTATCCGGAGAATCGACAGGCATGGGGCTGTATATCGCGTCCGAAGTCTGTGAGAAACTAGGCCATCAACTGACGATCTCCTCAAAACAAGGGCAAGGCACGACCATCGCATTATTATTTACAGACGGAGAGGCGGGTGAACAATCAGATGACTCAACCGGTCGTTAAGATGGAAGATGTAACGAAGATCTATGAAGGAAAAGTGATACATCGTGCGTTGAATCAATTGGACTTCGATGTGCAAGAAGGGGAATTCGTTGCCATTATGGGGCCGTCGGGTAGTGGTAAGACGACGCTATTGAATTTATTGATGGCGACCGATATTCCGACCTATGGCAAGATTGTCATTGGAGGCGTGGAACCGGAAAAGCTCAGTCAAAATGACATTGCTTTATTCCGCAGGCGGCAAATCGGTTTCGTCTTTCAGGAAATCAATTTACTGCAAATGTTGACGGTGGAAGAAAATCTTGTTTTGCCGTTAACTCTTGATGGATTACCCGTTGAAGAGATGAAGAGGCGCGTAGAAGATATGGCGCAAAAGCTGAATTTAGAAGATATTTTGGAGCGTCGACCGGATGAATTATCAGGTGGACAAGCACAGCGTACCGCGATAGGACGAGCGCTCATCCATCAGCCGAGCATTGTATTAGCGGATGAGCCGACAGGTAATTTGGATTCCAAATCAGCGAAAGATGTGCTGGAATTACTCGAACATATTAATCAGCATGAAAAGACGTCGATTATTATGGTGACGCACGACCCGATTGCGGCGAGCTATTGTGACCGCGTGCTGTTTATTAAAGACGGGGAGTTTTTCAATGAAATCTATAAAGACGAACGCCGGCATACATTTTTCCAACGGATCTTGAATGTGTTGTCATTACTTGGAGGTAATGTGAATGACATTTCGACAGTTCGCTTACCGTAACGTCCTTCGTAACCGCCGAGTCTATGCGGCATTCTTCATGGCGAGTGTATTTTCCGTCATGGTGTTTTTCCTTTATTCGATGTTGCTATTCCATCCTTCGATTGAAAACACTTTTCTAAAAGAGATTTCAGTACTCGGTATGGGAATAGCGGAAATTATTCTATTTATTTTCACGCTGTTTTTCTTGTTTTATTCGATGCGTGCATTTTTACAAGCGCGATCGAAAGAGTTCGGTGTGCTATTGCTTCTCGGAATGGCCAAGCGTCAGTTGCATCGACTCATTTTTATCGAGACGATGTTGCTCGGCTTCGCATCGATCATCAGTGGGATTTTCCTCGGCTTCATGTTTTCGAAGTTCTTCTTCATGATCGTCAAAGCCATTGTGCAAATTCCGGTATTACCGCTTTATTTATCATGGAAACCATTCGTGCTGACGATGGGTGCATTCCTTAGTTTATTTGCTATCATTTCATATATCGCACCCGTCTTCATTCAGCAAGGACAAGTATCGGATTTGTTAAATGGGGATATGGCTGTGCAGTCGGTGTATTCGTACTCGAAAAGCCGAGGGATCTTCGGAGTCGTGCTATTGTTGCTAGCCTACGCTATGGCGGCATTCGTCTCACGCTCGAGTATCATCAGTCTGTTCTTCCTGCTACCGCCACTCATCACATTCGGAACCTATTACTTTTTCACGGATACTTTACCGCTCGTCTTACATGCACTACGACGGCAAAAGAACATCTTCTGGCGGGACTTCTGGATGATCTCGATCTCGGAAAGCATCGTTCGTTTAAAAGAAAATGCCCGGATGTTCTTCATCGTGACAATCGTTTCGACGATCGCGTTTATGTCAGTCGGTATTCTGGCATCGTTAACGTCATTCGCTTCGCAATATCGTGAAGTGAATCCACTTGGGCTTATTTATAAAAGCTTGCCGCATAATGAATTCGAATATCCACATATCGCAAAATTGACCAATGAACTTGACCAAGAAGGCCTTGATTATTGGGCTGTGCGATTTCGTGTACTTGAACAGCAATCTTCATATACGAAGAATAAAGTCAATATCGTCAAGCTATCTGATCTGAATGAACTGGCCGCAACTTTCGGGGAAATGCCAATTTCATTACAAAGTGGACATGCGTTATTTTTACCGGCAACAGCAGCCGCGGCCAATCAGTTATCGACGGAAACTGTCAACACCGAACTGGCCGACAGTGGTGTCTCACTAGAGATCGAAGGCGTCTATCCGTATAAACTGTTTCCGCCGAACGCGCTTGGGCTCAATACGATTGTTGTGAACCATTTGGATTTCGACCGCATTGAAGAACAAGCTCATGCCGATGCGCTGGCGTTTAATTATTATGCGTTTAACGTAAGGGACTGGCAGGAGACGCGGGAAATCGGGTTGTCTATCCACGCCCAAGTGTTGGCGGGGCTGATGCTCGAACACCGCGATCCGGTGCGCTATGAGTTTGAAAATCCAGGATTGAATTACTCGCATATCCGTATGACGTTCTCGTTGCTATTGTTTATCGGGTTATTGCTCGCAGGTGTGTTTTTCCTCGCGTCCGGTAGTTTCATTTACTTCCGGTTGTATACGTCGCTGAGTCATGATCGCCGGCAGTATGCGGTGTTGCAGCGGATAGGGATGACGGATAGGGAGTTTACGAAGATCGTCAACCGGCAATTGATTCCGCAGTTTTTCTTCCCGTGGGGAGTGTCGTTTATCCACAGCGTGTTTGCGTTTATGTCGCTACAGGTCATTTGGGATGCGCTCGCTGAGATTTCGATTGTCAAGGAGCTGGCGCTCGTGCTTGCGGGCTTTGCGCTGATGCAGGTGTTCTATTTCTACTTGATCCGCTGGCGGTATATTTCACATATTAAGGCACCTACTTCTTAGGGAGGGGTGTCTTTTTTATGAGTGGAGAGTTACATCATGAGGACACGGGGGATTGAACTTATTTAAGCTCAAGTGTAAGTGGAGGGGGTAAGTAGGTGGGGATTGAAGCTCCAGCTGCCGGATGCTTTCCCATGGGCTCGGCTTGAGCCAAGCGAACAGCAAAGGGTTCGCTTGGCCGTATTTCTGTGTACTTTACAGAAATTAAGGCATCTGTCCAGGGTCTCAAGCTCTCGCTGATCCATCGGGAGCATTCCTGTTTGGTTAGTGGAACCCTATTGAAATAGAAAAGTCCCCTTGGTATGATTCGGGGTGTCAAGGCGTCGACGGCTTGACCCCTAATTATAACCAAGGAGGACTCACATGAA
>NZ_PDYX01000037.1:0-13000 GCF_002743265.1 Sporosarcina sp. P29 | reverse complement strand
CATGATAAAATTCATATGCACGTATCACCTTTCTCTTTGACTTGTTTCTCGACAATTCAAGTATAAAAGAAATTGGTGATCACGTGCATTTTTTGTTCAATTGTTTGAGAACCCCAACATTTATTATAGAACCAAAATAAAAGCCGCCTGCGAAGGCAGACAGCTTAATCTCTGAAAAATGCTTTTTCTACGTTGTACTTTGCTTGCTCTGTGTTGATTACGTACGTTTCGTAGATTTCGCGTTCCATTGGATCATCGATGATCACAGCGGAAATTTTTGCTACTTCTTCACGGTGATTACGTAATGGAGACACTTGGTCTTCAAAATGCTTTTTCAGACGTGGACGTAATTTACGTGCTTTTCCTACGAATAATAACTCGTCGCTTTGGTTGAAGAACAACAAAAGGCCGCCTTTATCACGTGGAATGTCATGAAAATCGATGAAACCATAGATTGGCTTAATCGGCGTTTCATCCGGTCCCATTTCTTGTTTTCTGCGAACGATCGTTACGTCCGGTTTAGGTAATGTAATATTGATCATTTTACTTCACATCCTTATATCAGTCAGTGTTTATCCTATCATATGACAAAATAAAAAGCGAGAAACTTTCTCTCCATTCCTTGCATATAGTAAACAAATGTCTTGGGAAGGATGAAATGATGAAAAACCCTGCTGTTATTCAAACGTATCACATATCGAATACAAGACCGAAAGTGGATGTGTATTATCCCATCATTACACAATTAGATGATCCAAAAGTTCAAGAAAAGCTAAATCAATTACTATTCAAGGAAATGAATAAAATGCTAGAAGACAATAATTATCATGACCCAAGCCTTGTCGAGTTGGTCACAACGTACGAAATTAAAAATAATCAGCGTGATCTCTTCAGTATCAACTTAATTGTCTATTCATTCACTGGTGGAGCGCATGGGATGACGTACGTCAACTCCCTGACGTTTGATACGAAGACGGGAAGACAATACAATCTGCAAGATATGTTCAAGCCAGGCAGTCCTTATGTACAGAGGATATCAGAATATATTAGACGTCATATACAGCAATGGAAAACGCCCGTGCTTGAGCCATTTACAAAAATCAAGCCTGATCAGGACTTCTACCTTGCAGACACGAGTCTCGTTGTCTACTTCCAACTATATGAAATCTCACCTTACGTAGCGGGCTTCCCCTATTTCCCGATTCCATTGCTTGATCTACAAGATATCATCAAACCAAATAGTCCGGCAGACCGCATGTTACCGTTTATAGGAACGTAAAACAAAATGAATAAACAAATGTATGGGCTTACATGACGAAATAGTGTTATAATTTCGATATACGAAATATACAAATGAGGTGGAAACTATGCTAAGAAATTTCTTTATCGGACTATCTGAAAATCAACTACTGAATCAAGCTGCCCAAAAATACGGCTTTCAATTAGGAGCCCAACAAGTTGTGGCAGGAACTAACATCGAAGAAATGATTGATAGTGTCAAAGAGCTCAATCAAGCAGGTATTTCATGTACGATAGATAATTTGGGTGAATTTGTGTACGACAAGAGCGAGGCCACTAAAGCGAAAGAACAAATCTTATCTGTAGTGGACGCGATCCAAGAAAATCAAGTGGATGCGCACATCTCGATTAAACCTTCACAGCTCGGCCTCGACATTGAATATGCATTTTGCGAACAACAAGTAGAAGAGATTGTCAAACGTGCAAGCGAGGTAGGCGTGTTTGTGAATTTTGATATGGAAAATCACTCACGACTTGAGCCGACGTTTCGTTTGCTGGACGAATTAAAAGTAAAAGGCTATGAAAATATTGGAACCGTAATCCAAGCCTATTTTCACCGTGCATTAGATGACACGAAGAAATATAACGATACACGTATTCGTCTAGTAAAAGGTGCATACAAAGAGTCGCCGGACGTTGCGTATACCGATAAACAAGATATCGATGAAAATTATATTAAAATCATTGAAGAACATTTATTGCATGGAACATTCACGTCGATTGCGACGCATGATCACAACATTATTAATCATGTAAAGCAGTTTGTGAAAGAGCATGACATTTCATATAATCAATTCGAGTTCCAGATGCTGTACGGTTTCCGCCATGATTTGCAGTTGCAGTTAGCAAAAGAAGGCTATAATTTCTGTACATACGTACCGTTTGGCGAGGACTGGTACGGGTACTTCATGCGCAGATTGGCGGAGCGTCCGCAGAATATGAACTTGATGGTGAAGCAAGTGTTCAATAAGAAAACGAACACTATGATTGGCCTAGTAGCCAGCGCGTTTGTGCTTGGGCGCTTGAGCAAGCGTGGGAGCGACGAGAAAAAAGATGGTGGTTGGGTGAGGTATCGATGAACGATAGGATAGAGGCAACGTGGATCTAGACTTTCCAGGTGGATGCGCTCATAAATTTGTTTAAGCGCTCATAGTTTATAGTTTATGCATAACCGCTCTATTGCGGTCTGTAAGTGCTCTATGATGGACGATTACCGCTCTATCAAGGCCTCTGACCCTCATTGCACGGTCGCGTCTCTACTATTATCAAAGTCTAACGATAGGATTAGAGAGAAAGCGTCCCCTTTGTAGCGCAAATCCCGAATCACTATTTTTAACTATCTCTTCCTTCCTTGGATTCCAAAACACTGCTTTCCCTGCAGTGTTTTTTTGTACTCACTTTACAGAAAACATGGGAAATAGTAGTGTTAGAGATAGTTAAAGTACTATTCACTCTTCATTACACCAATGACAGGAGGAGAGTTGATGAAAAAGCTTTGGATCATCGTTCTTTGTGCAGTCGTATTGGTTGGATGTAACACGAATCGAACATTGTCTTACGAGGAAGTCGCCATGAAGGACTTGAGTAAGGACGCTCAGAAATTCTACGAACACGCGAAAGCTGAAAATGGCGTGTACTTATTTTACGACACGTCGGACGATCAATTGGTCATTTATTTTAATACCGCCCACGAAAGCCAGGAAGATTATGCCGTGGACTTTACAAACTTTGATATAGAAAGCGACGGAGACACGTTGCGCATTCTGTATGATAAGAATCAAGACCAAGGTGAATCGAAAACTTTTCAAAAACAGCAATTTTATGAAGTTCAATTAGACAAAGAGTATGAAACGATCGAGCTGTTTGAGAATGGAGATATGGCGGCATTCACTTCTGTCTATTCATAATTTGCATAAAACGAAATGAGGACGGTTATGAACATAATAAAAGCGAACATTTCCGACGTTCCTGTCATCCGTGACGTAATGATCCGAGCGTTTCAGGAATACGAGCACGCTACACCTCCGACGAGTGCGTTGAAAGAGACCGTCGAAAGTATCGCGACTGAAATGCAAAGTGGTGTAGAGGCGTTAATTGCTTATATAGAAGAGGAGCCGGTCGCAATGGTTCGTTTTCGGTTAGAAGATAAAAGCCTCTACTTTTCTAGGTTCTCTGTCGTGCCGGAAAGACAAGGTCAAGGCATCGCGAAAAAGATATTACGATATTTAGAGGAGTATGCGACGCAGCAAGGGAAGAGAGTAGTAGCATGCAAAGTGCGGGCAGATGTGTCGAAAAACATCTCACTCTATCAATCCATCGGCTATCACGTGTGTGAAGAATCTATATTACATAGAACGGATGGTACGTCGATTGCCGTAGTGTCAATGGAGAAATTGCTATCCTGAGCAGTGGGAGGTCATACAAGTGGAGAAACAAAAGAAAAATACCCGCGATGTGTTGCAATACTTGGCACTTTTCATTGTCTTGGGAACACAGATTGTTCGTCTGATTCTGTATATGACGGAAGTGGCATATACGTTTCCTGAAAAGACGCTAAATCTATGGATGTATATAGGATTTGGAGTCGCAATCGCTATATTATTAGTATCTTATCTATTTCCGAAGAAGAAGCAGTCAGCCTAAGTCATGAAGGGAGGAAATACATATGCACAGCAATAATTTACTTTTTTCGTTTCTGTCTATATTCAGCATATTCATGTACATCATTCCGATCGCATTCCTAATTTTCACAGTCTGGTTTGCGTTAAAATTCCTTAAACTACAAGAACGTAAAAATGAAATCCTTCAATCGATCGCAGACAGACTCACTAAGTAGAAGTCAGAATATTATCCATTTTAAATAGAAGGAGTAACACCGTGATGAAAAATAGAACCGCACTTATAAGCGCCGTGGTACTTCTTGCCATTTGCATGATTTTGTTTTTTCCCTATCCTAATAATCCGTTAATCGGATCTTCCGTGACGTTCATGTCGTTTCCTCTTCAAAATGAGGATGGGCTCGTCTGGAAAGGAATACTAGGCACTGCTTTATTCCTTATCGCAATGGCGCTTCTGATTTACGGATTAAAGAGATTTTATGTCGTGTTGGCTGTACTTGTCCTCTTCCTGTATGCGTTGATCCCGTTATATCTCGTTACGGCGTATCAAGAAACATTGGCGAGTGGTATTGGAGCGATTTCCTACGACCAGGAAGGCAAGTGTGCATTTGATACATTAGAGGACAGTGAACAGATGAATGGAGACTGCCAGCTAACTCTGAAAAATCACAGCAATCAGCCCGTATCATTCGAGCTGGAGTTCATGGATACTGGATTTGGCCAGGAAGAAATGAAAATGGTGTCGCTGATGAATATAGCAGGCCCCTATAAGATAACAATAGAAGGAAATCAGGCAGAATTTATTGAGCTCAATGAAATACTAGATATCTCCGATGTGCAGGATCATATCTTTAGCGGATCGACATCAGATGTACACTTTAAATTAGTCGAAGAAAAGAAAGAACGTATTTTTTAATTGTAGATAAAAAATTAAATGAGGATTGAATATAGCCGACAATAGGGTATTCAATAAAATAGATAAGGAGAGGATCTCATGCTTCGGAAACTATTTTATATTACGTTTATGGCGGTGGTACTCGCAGGTTGTCAGACCGCAGATAAGAACAGTACATCGAACACACCGCAAGAGGCACTCGAACAGCTTCATACAGAGGAAGGTTTTGCGGAAGTCGTGAAAATGTATCGCACGTTGGAAATCGATAATAATAAGGTCATCAGTGTCTATAAAGGGATATTAGACGGCGCGGAAGAAATATTTGTCGCAAAGTTGAACAAAGAGAAAGATGATACGTGGACGGTAACGGATGCGATGGGAATCGGTATGCCTTCAGAGGATAATATAGGGGAGAGTATTAAAACCCCTTCGTTTGAAGCGGGTTTCACAAAGAAGAATAGCGCTCCGAGTCCTAATACGAAACTGGTTCAGACTGATGACAAAAAATATAGAGTCTGGGTGAAAGTAATCGAGTAACATGAGAAGACCGCGCAAACGCGGTCTTTTTTCATTGTCTGTAAAGTAAAATGACAAAATAGACGACCATCGCAAGCAATCCAAGCGGTACACCGACCCGTGCCCATTCTCCACTACGAATATTGAGCTTACCAGCTGCAATGATATTCGGAATATTTCCCGGAATCAACATCCCGCCACTAATGAGCAAGCCAAGTAACAGTGCTTGGATCGTTGGTTCGTCCATCGCGGGACTGATTTCCGCAGCAGCGAGTGTTGCGTTGTCGAGTACAGCTGAAATCATATTGATCCAGTAAAGCGTCAATGGATGAAGATCGAGTAAGTACAGTGTAATCAATGGCTCAAACCCCGCACCAAGCAACGTCAAAGCCAAAACAAATATATACACTTTCACTCCGCGCCCGAAAATGCTTATGTACGACTCTGCCGCTTGTCCGGAAGAACGGTGACGCGAGCGGTTGCGTGGGCGAATTAGGAAGAATGCGAGAAGGCCAAAGACGAATACACCCGCTAGAATATCTGTCCCGAGCAAGTTCATTAAGTAATAGAAGTCTTCATCCAGTTTGTTCGTCGCAATCGTTGACAGTGGCTCTCCGATCGGTGTCAACACCGCGCCCATGCCGATTGCATAACAAGCTAAGATCACGAAGCGGATTTCTGATAGTCGATCCATTTGCAAGACAGATGCGATGGCTACGAGGACTAGCGCAGCAATGATCGCAGTGATAACACTAGAGATTAATCCCAATCCCATAATAATTAGCGCTAAGAATAAGCGAAAAGGAATGATTCGACTACCCGATAATACTGCTTTCTCAAATGGGTGTCGTATCCAGCGAAACACGATCCCCGCTATAAGAACCGCGAGCGTAATATGCAGTGGATCGTGTAATGCCTTATTCCACAACTCCCATTGAAACACCCCACTAACAAATGCGGCAGCACAACCCATGACGAATAAAAACAATTCCAAATTACGTTCAATGCGAGGGATCGTAAACGGCAAAACTAACACCAATCCTAAAATAATGAGCAATCCAGTGACCATGGGCATCTCCTTTCAGCAATCTTTCTTCTACACTGTATGCAAAATGCCGATTCATCTTGCATACAGTCTGAATAGAATAGAAAAAGAGGAGGGACACGCATTGGAAGTTTCAGATATTGTACTGATCCCCGTTATTATCGGATTAACGGAAATTTTGAAAATGTACGGATTGCCGAAGAAACTGATTCCAATCTTTTCTTTACTATTAGGCATAGGTGGCGGGATCTTCTACTTGTTTCCCCATGATTGGAAGTCGGGGATACTGGGCGGCATTATTATGGGGTTGTCGGCAAGTGGATTGTATTCGAGTGGGAAGACGATTGTTAGGAAACCGCCGTGTGATGAGGAAGATGAGCAGTGATTTTTACAAAAATAAGCCCATTGTTTATGTCGTGAACGGACATGAATGAGGGGCTTTGTTGTTTGGTGCGTATATGATTGCCAAAGATGCTGAAGTTCATCATGGTCTTTACTATCGTCGTTTGCTATTTGACCCTATAATTTTTACGTTTTAAGAACGAAGTGTATATTCTATTTTGAAACTGTATAATAATACTAAATATGGATTCTATCCTGAAGTTGATTAAGAAGAGTTAGAGCTGATTATAAAATAAATGTTAGGAGTATGAAAATGGATAATTCGCTAGCGCTTAGTGTACACAGAGCATTATTGTGCGCTATTCCTAAGAATTTAAAAGGATTAAGGGTAGTTATAGAAGAAAATAATAAGTTACTATGGCAAGCGTTTTTTGATGCCGAACCAACTGAAGTGGAGATGGAAGTATTACGTATAGCCAGTACAGAGGTTTTAGCAGACTATCCGGATATTCATCTAATAGAAGAAGAATTTCTATATCATCCCGCGTCACTAAATATTCATTCTATTGAAGAGTGGGCTTTTGTTAGATGGGAACCTTGACTACTGAAACAATTAGAAACGAATAAATGGGTACCTTATATATGTCAAACCTAGTTCGAGGTGTTAATGAGGAATATATAATTATACAAGTTATAAAGGGAAGTACGTAAAAGTAAAACAATTTACAGGTGGTGCATAGATGATGTGGAAAGAATATTTACATAATATATCAAATGAATGTCAGTTCGAATCACCCGCAACAGAAACAGAGATCGCATCGATTAAAAAAGAACTAGGCATGGATTTACCTAATCAACTTGAGGCGTTATACAACGAAACAAATGGCGTGTCTGGAAACTACGGAATTTCTTTTGTGTGGTCAACCGAACAGGTAGTAAGAGAAAATTTATTTTTAAGGACTCTTCAAGAAAGGCAAGATTTCATGCAGCCAGTAGACCATTTTTTATTCTTTTCAGATGCTGGCAATGGAGATTTATTTGCGTATGTGAGAGAAAACGATACTACTTGGAATGAAAATATCTATGTATGGGATCATGAAGATGATAGCCGACGTCCCATTGCGCCCTCGATCGAAACGTTTCTCAAAGGTTGGATTACTGGAGAAATATCTGTTTAAAAAACTTGCTTATTCATTATCTGAAAAAAGTTAGGAAAGGTGATACAAAGTGAAGTGAAACGTCAAATTGGGGGCATTATAGCACTAGCAGCACTCACATTATTACTGATTTATGATTTCTTCCCAAAGTTGATTTCTTTTATAAATATACCCAAATCAATACTTATTGTACTCATACTAGTGATTACTCTTATTGGCCTTTTTATGAAACGACCTCAAAAAGAGGATGTCCCAAGATTCAATCCTCTATGGCAAATTATAGTACTTGCGTATTTCATTGCATTAATCATGATCTTTACTTTAATAGGCGGCATTTCACAAGTCGGTTTATCTTTAACAAACCCCTTTTTATGGATTATGTTTTTCATAAGTATTATTGCTAGTATGAAAGATAAATGTACGAGTTGCTAAAGAAGCTGATGTCGATCTTATAAGAGTAAAACGATCTTCAAGAAATTGCCTCACGAGGAAGAAATGTGAGTGCGGCTTTCCGCTGATTTACGATTGTGATATACTCAGCCTAGTTCAGCAGTTTCGGACTCATGATTAGGTCGTAACATAAGGGGGACTTGCGTTGGAGATCGATAAAAAGCAACTTATCATAGAGGCAGCCAAACTTTACTATCAATTTGATTATACCCAGCTCGCCATTTCAAAAAAACTAGGCGTCTCAAGGCCGACGGTTTCTCGGCTCCTGCAGCAAGCGAAAAAAAATGGCTACGTGAAAATCGACATCATCGATCCATTTCATGATAATAATCAATTGGCAAAATCTTTGCAGCACAAATATCAAATCGAAGAAGTGAAAATTGCGTACTCGGCAGTGGAAGATGAGCGGGATGTGATTCAAGCTATCAGCACAGAAGCGGCGGAC
Source organism: Sporosarcina sp. P29 (assembly GCF_002743265.1). Lineage (NCBI taxonomy): Bacteria > Bacillati > Bacillota > Bacilli > Caryophanales > Caryophanaceae > Sporosarcina > Sporosarcina sp. P29. The sequence goes on along the minus strand of NZ_PDYX01000037.1, from coordinate 4,233 downwards.
TATTTGTATCGAACCGTAAAAGACGGTGATATTCTTGGTGTGACGTGGGGCCGGACGATGTATCAGGTGGCCAAAGAATTGAAGAAAAAAGATGTAAAAGGAGTCGAGGTCATCCAGCTCAAAGGCGGCATCGGCTTGTCGGACGTCAATACATACGATTCTGAAACGGTTTATAAATTTGCCGAAGCCTTCCATACCGTTCCTGGTTACTTGCCGCTTCCCGTTTTGGTCGACACGCCTGAAGTCAAAGTCGTGATTGAATCGGACCGCTATATGCACCGTCTCATTGAACTCGGCAAACAAGCGAATATCGCCGTGTTCACGGTGGGCGCTGTAGACAGCGAATCGTTGCTGTTCCGTCTCGGCTATTTGACTGCCGAAGAAGAACAGCAACTCCATCAAGAAGCGATTGGTGATATTTGTTCACGTTTCTTTAAACGTACAGGGGAAGTATGTGAGACTACCGTTAGTGACCGGACGATTGGGATCCGGCTGGAAGAGTTGAAGCAAAAAGAAAAATCCATTCTTGTTGCTGGCGGGAACCGCAAAGTAGAGGCCATTCACGGAGCGCTTCAGGGTGGTTATGCGAACGTCTTCATAACCGACCAGTACACAGCACAGGCTTTGTTGCTCCACCAATAGAAATCATGAGAATCCACTTATTAATAAGTGCGATTCTTTTTTTAATTCAGAATGAACAATGTTTCAGTTGCGTTGCACATCTGCTCAATGTCTATGATATACTATACATAAAGTCAGGTCGCAACGGCATCCTAAGGAAAATGGTGTGTAAGAAGCAAGGTGTAAGCGTAACCAACATGCAAGGGAGGAAGTATGATGAACGTTGTATTTTATATAACCGGATTGTTGCTCGTGTTAATCGTGGGCTTGATTGTTAGTGTGGACCGCAGGAAAATTCGCTATAAACCGATTGTGATTATGCTGCTGACCCAGCTTGTCTTGACATTCATCTTGTTAAATACAAAAGTGGGCGTTGTTTCGATTGGCTTTGTTTCAGCTTTATTCTCAAAGCTAGTTGATCTTGGTGTAACGGGAGTCAACTTCGTGTTTGGCGGATTGGAAAATGAAGGAGAATACGTATTCTTCTTAAACGTCTTATTGCCAATCGTGTTCATTTCCGTGTTGATCGGTATATTGAATCAATTCAAAATCTTACCGTTCATCATTAAATATGTAGGAATCGTTCTGAGTAAGTTGAATGGCATGGGGAAAATGGAGAACTACATAGCCGTATCCTCTGCGGTTCTCGGGCAGTCCGAAGTGTTCTTAACTATCAAGGACCAAATGGATGATATTTCAAAAAGACGTTTATATACGTTTTGTACTTCCGCGATGAGTGCAGTCAGTGTTGCCATCGTTGGTGCATATATGGAAATCATCGAACCGCAGTTTGTCGTAGTGGCGATTGCGCTCAATATTATGTCGGCACTGATTGTCGCAAGTATCATCAATCCTTATGAATTATCGGAAGAAGAAGATACGCTAACGATCGAGTCGAAGAAGAAGTTGTCATTCTTCCAGATGATCAGCGAAAGTATTATGGATGGTTTTAAAGTCGCGGTTATTGTAGCTGCCATGCTGATCGGTTTCATCGCGTTGATGAACGGAATCGACTATCTCTTTGAAATGATGTTCAACGTTTCCTTCCAGACCATTTTGGGGTATATCTTTGCACCAATTGCCTTTGTAATGGGCGTGCCTTGGGCAGACAGTGTACAAGCGGGAAGCATCATGGCGACCAAACTAGTCACAAACGAATTTGTAGCCATGTTGAGTTTTAAGGAAATTTCGGCAGGCCTATCAACGAAAGCAGTAGGTATGATATCTGTCTTCCTTGTTAGTTTTGCGAATTTCAGTTCCATTGGGATTATTACAGGAGCTGTCAAGGCGTTAAGTTCAAAACAAGGAGACGAAGTGGCAAGAAATGGTTTGAAATTACTTTTGGGTTCAACATTGGCTTCAGTCCTTTCAGCGACTGTCATTGGCCTATTTTTATAATAGAAATGAAACATAAATTTAAAAACAGGAGTGGTGGATGCTATGCGTATGGTAGATATGATTGAGAAAAAACGAGATGGACATGTGTTAACAAACGAAGAAATTTCATTTGTCATCAATGGATATACGGACGGATCAATTCCAGATTACCAAATGTCGGCGTTTCAAATGGCGGTATATTTCCAAGGGATGACGTTGGAAGAAACCGCGCAGTTCACAATGGCGATGGTAGAGTCAGGCGACCAAGTCGATTTGTCTGCTATTGAAGGCGTGAAGGTGGATAAACACTCTACAGGCGGAGTTGGCGATACGACAACACTCGTGCTCGCGCCACTTGTCGCTGCACTTGGTATCCCGGTAGCTAAAATGTCGGGCCGCGGATTGGGTCATACGGGCGGAACACTTGATAAACTGGAGTCCGTTCCCGGCTTCCATATCGAAATTACAGACAAGGAATTCTTCGATCTTGTCAATACGAACAAAATTGCGGTGATCGGACAATCCGGCAACATCACTCCTGCAGACAAGAAGATTTACAGTCTGCGCGATGTCACGGCAACGGTCAGTTCTATTCCGTTAATCGCAAGCTCGATCATGAGCAAGAAGATTGCGGCGGGATCGGATGCAATTGTTCTGGATGTAAAAGTCGGAACAGGCGCGTTCATGAAAGACCTCGACATGGCTCGTGAACTGGCGGGAGAAATGGTGCAAATCGGAAATAAAATCGGTCGTCAAACGATGGCCGTAATTTCGGACATGAACCAGCCGCTCGGTTATGCGATCGGAAATGCTCTCGAAGTCAAAGAAGCCGTCGAAACATTGCAAGGCAATGGACCGGAAGATTTGCACGAACTGTGCTTGACGCTCGGTAGCCATATGGTTCGTTTGGCAGGAAAAGCGAACTCGACGGAAGAAGCACGAAAAATGCTCGAAGAAGTTATTCAAAACGGCAAAGCGCTTGAAGTATTTAAACTGTTCTTGCAATCTCAAGGCGGCGACACATCCGTCATTGACGATTTATCGAAGCTTCCTACGGCCAAGTTTACAATAGACGTGCCAGCTAAAGAAGCGGGATATGTATCTGCGATTACTGCGGATGAAATCGGTACGGCTGCAATGCTTCTAGGTGCGGGACGCGCAACAAAAGAATCCGAAATCGATTTGGCGGTTGGGTTAGTGCTGCACAAGAAAATCGGTGACTCCGTAGAAATAGGCGAATCACTCGTGACGATTCACAGCAACACGGAAGATATCGAAGACGTAAAAGAAAAGATCTATCATGCTTACGGAGTTTCGGCTTCTAAAGTACAGCCTGTAACACTTGTGCATGACGAAATTACAAAATAATTAAAGGAGTGGTTCATAAATGAATAAAGCACAAATGATCGACCATACATTATTGAAAGCCGACGCAACGAAAGACAAAGTCGCGGCGCTCATACAAGAAGCAAAAGACTATCAATTTAAATCAGTGTGCATTAACCCGGGCTGGGTTTCATATGCCGCTGAACAGCTAAAAGGCAGCGATGTATTGGTCTGCACGGTAATCGGTTTTCCTCTCGGAGCGACTACTTCTGCAGTCAAAGCATTCGAAACTAAAGATGCAGTGGCGAACGGAGCAGGAGAAATCGACATGGTCATCAATATCGGAGCACTGAAAGACCGGGATGACGAATGGGTTGAATCAGATATTCGTGCGGTAGTCGAAGCAGCTAACGGTACATTGGTCAAAGTCATCATCGAAACATGCTTGCTGACAGATGAAGAAATCGTTCGCGCATGCGAGCTATCCGTCAAAGCGGGCGCTGATTTCGTCAAGACGTCAACTGGGTTCTCAACAGGTGGAGCAACGGTACAAGACGTCGCTCTTATGCGGAAGACGGTTGGCCCAAACATTGGTGTCAAAGCGTCCGGCGGCGTGCGTAGCGGAGAAGATTTCGATGCGCTAGTCGAAGCAGGAGCTACACGTATTGGTGCAAGCTCGGGTATTAGTATCGTAAAAGGCGAAGTCTCAGACTCGAATTATTAATAGATCCGTTACAGGACTGTTCTGCATATATGCAGGGCAGTCCTGTTTTTATGGTTCTATAATAAATGTTGGGGTTCTCAAACAATTGAACAAAAAAATGCACGTGATCACCAATTTCTTTTATACTTGAATTGTCGAGAAACAAGTCAAAGAGAAAGGTGATACGTGCATATGAATTTTATCAT
>NZ_PDYX01000036.1:0-13381 GCF_002743265.1 Sporosarcina sp. P29 | reverse complement strand
GGACAGTTCTTCTACTTCTTTTTCAAAAAGTACAAAATCAGTATTACCAATTCACGGATCTTCTTCCCCTTAGAACCACAACCAAAATAAATACCACTCAGCAGCGCAGGCACAACTGCGGGGTAGGCCGTGGCCAGGAGACAACTTGGCAGCACCACCGCCAGCTGGCTCCTGGCTGTAGGCAATCCCCCACGTGCCTGCGCGAGTCCAGAAAGCAGACACTCACTAACTTCAGTACCCAACCATCAGTCGAGCAACGTCCCAACAAAGAGTGACAAAGACCCGCAGCCGCATAGTGTATCTTCCGTACGCGTTTCCGGATCGGGTACACCACACAACTTCCTAGATTTATTGTAATACAAAGCATGTATCCAACTGAATCCCCTTCATTTGTCAATTTAAGACACATATATTTCAAGTGTAATATATTGTTGAAGATTGAAATAATCTTGTTACATTACTGTAATAATTCAAGAGTTTGGAAGATGCTAAGATAAATATACATAAACAGACAAGTAAACTAGCAAAAATACATACTATTATCGGAGGAAATTATGAATCTATTACAAAAGATTATTTCGGTCCTAGCACTCTCGACACTATTGATCGTTTCGCCGTTTGCAGGACAAGCAGATGCAGCAGCTAAAACAACGAATATCACAAAAACAGCAACTAGCTTAACTGGTATCAAATATCGTTATGGCGGTACGACAAGAGCAGGATTTGATTGCTCAGGTTATGTAGGTTATGTATTCAAGCAAAATGGTTTAAAAGTAGCAAGAACTTCTCGTGCTATGTATGCATCAGGGCGCACTGTAAAGAAATCAAGCCTTCGTAATGGTGATCTAGTATTCTTTAACACAACAGGACGCGGCGTTTCTCACGTTGGAATTTATGTTGGAAATGGCAAGTTCGCACATGCTTCTACATCAAAAGGTGTGCGTGTAGATAGAGTAAATGATTCATATTGGGGCAAGCGCTATATAGGTGCAAAGCGTGTAGCAGGTATTTAATAGAAGAGACATCGATCTTCCTTAAGTGGAAGGTCGATTTTTTTATGAAAAAATACCGGATAGGAGAGGGAGGCCCCCAATCTTATCCGGTAAATATTAATTCGTTGCGTCTTGTGGAACGCGGATTGTCCAACGAGAGAAATCCGGATCCTCTTTCTTTACCAATTCCTTAGGGTAGATGAATGTCCAAGGAGTTGTGCTGTTTGCTTTCACGGAAAGTGGAGGATCAAGGTCGAATGTTCCTCGGGCTACCAATTCTCCTGTTGCGTCAATCAATTCAAGCGGCAACTTTTCGATGTTGATTTGTTTAGAGTGGCCGTTACGAACGAATACGGATGCTGCAATAGTGCCGGCATCTTGTGCTTGGATTTGGAAACCAGCGATATTCACTTCGCGTGGCTTCAATTTTGGTAGATCTTTTACAATATTCGCTAACGCTTCTTTTTGTTCAGCAGGAAGTTGTTCTTCCCATGTAGGTGCAAGTTCCAATTGGTGCGGCATCATCGAGTGAACGTTAAAGGCAAGCTTCCAGTTTGTTGCTGGAATTTCTTCTGCCAATTGATCTTTCTTTTCGAAAACAAATACCCAAGGACGTGCACTGCGAGCTGGAATTTCACCTAACTCGTTCAAATCGAACTCTGCAGATGCTGCTGTATTGCCTTCTTCATCAAGTAATAATAACTCGATTTCGCCTACAGTGATCGCTTGATCAAGTGATGAACGGAAGAATGCTTTGACTAACCAGCTGCCGTTTGCAGGTTCCAAGTCGATATCGATACCGGATAAGGAAATTTGGTTTGGTTTTAAAGGTTCTAGTTCATTTGCAAGGAAACGAAAAACATATTCCTGCTCCTGTGTTAGACTCCATTGCTCATGAAGAGATAGTTCTGTTTCGATATCTTCATCGCCTGAACCAGCTTGTCCGTTTTCTAAAATTTCATCGGATTCAACTGTACTGTCCAATCCAGTTTTCTCGGTTTTTTTGAATAAATTGAAGAGTTTCATTGGGAAACCTCCTGTTGTGTATTAAGTTGCTTCATGAATGCGATTATTTCGGACGCAATATCCCGGCGCAGGCGTTGATAGTGCTTGGCGAATAACTGCAAGCCTTCACGCTGGTAAATACGCATAGGATCTTCTTGTCCGTATGAACGCAATCCAATTCCTTCTTTTAGGCGAGTCATCACTTCTAAATGCTTAACCCACATCGTGTCAATATAGCTCAACATGACTTGTGGTAGCAGTTGACTCACTTGTTCATTATCAGTGAAAGTATCGATAAATGCAAACAACTCTGCCATTTCTTCATCGTACTCTTTCATTATATCAGCGGTTCTATCTAATGAATTGGGAAGCTTAACCGGCGTCAGTAATAGCGCGTTCATAGTCCGTTCGATACGATCGAAATCCCAATTGTCGGCGATTTCATTATCAGGACAGCTATCTAGAACAACGAACTCAACGGTTTCTGATAACATCGTCTTAAGTTTTTCAAAGATGTCTTTGCCTTCTAGTACGCGATTGCGTAAGGAGTAGATGACTTCACGTTGATCATTGATTACGTCATCTAATTTTAGATTATATTCACGCATAGAGAAGTGCGCGCCTTCCACGATACGTTGTGTACGTTCCGTTAGTTCATCTACTTCAGGGTTTAATACTTTACCATTTTCGTCTGTGCGGACTTTTGTTAAGAATTTCTCGAGTTCTTCAGGAGAGAAGCGCATATACATTTCATCTTCTAAAGAAAGATAGAATTGGCTTTCTCCGTGATCTCCCTGACGACCTGAACGGCCTCGTAACTGATTATCTACACGACGGCTTTCATGTTTTTCTGTCCCTAATACAAAAAGTCCGCCGTTTTCTTCCACGCCTTCACCAAGTACGATATCCGTTCCGCGTCCTGCCATATTAGTAGCGACGGTAATATTACCCGCTTGTCCAGATTCGGAAATCAATGAAACTTCCTGCTCGACACTTTTCGCATTTAATAGATGGAACTTCAATCCTTCATCACGTAAATATTTGGCGACAGCTTCGGATTGAAGAATGGACGTAGTACCGACCAAAACCGGTTGTCTTTTTGCATGACGAGCGGCTACTTCTTTTGCTACGGCTTTATACTTTTCTTCTGTCGTTCTGAAAACGAAATCTGGTGCATCGATCCGTGCACGTGGACGGTTCGTCGGGATTTGGATTACTTCCATATTATAAACTTCACGGAATTCCGTATCTTGAGTTTTCGCAGTACCCGTCATTCCGCAAAGCCTTGGATACATACGGAAGTAGTTCTGAATGGTAATTTGAGCTTGTGCTTTATTTTCATCTGTAATTTCGACGCCTTCTTTAGCTTCAATTGCTTGGTGAAGTCCATCTGATAATGTTCTGCCTTCCATAATTCGGCCAGTGAACATATCAACCAATTCGATTTTTCCGTCGCGTACGATATAATCGACGTCACGCTTAAAGATGACGAACGCTCGGACGGCTTGAATGACGTAGTGATAAAGTGTTTGGTGATCTAAATCATACAAGTTGTCAATACCAAATGCTTTCTCAACTTTTTCGATACCTTGTTCCGTAAGGGAAGTAGCCTTTGTCGCATCGTCAAAGTCAAAATCCTCTTCGACTTTAAAACGTTTGGCTAGGCGGGCTGCAATATGGTGAAGATCCGCATCTGCTTGTGTTTTACCTGCTACAATCAATGGAGTTTTCGCTTCGTCGATTAAGACGCTGTCGACTTCATCGATAATAGCGAAGTGATATGGCCGTTGCACTTTTTGAGAAGTATGTTGTACCATATTATCCCGTAAATAATCAAAGCCGAATTCTGTACCTACACCGTACGTGATATCTGCTTCGTAAGCGGCTTGTTTAGCTGGACCTTGCATCATCGGAACATTTAATCCGACAGTCAATCCTAGGAAACGATGGATTTGACCGATTTGATCAAAGTCCCGTTTCGCCAAATAATCATTGACTGTAATGACGTGAACACCTTTACCTTCAAGCGCGCGTACGTAGGAAGGTAGTGAAGCTACAAGTGTTTTACCTTCACCAGTTGGCATTTCGGCGATATTACCTTCCGTCAATACAGCTCCACCGATTAGTTGCACATCAAAATGGCGCATACCGAGAACCCGTTTAGATGCTTCACGTACAACTGCGAAGGCATCCGGCATAATGGTCTCGACGGTTGCGCCGTCATTTAATTGTTGTTTGAATTGATCGGTCATTCCAGAAAGATCATCATCAGACATAGCGATATATTTAGGTTCCAGTGAATTGATTTGCTCCACAATTTTGCGGTATTTACGCAATTGACGTTCACTCGTTCCAGTTCTACGTTTAAAGATTTTTAACATGAATAAGACGCTCCTTTATAAATCTCTATCTATAATGAGAGATTCCTATCTATTTTACCAAAAGGACCGACAAAAGACTATCTATATATAGAAAGAGAAGAACAATAGATTGTTCTCGACTGATCGCATGTAAAATGGACGAAACTTCATGATGGTCGTGTTTAGTAGTGTTTGTATGGAAGCAAGTAAGGGAATAGATGAGTAATGCATACTAAATGATGAAATCTAGCAACATTCATGTTATACTAAAAGGTGATATGTACGTAATGCTAATTGGGGAGGAAAGACATGTTATTCATTGCAATGTCTGTAGCTTTTATCGCTGCAATCATACTAACACCGCTAGTCATCAAATTCGCGTATCGGATCGGTGCGGTTGACCGTCCCAATTATCGGAAAGTTCACGCGAGAATCATGCCTAGAATCGGCGGGCTCGCAATCTTCGGTGCGTTTATTATTGGATATGCTATATTATTGCCGAAAGACGAGCACGCAGTAAGCATCCTAATCGGTGCAGTACTGATCGTCATGATTGGCTTTTTAGACGATATGCTGGAAATTACAGCAAAAGCAAAAATGTTAGGTCAGCTAGCAGCGGCGTTGGTCGTTGTACTATGGGGCGGATTACAAATTGAATTCATCAACTTGCCGTTTCTTGGTCAGCTAGACTTTGGTTATTTAAGTATTCCGATCACAATTATTTGGATCATCGGAATTACGAATGCCGTCAACTTGATTGACGGATTGGATGGTTTGGCAGCAGGAGTTTCCACTATTGCGCTTATTGCTATTACGGTAATGGCTCTATTAATGGGAGATGTCTTTGTTGCTGCAACAGCTTCCATATTGGCAGCTAGTTCGCTTGGATTCTTATTGTTCAACTTCCATCCAGCGAAAATTTTTATGGGCGATACCGGATCGCTATTCTTAGGATTTATGATATCGGTTCTGGCATTACTCGGCTTTAAGAACGTTGCCGTTGTATCACTAGTTATTCCAATTATCATGTTAGGTGTTCCAATTTCAGACACGTTCTTCGCGATCGTTAGACGAGTTCGCATGAAGCAGTCGATTACGGCAGCAGATAAATCGCATTTGCATCACTGTTTATTGCGCGTAGGTTTCTCACATAGACAAGCAGTGCTCACAATTTATGGTATTGCGATTCTATTTGGTGCAGCCGCTGTATTGTTCTCACAAGCAACCGTGTGGGGCGCGTTACTTCTGATCTTCGTCATGTTGATTGTGATTGAACTGTTTGTCGAGTTGATTGGTCTAGCAGGTGCGAATTATCGTCCGTTGTTAAATTTAGTACGCATGATTGGTAAATAAGTAAAACGAGTCCTTGTCTGCTACGAAGCGGATGAGGGCTTTTTTGTTGTGTTGAAAGGTTTTGAGATGAAGTGATTGGAAATGGGAGGGAACCGTTGATCGACGTTCCAGGCGGACGCTTTCCCACGGGCTCTCGGTGAGCCATCGGGAGTCGCCACCTTCCACTTACGATCAACTTTGTGTTGTGTTCTGGAATTATAGTGGGAAGGTCAAAACCTGATCTAGGTTCTGTATTTGAAGTTGAATTTAATAAGTGAAGAAACAATCCTACCCAAAGTTTTGATGTAGGATTGAAGTGGAAGAGGGGGCGACTCCTGGGGATTAGCGTGATATTGAGACCCCACAGGAGCGCACTTGCGACGAGGAGGCTCAAGATTGCGCCCCCCGGAAAGCGTCCCCCTCTGCAACGGAAATCCCGACCACTCTCAAATTAGCTCTCTTCAGTAGAAATACTTTTTACCCACAATAAAAAGCGATGAAACCAGTTAAGGGTTCATCGCTTCTGTGTGAACTATTGATAATCTGTTTGGGAAGACGCGGAGGTTTGGTCCGTGTCCAGTTCGGTTAAAGAAGAGGAGTCTGGAATGAACCCTAGATGGGACTTCAAAATCTGCTTTACTTCTTCTAGCTTCTGCTCATCCAACTTGTAATAGTAAATACCTGTCGACATATCGTCATAGCCTGTCAATGTGATGGTATCTACGTCTGGAAGTCCACTTTTTATATACTGGATAAACGACAACATTTGCTTAGATGTCATATCGGTCTTCATATTTTCACCAAGCGCATTGATCACGTCACCGTATTTGGTTATGGATGTAATCGATGTTGCTTCTTTAATCATCGCCTGCAGAATCATCTGCTGACGTTTACCGCGTTCGATATCATTATCGAGTTTACGAGTACGTGCTAAAGCTAACGTATGGCGTCCGTCTAGACGATGAAGGCCTGGCATTAGATGAATCGCATTTTTATCATTTTCATCTTTCTCGATACGCTCGTATGGAACTTCGACTTCTACACCGCCAAGTGCATCTACAACATCGATGAATGCATTGAAGTTCATTTTGACGTAATAGTTGACGGGAATATCGAATAGTTCTTCGACTGTATCAATAGAAGCTCTAGTACCTCCATAGGCATGGGCGTGTGTGATTTTATCTTTATACTTTACCTGTGGAATATACACATAGGAATCACGAGGAATGCTGACGAGTTTGATGCTTTTTGTTTTAGGGTTCAATGTTGCAAGCACTAAAGCATCCGATCTTCCGTGCACTTCTCTATCTTGGCGTGCTTCGCTTTCGTCTACGCCAATCAATAGAATTGACACTTTATCTTTTGCGGGTTCGACATAAATTTCCGGCGGATCTTGCTTGGCGAGAGGTTCATAAGAACGATCTAGAACGTTCATCGCTTGGTTGTGTAGCTTGAATGCATAAGCGGAAACGCCTATGGCTACGATGAGGAACGTAAATAATGCTATTTTCAAGAAACGTTTCGTTTTAGAAGCGTTCTTTTTCTTATACTCTTCTCTTTTCATTTTATACCTCCAGGGTGTACGGCAGAAATAAACCGTCAATGGCAAATCTATGGGAAGTTGATTTTAATTAAAAATGGCAATTCTTCACATAAAAATTGATGGCGATTTAATGAAGTCAGACCTTCTACTCATAAGGTTCACCTTCTACCATTATACCCGCTTTTCGATTGGACGTATAGTCAGATGTCGAACTCTAGGAATTTATGTCCGGCTGTGGCGATGCTTGCCTGACCGTTCGTTAATTCCATCATCCATTCATGAAAAATTTCCTGATCTTCTTCAGGAACATATAAAAAGAGTTCAACGTCCTCTTCATAGACGATCTCTTTTAACGGGTAGTCGGATTGCCGTATTTCGTTTTCTACTTTGCCTAACCATGTATAATCAATAGAAGTTTTAACTAGTGTGTGTAATTTTCTCTCCACGACACCTGTTGCGGCAATGCCTTCAGAAGCTGCTTTACCATAAGCGCGGATTAATCCACCGCCACCGAGCTTGATGCCGCCAAAATAGCGAGTCACGACAATCACGGTGTCTTTTAAGTGCTGCTTTTTCAGCACTTCCAAAATGGGGAAGCCGGCAGTGCCAGAAGGCTCACCGTCATCGTTCGCTTTTTGGATCTGGTCATGTTCTCCTATGATATAAGCAGAACAATTATGTGTAGCTGTATGATGGTTCTTTTTGATGTCCTGTATGAAGTCCAGTGCCTCTTGTTCTGTCTCGACTCTTTTGACAAATGACAGAAAACGGGATTTTTGGATGACGAATTCACTCTCTCCGTATAACTTTACGGTTTTATAATTAGCTCGCATTTGTCGTTCCCCCTACATTTGTAATATACTTATAATACTTTTTCATGATTAAAATGATATACTATATATGAAGTGTATAAGTATTTAGGCTAAACTGCAATAATGCTCACTTTGCGAATTTTCACATAAACGGATGCGGGAGGGAGTTATTTGAACGATAAGGCAATTGACATTCAACAGATGGAGAAAATCTTTGGCAACATGGTTAATGTAATGGATCGTTCAAAAAGCGACATATTCTTAATTAGTGAACAAAGCCGCCGAAGTTTTGAAGAAATGCAAAAAGAGTTAGCAGAAGTGAAAGAAAGTATTTCTCATGTAATTACAGAAGGTGACTCTTTAGATGATATGTCACGTAACTCAAGAAAACGCCTAGCTACTGTGTCAAAAGACTTTGTAACATATAGTGAAGAAGAAGTTAAACAAGCGTATAGTGTGGCAAATGACTTGCTTGTACGCGCCTCCATCAATAAAATGGAGGAGAAACAACTTCGTGAAAGACGGGATGAACTTGAACGTCGACTAATGTTGTTGCTCTCTACAATCGAAAGAGCGGATCAACTTGTTAACCAAGTAACTACTGTAATCACATATTTAACATCTGACTTGAAAAATGTAAGTACAGCACTGGAAACGGCTCGCCAAAAACAAGACTTTGCAGTTCAGATTATCCAGGCCCAGGAAGAAGAGCGTAAGCGTTTATCACGTGATATTCATGATGGACCTGCGCAAATGTTAGCCAATGTCTTGATGCGTTCTGGTTTAATTGAAAAAACGTTTGTTAAGCATGGTCCAGAAGAAGCAATGCAAGAGCTATCTTACTTAAAAGAAAATGTTAGAGGTGCGTTATCTGAAGTTCGTCGTATCATTTATAATTTGCGACCTATGGCTTTGGATGACTTAGGGCTTGTGCCGACATTGCGAAAGTACTTGTTGACCATGAGTGAATACGAGGCGCCGCTAATCATTCATTTCCAAAGCAACGGAGCAGAAAAAAGATTTGCTTCCAATTTTGAAGTAGGTATTTTCCGTCTCATCCAGGAATCAGTGAATAACAGTATAAAACATGCGAAAACTGATGAAATATGGGTGAAAATCGAATGGTTACGCGAATCAGTTAATATATTAATCAAAGACCAAGGTATTGGCTTTGATACAAATGAAGTAAAAGAGAAATCATTTGGTTTAATTGGAATGCAGGAACGTGTGGAGTTACTGAAAGGGAAAATGAAGGTCAATACGAAAGTCGGAGAAGGCACTTCGATTCTTTTTCAAATTCCACTGGACGAAGATCTATAAGTAAGGTAATTACTGGGAGGAATAGGATATGGAAGCGACAAAAATTTTGATAGTAGATGATCACCAATTATTCCGTGAAGGAGTTAAACGGATTTTAGATTTTGAAGAATCGTTTACTGTAGTAGCAGAAGGCGACGATGGAGTCGAAGTAGTTGAATTGTATAGGGAGTATGAGCCAGACGTAGTGCTGATGGATATTAATATGCCACGCATGAATGGTGTAGACGCGACTGAGGAATTAGTTAAAGAGTTTCCGGATGCACGCGTTATCATGCTATCCATTCATGACGACGAGTCCTACGTAACACACGCTTTAAAAACGGGTGCTCTCGGCTACATGCTGAAAGAAATGGATGCAGACGCTATCATTCAAGCGATCAAAGTAGTAGCGAATGGCGGTTCATACTTACATCCTAAAATCACGCATAATTTAGTAACAGAATTCCGTCGTTTGAGCGAAAGAGAACATAAAGGATCCTTCCAGCAGAACGATATTCGTCGCCCACTTCATTTATTGACGAAGCGCGAATGTGAAGTTCTACAATTATTAACAGACGGCCAGAGCAACCGAACAATCGGTGAAACGCTCTTTATCTCAGAAAAAACTGTAAAAAATCACGTTTCCAGCATTCTGCAAAAAATGAGTGTAAATGACCGTACACAAGCTGTTGTTACAGCAATCAAAAATGGTTGGGTAGAAGTAAAATAATTAAAATAAGAAAAGGTCTTTGCATGTTGAAGGCCTTTTTCTCTACGTAGGAGGAGCATATGAAGAAAAAAATAGCAGTAGCGTCCATGGCATTAGTGCTCGTATTAGGCGCATGTGGTAACGCGGATGAAGCGAAACAGAACAATCCTGAAACTGGCGAACCTGCACCAGGCAATGGTGCCATCGATCATGGAGTAGATGATAAAAAAGTAGGTTTCAGCATGTCAGGTGACAAAGTGGAAGAAGCCACGGATGTACCAAAAGAAGATAAAGAAGAAATTCTAGCTGCTTTTGATAGCTACATCGAAACATTGAACAATCAAGACATAGATGGTTATCTCGCCACGCTTTCTACCAAAGGTTATGATCTAGAAGAAGAGCGTCAGGCTACGGAAGAAATGCTTGAGAATTCTACGATGAAACGTGAAGCAAATAATGAAACAATCGTAAAATATTCAGGTGATAATGCGCAGTTATTTTCTACGTTGAAAACAACATTCACGGATATTGAGACAGAGGTAGAAAATACACATGAAGGTCGCCAAGTGACTGTGTTCAATAAAGAAGATGGCGCATGGAAAGTGTTCTCTATCCACTTTATTGGCGATGAGCCAGCAAAAGAATAAACCCTCTTTTTATATCGACTTAGCAACAAAACTTCCAGTTACACACACTGGAAGTTTTTTTATGCGAAAAAAAGCCATACTACGAGTACTTGCTTTTCTGCGCTAAAGGAATTATAATCAACGAAAGAACATATGTTCTATAAGGAGGCGATTTCGATGCCTTTGATCCCCGCAGAGGCAATGCCGTATTTGGAGAACTATATTTACCTTCCCATGCTATTGACGATTATGGAACGTGACCGTCAGTTATTAGAGAAAGTACCGTTTAAATTGAAAAGTCCGTACCTTAATTTGCTGGACGAGACGATGAACACTGTTTCTGCTGATTTACAAACCACCTCTTTGTACTTGCAAAAGCATAAAATGAGAGTGATACGCCATTCAACAGATGAACTATTTACGGAATATGTATTTTTACATGATGGTTATCAAGATATGCGTCGCTATTTGAATGTTCGCTTACGTAATCGATCAGAAGAGTTGCTGAATTTGTATATTAGGAAATTGTCGAATCAGAACTCTTCGGCTCCATGATCATGTAATAAGAACTTCGCAATTCTTCCTGAGCATTTTCAAATCGTTGAGACAAAATATGCGATAGCGCCATTTGACGATAAACCGTAGCTAACGACGTGTCTAGTTGCATCTGCGTATCATTTTTCAGAATAACAGTAACACCATCCTCGTGTTGAACTGCGTCTTTTACTGCGTGATAGGCTACCCATGAGTTTTTATGTAAGGTAGGGGACAGTAAAGGAAAAAATAATAACGGTCGGTCATTTGAATGTGTCAACATGATCGGTGGCTTTGGACGATTTTTTAAATCCATTTTGGAACTGTTAATGATGGACTCAAAGTTGGAACGGTAATGCGCACAAGAATCTCTCATAATTTCTAATGGTGTTTTCTCGACAATAAATGTCCGGTCGCTTTCCACTACTTTTGTATAGTATGGATTCGCATGTTGTCCATGAAGTAATGCGAAAGTATGGAATGTAACGATATAAGACGATAGATAATGTGGATTAGCCATGTTGTTCCCTCCCTTTTAATAGGACCATATACGTATTAATTATAGTATAGAAAAAACGAAAATCAACTGTAATGTTGGAAAATAGTAAATGTTCTATTAATATGGTGGGTTTTATCGAATGGTTACGAACAGGTGAGGAGACTAGACTGGGCGGCTACGGACCTTGATTGCTTTTGTTGTGGTCGTTGCCCGACAAGTTGTTGGGTACTGTAGTTGGTGAGTGTCTGCTTTCTGGACCCGCGCAGGCATGTGGGGGATTGCCTCCAGCCATGAGCCAGCTGGCGGTGGTGCTGCCAGTTGTCTCATGGCCACGGCCTACCCCGCAGTTGTGCCTGCGCTTCTGAGTGGTATTTAATTTGGTTGTGGTTCTAAGAATGATAATTAGCGTATCTTAGCCAATCTAGAAACGCGGTTGATGGAACAACTATGCCGCTGCGGGTCTTTGGTACTTTTGTTGGGGGCGTTGCTCGACTGGTGGTTGGGTACTAAAGTTAGTAAGTGTCTGCTTTCTGGACTCGCGCAGGCACGTGGGGGATTGCCTCCAGCCAGGAGCCAGCTGGCAAAGTGCCGCCAGTTGTCTCCCGGCCACGGCCTACCCCGCAGTTGTGCCTGCGCTACTGCGGGGTATTTAATTTGGTTGTGGTTCTAAGATTGATAATTGCGTACCTTACCCAACCTACAAACGCGGTAGACGGAAAGACTACGCGGCTGCCGATCTTTGGCACTTTTGTTGGGGTCGTTGCTCGATTGGTTATTGGATACTGTAATCATCGAGTGTCTGCTTTCTGAACCCGCGCAGGCACGTGGGGGATTGCCTCCAGCCATGAGTCAGCTGGCGGTGGTGCTGCCAGTTGTCTCATGGCCACGGCCTACCCCGCTGTGTGGTATTTAATTTGGTTGTGGTTCTAAGATTGATAAATTGCGTATCTTACCCAATTTAGAAACGCGGTTGACGTAAAGACTACGCGGCTGCCGATCTTTGTCACTTTTGATGGGGTCGTTGCCCGACTGGTTGTTGGATACTGTAATCATCGAGTGTCTGCTTTCTGGACCCGCGCAGGCACGTGGGGGATTGCCTCCAGCCAGGAGCCAGCTGGCAAAGTGCCGCCAGTTGTCTCCCGGCCACGGCCTACCCCGCAGTTGTGCCTGCGCTACTGAGTGGTATTTAATTTGGTTGTGGTTCTAAGATTGATAAATTGCGTATCTTACCCAATCTAGAAACACGGTTGACGGAACAACTATGCGGCTACGAGTCATTGTCACTTTTGTCGTAGCTCGACTGGTTGTTGGATACTGAAGTCATCGAGTGTCTACTTTCTGGACCCGCACAGGCACTTGGGGGATTGCCTCCAGCCATGAGCCAGCTGGCGGTGGTGCTGCCAGTTGTCTCCTAGCCACGGCCTACCCCGCAGTTGTGCCTGCGCTACTAAGTGGTATTTATTCTAGTTGTGATTCTTATAGGAAGAAGTTCAGTGACATCGTGATAGCTAGTATGTATTTGTTGCAAAGAAGTGTAGGAACTGCCATTCACACTATCTAACGAAGGCGCCTGCTGTGGTAGGCGTAGCGAGGAGACAAAGACAGGCGAACTTCCTGTCTCTGGCTCCTCGCGAAAGCCATCCACCAGCGCCGTAGTGGGGACAATGGAC
>NZ_PDYX01000035.1:0-15377 GCF_002743265.1 Sporosarcina sp. P29 | reverse complement strand
TTAATCAGTTTAATGAGCGGCTACGCAGGAAATATGAGCGCTTGAACAGATTATTGAGCGTTTGCGACAGTTCAATGCGTAACAAGAAGTATTACCCACTTGCAATGCACGGATTGGAGGAAGAGCCGTTAAGAAGGACGGCTTTTGCACTTGCGACCTGGTTGGCTTACCGCTGCCCATAAGACACGCGTACCCTCCGAAGCGCAAATCCCCACCCCAAAACCCATGCCAGCCTATCCTTTCCATTAAAAAAACCACACCATATAAAACGGTGTGGTTGATGTATTCTATTAACGTACGCCTAGTGCAATCTTGGCATAACGTGACATGTGGTCGCGGGACCATGGTGGATTCCAAATAATATCTACCACTGTATCCTTAACCTCTGGAAGTTCCATTAGTTCCTGCTCAATATTCGCTACAATCTGTGGACCCATTGGGCAACCCATTGATGTTAGTGTCATTGTAACTTTCGCTACTCCTTCGTCGAGCAACTCTGCATTGTAAACCAATCCAAGGTTGACGATATCAATACCCAATTCAGGGTCAATGACGTTTTCTAACGCACCAAATAAATACTGCTTGATTTCTTCTTCTGTATTCATCGAAATGCTCCTCTCTGCTGTGTAGTACTCTTATCTTACCAACATACTACCTTGCAAGCAAATGCAGTGCAAGCCAATCGACTGCGGCAAGCATTCCTGGACGTGAAACGGCGTGTCCTGCATTTTCGTCAGGCATCCATTTCAATAGCTCTGGTTGATCTTCGTAATCCTCTTGAATTTCCTCGTAAAAGTTTTTCGTAAATTCAAACGGTACCATTGTATCTTGTTCACCATGCCAGATGAAAAGAGGACGCTGATGCAATCTGCCTGGATTTTGCGATAGATCTACTTGGTCAAGGGCTGCAAATAGTTGCTCGCGTTCTTCTTGAGACACTGGAATCTCTCTGCCGCCACGCTCTGCGTAAGAAATTTGCCCTTTGGCTAAGCGCGTGAATGCAGGTGACCCCATCATCACGGAAGCCGCGTCAATCCAATCGTAATTTGAAAGGCTGCCGAATGTTGTGATTCCCCCCATTGAAGTACCACCCATGCCAATTAGTGTTTGGTCGTCGATCAATCCCTTTTCAAATAGTTCATCATGTAAAACGTCAGCTTCTTTAATAGAAGTCAACACAATATCCCAAAAGTGTAATGCTAATTGAAATTCATCCAGTGATTCCGAGCGTTCACCATGTAGTTTAGCATCGGGTAATAGTACACGAATTCCTTGTTTTGCTAGATTATATGCGTAGTGTAAATTATGTTCTTTCGCACTAGTAAATCCATGAAAAAATAGTACAACAGGAATGCGTTCTTTCTCTTTTGACTCTTCCACGATATGAAGTACCGGGATCTCTTGCCATTTTTCTGAACGAATAATCATGACGATTCCTCTTTTCCTACAATCATTTACTGTTATGTTAGAATAACAACAATTAACAGATAAGACAAAACCTTCGCCTTACCACTCATTCTTTTGACTTACTTACACGGTTAACGATAAACTATAAAGACATAACAATCTGATACCATAAGCAATAGTAGGAGAGGATTTCTTGAAACCACATTTAATAGTACTAGACTTAGATGGAACGTTATTGACGGATAAAAAAGTCATTTCACCTAAAACAGAACAGACACTTCGCATAGCTGTTTCACAAGGACATCACGTAATGATTGCGACAGGACGACCATACCGCGCTAGTGAAGTTTATTACCGCCAGCTGGGTCTGACAACACCAATCGTCAACTTTAATGGTGCCTTCGTCCACCACCCTACCGACCGTTCATGGCAAACGATTCACGAGACGATTGCATTGCCAGTCGTCAATGAAGTAGTAGATGCCATGCAGAACTTCTCAGTCGAAAATATCGTGGCGGAAGTGATGGATGATGTCTATGCACACTATCATGATGAGCGCTTTTTAGATATTTTAAACTTTGGTAATCCACTCATCACGGCAGGAGACATTCGGAATTCATTAAAAACCGACCCAACCAGCCTGTTAATCCAAGCTGATCCACTAACAGTCGATCCGATTCGACAGCATCTTGAAGACTTGCATGCGGAAGTCATTGACCACCGTCGTTGGGGAGCTCCATTCAATATCGTGGAAATAGTACGTCATGGCCTCAATAAAGCTGTAGGCATTGACGCAGTTTCAAAATGGATGAACGTGCCGCAAGACCGCATCATCGCATTTGGAGACGAAGACAATGACCTCGAAATGATCGACTATGCAGGAACAGGCGTCGCAATGGGGAATGCTATCGACTCCTTAAAATCTATCGCAGACGAAATAACAGATACAAATAATGAAGATGGAATTTCACGCATACTGGAAGAACGATTATCCTTACAAAAAAACATCGTCGTATAAGGGGGAAAAGAAATGAAGATTTTTGCGGATAGCGCATGTGATTTACCATTAGACTTCTTTAAAGAAAACGAAGTAGAACTATTCCCATTAAGCGTTCTTCTAGGCGGCAAAGAATACGAAGATATCGTCGAGATCAACTCCAAGGAAGTATTCGATGCGATCCGTCAAGGACAACAACCAAAGACATCTCAAGCTTCACCCGATAAAATGATGACCACTTGGAAAGACCTAGCAACATCTGGTGAAGATGGCATCTACATCGCCTTCT
The DNA here is from genome assembly GCF_002743265.1 of Sporosarcina sp. P29. Lineage (NCBI taxonomy): Bacteria > Bacillati > Bacillota > Bacilli > Caryophanales > Caryophanaceae > Sporosarcina > Sporosarcina sp. P29. Next base: position 12,684 of record NZ_PDYX01000035.1, on the reverse strand, counting down.
CTTCCCAACTGTCAGGAACATACCAAACAGCTGTCATGACGAGCGATCAAGTAAAAGAAGACAATCCTTCCATGAACTTGGCAGTCATCGATACACACTGCGCTTCACTCGGTTACGGTCTACTCGTTAAAGAAGCCGTACGACTACGCAATGAAGGCGTCGGCATGCGAGAAATCGAACAAGAAATCCGCACAATGGCAACACATATGGAACACCTCTTCACTGTAGAAGATCTAGACTACTTGGCAAAAGGCGGACGTGTATCCAAAGCTAGCGCATTTTTCGGTGGACTACTCAACATCAAACCCCTTCTACACGTAGAAGATGGAAAACTCGTTCCCATCGAAAAACACCGCGGACGCAAAAAAGTCCTACGTCGCATGATTGAAATGATGGAAGAACGCGGTAGCAACCTACATGAACAAACTATCGCCATCAGCCACGGCGACGATCTAACCACGGCTAAAGAGTTCCAAGAAATGATCCAAGAAGTCATTCAACCAAAAGCAATCGAAATCCACCAAATAGGCTCCGTCATCGGCTCACACGCTGGCCCCGGAACCATCGCCTTATTTTTCCTCAACAACACAAAAAGCGAATAAAAAACAGCCCGCATAAACTGCGGACTGGCAAAGACTCAAGAAGAATTCCAATGTTAGGAACTCATCTTGAGTCTTTATTTTCTATTAATTTAATCTTGTAATTTCAATAAAATATGATAGTTGATCGTAAGTGGAAAGCGTCCGCCTGGAACGTCGATCAACGGTGTTCCAACCTATCTATCTTACTTCTTCTCTCTAACAACTTCCTCAGTCCGACCCTGCTTGCCTTTGCGTATAACCATATACAAAAACAACACAAACAGAACAACCACCATAATAGAAGCAATCAGATAAGGCGTATTGAATCCCTTATCCTCCTCGACGATATAAATCTCCGCCAGCTCACGATCAAGTACTATAGGATACTTATTATCCTTCGTTTTCTTAATCAAATCCTGACCAAGCACACCGCGAAACTTCTTTTTATCCCCAAATACTTTAGGATCCAGCTCGAAGCTCTGCACTACAGACGTATTATTGAGCGCAATAATCCATGTCTCATCTTCAGAAGAACGTTCAAACACAACAAATCCATCTTCATTATGCAAGAACTTGAAATCGCCTGTACGAAGTGTTTCCGAATCATTGCGAAGAGTATTCAGGTCGCCAATCCACTCTTGTAACTCCATATCTGTCTTAAAATTAAAGAACGGATGAGTTTCAGGTGCTTCTTTACCATTCACTGCAATTTCTGTTGCATAGGGAACTAATGGAACGCCCGGAAGCATAAATTGTGCAGCCGTCGCTACTTTCCAACGTGTCGGTGGGAATTGACGAAGTTCCACCATTTTATATGTAAAACGTGGACCTGTTAAATCATCAAATTGTAGTAATTTTCCTGCATCCTCATTACTAAACTGATCCAGTAAAGACGTATCCGGATCTACTTGCACGAAAGATTCTTGGATCGCCGCACTTTGTTTTTCAGCCGGCACACTGTCAAATGATGCATCACTCTGTTCATTTGTAATCACGTACAGACCTTCGTTCGCTTCTTTTACTGCTTCGATCATGTTGTTTAGAAACCCCGTATCTGCTTGATCGAGTAAAGTTAGACGAAGCCCGTCCAAGTCATAACCGGATACAAATTGTACAGCGGAATCCATCAGTTCCTGCTGAACAGCAGAATCGCTTACTTCACCTACTAAAGGGAAATCTGCCATGATTTTCAAATCATTCGCATGCATCTCCTCAATTAATGCAGTGAATTCTTCCGCTGTACCGAAGTGTGGTTCAATCTCATGATAATCCAGTACTTCATTTCCATCATATGAAGCTGTTTTGAAAACCGGTCCGACAGAAATCATCGTAAAGTGCATATCAATCAAGTGCTGCAATCGATTGCTGATTCCTGCAAAATCTCCACCGTTAAAAACAGCCGGATTTTTTGCGTCGGCATCGAAATCATTAGATTCGATTCCATTATTGAAACGGTCGACAAGTAAATCATAAATACTTTCATCGCTAAAAGATCGATCGGTATCTGCAAAAGCGGGTTGTGCTATCGATAGGGCAAGCATACAAGTTGCCAGTAGTCCGATTATTCGTTTCACTATAGTAAATCCTCCTCATACAAACTCTTCTTTTAGTTTATCAAACGCTAGCTAGCCGTGCCATTCTTTCTTATGAAAACCATTAACGCGTTCTGTAAATACGGCAATCTTGTGAAAGTGTGGCGCTCATGCCAATAAAAAAAGCAGTAGAGGGAAAACCCTCCACTGCCTGCGCATAGTCATTCGTTATCGTCTTCAGTAAAGAAATTCGGATCCCGCTGTTTACGCGCACTGACTACTACGGAGACCGCAAACAACGCCATCAGTAACAGGATCACAATCAAAAATATCCAGCCGGCCTGTGTTGCCATTTGCTCATCCCCTTTAGTAATCAGTAGTGATTATGCGAAAAAGTTGAAGCCCATTGGTAATTTGAAACCGACGAACATCGTTGCAAGTAGAGCGACGATGAAGAGAATCCACATAAGACCTGTGTTCTTCCCTTTATTTCCGCGAACAAGAACCATTTCCATGAATCCGATTGTCAGAATACCAAGGACAAATTTGATGCCGTATAGCATGGAATCAATACTCATATGCTTAAAGAATAACGCAGCTCCTGTGATGATGATCAATACATAGAACAGACGCAAAATCATATGTGTAATCTTTTTTCCTTTTGTTCCATTTGCCATACTTGCTGCTACTAAAAATAGTACAACACCTACTACCCATGTAAAAATATGCATGTGGGTTGTATCAGTTAAAAATCCCATTACTTCCACCTCGTTATTAGTATAGTCGATTGATATTCTACCATATCTTTCAAACTACGACTATTCTGTTGCCTATTTCATAGACTTACGTATTATTCGAAACGGTTAACTAGTGTACCGATTCCTTCGATGGATACTTTTACTGTATCGCCCTTTTTCAAGTACGTTGGAGGTGTCATACCTTTACCAACACCCGCTGGCGTACCTGTCAAGATTATATCACCAGGCTCTAATGTGACATACTTGGAAATTTCTGCGATCAAGTCATCAATCTTGAAAATCATGTTCGACGTATTACCGTTTTGTCGTACTTCATCATTCACTTTTGTTACGACGGATAAATTTTGCGGGTTTGGAATTTCATCTTTCGTCACCACATAAGGCCCCATCGGACAAGAGTCATCTAAACTTTTACCTAAGAAGAACTGTTTGTGCTCCGTCTGGATATTGCGCGCTGTAATATCATTACCAATTGTGTAACCAAATACGTAATCATATGCCAGTTGCTTAGGAATGTTTTTGCCTGTCTTGCTAATCACGACAGCCAATTCCCCTTCATAATCCAATGAATCCGTAACTTCACTATGGATCGATAATGTTTGCTCGTCCCCTGCGATTGCTGTTGGAGACTTGGTGAATAGCATCAATTTCTCAGGTGCTTTTGATCCAAGTTCCTCTGCATGGTCAAGATAGTTCTTACCCACACACAACACGTTCTTCGGTGTGCGTGGAATTGGAGACAACCATTCGATGTCAGTAAACGCATGTTTAAACTGTTCTACGTTTCCTTCAGCTTCAGTTTTCTCTACCAATTTACGAACTTCCTCCACAAAATCCATACCGTGGGAAACGCCTTCAATCATCGTTTTGGGGAAATCAGTTTGTTCCAACGCTTCAGCCATTGCGAGTAAATCCCAAACAGCTTCCTCACGTTTAACTTTTGGTCCGAATAAAGTCTGCCCTTCGTAACGGAATGACAATAATTTCATTTCAATACCCAACCCTTTCCATGTGAATTCACATATTCCTATGTTACGACAAAATCTACTTTTTTTCCTCTTTCACGACGAAATTCTTTCCGTACGACCACTTCCGCCACAAAGCTTCAAGTGGTCCCATTCTGAATTTCGACAACCAAACCTGCGCTACAATGAGCTGAATCGCGAAAACTCCGATTGCTAGCCACGTGCCGGTCACTATGTCTACTTTACCATACAGACCTACTCCATATGAATAAAATATCATCGTCGCCATAACCGATTGCATAATATACGTCGTAAATGCCATTCTACCAACGTTTGCAAAAGGTTGCGTAATACTCTTCAAAAATGGAACTTGGAACAGCAATAAAAATAATGCGCCATATCCAAGTGTCAGAATCGGACCGCCAATAATTGATTGAACGAGTAAAATATTTTCAAATTTCGGGCCGTCCCAACTCGGAATATTCTTCAAAATAACGCCAATCGGAATAAACACTAGCATGGCCAGTAGCAACTTCCCTTTCACCGCATACATACGCTCGATGACTTTGAATTTCGATAATGCAGCTCCGAACATGATCAACGGCAAAATAATAAAGACCGCTGTGATCGAACCGATGATTTCAAAAGTAAAGAATTCATTCAAACGAAAAGCGAAAATATCGCTGAACGTGCCGTTTGCATAAGCTGCAATCGCTCGTTCGATTTGCTGAACATCTTCAAATCCGTCCAACATATTTGATGAAGTCGCCCTGCGAGTAAGCGCCAAAATACTGTACAACAATAATGTCGGCACAAAATAAATGACTAACGAAAGTGCCATCAACCACTTCTTTGGAATCCGGATCACCGCAATCATGATGAATCCCATCAACGCATAGGTGAACAAAATATCACCTGACCAAATCAGCACCGCATGCAACACGCCGAAAATCAGTAGAATCCCCATGCGTCGTGCCATGAATGGTGCGAACTGTGTATTGTTTTTCAATGATTTCTCATACTGCATATTCACACCATAGCCAAATAACATGGCGAATAGCGGATAGAAACTAGCTTCTATAAACACATCGATGAAATGAAACATCGACTGCTCATGCGGGATGGTATACCACGAATACGGATCCATATACGCATACGGCGAATGGAAATGAAGCATATTCGCAATCAAAATCCCGAGTAACGCAATACCTCTTAAGTAATCAAGTGCATCTACCCGTTCTGTTAAAGGTGTCGGAGTCAACTTCAAACAAATTCCTCCTGTAAGTTGATGATTTTTGCACCGCTAAATAAGTAAAGTAACATTTCTTTAATTTCAATTGAAAGAATGGATTCTAATACCTTCTTATACAAATTCAACTGGGTGCCATAACGGACTTGCATTTCTTTAGCAATCGCCTGATCGGAATGATATTTACTGACATCGTCCGTTTTATAATCCACAAGTACCCACTCGCCGTCTTCATGGAACAAACAGTCTGCAATACCTTGTAACAACTGAAACTCGCCTTCAACGGCAGGTAACGCATACGTAAACGGCGTTTCACGCAACAGCTGATCGGCTTGCTTCATTCGTTTGCCTAGTGTCGTTTGGAAAAATGCTACTATTGCCTGCACGTTAATCGCAGCCGCTTCTTCTTTCGTCAGCAGTTCACGTGTTTCGAGCTGCTTCACAAATTCCGTTGCACTTGCTTGATCTAGTTCCGCTGTCAAATCAAGATGCTGCATGACGGTATGCATGGCGGTACCGATTTCTGCTTTCGTCAATGAACGCTTCTGCAAAAATGACGGTCGTGCATGAAGATTTGAGATTCGCTTCGTGACGTCAGGTTCCATTTCTTCAAACGGATCGGCATCTCCTCGTTCGAACTCCAGCAACGCAATCCGCTTCAACTCACTGACCGATTGTTTGGAAGATAACTCCACTGCGAATTCAAACGGATAATGCGCATCAAAACGACTTCGCACTTCTTCCACTAACTTCGGATCCGCTACGGCCGCTTCCTGATCGACAGGTATCCAGTCCTCAATCTCCACTTCATTCGTACTATGGAATGCAGAAAATGGATAGGCATTTACTTCCCATGCTGACGGATCATCCATCAGTTCCCCGCCAGTCGTCTTACCAAATTTTCCGAAGTCCAAATGCCGTGCAACCGCTGGCCCTATCCAGTCGAGATAACCGGTTGCCCGTGAACGTGTGTATTCCGGCAAAGGTTCATCTTCATTCAACAACTGGGCTTCTTGCCACTTGTTCATCGTCTTTTCGATATCTTTAACGGAGGCAATCAATTCCAAATGCTCTTTAGCACGCGTCATAGCTACGTAGAGCACGCGCATTTCCTCTGCCCGCATCTCTAGCTCCTTTTTCTCTTTGATCGCTAGAAACGGTAGTGACGTGAACATAATCCGTTTATCTGGATCGATTGCTTTAACGGCGAGTCCGAAATGCTGATCAAATAAATATGGATTATGGAAGTCCATTTTATTGAAGGGACGTCCCATTCCCGCTAAAAATACATACGGGAACTCCAACCCTTTTGAAGAGTGAATGGTCATGATTCGTACGACGTTTTCCTTTTCGCTCATAAACCGCGCTTCCCCGAGATCATCCCCGCGTTTACGCATGCGGTCAATAAATCGAAGGAAACGGAACAATCCACGGAACGAGGTCTTTTCATAGGCCATCGCTCGGTCATGTAACGCACGTAGATTAGCTTGGCGTTGTTTACCATTCGGCAAAATTCCGACCATTTCGTAATAATGCGTATCTTGATACACTTGCCAAATCAATTCCGATAACGAACCGTGACGTGCCATATTCCGCCAGTCTTCAAGTAATAGGAAAAAGCGTTGAAGCTTTTCCTGTGTAGCAGGATTCACTCCCGCACCACCCGTCTGCATGAATAATTGCAGTGCTTCATAAAATGTCGCATTCCGATTGACGAGACGAATTTGCGCTAATTCATTTTCAGTCATGCCAACAAACGGTGCACGTAACACCGATACGAGCGGAATGTCTTGGTACGGATTGTCGACGACACGCAATGTATTGAGCATAATCATCACTTCAATGGCATCAAAATAACCAGAAGATAACGATACATGGACAGGGATCCCTGCGGCTTTTAATTCATCCGCAATTTCACTCGACCATGTCATCGAACGCATAAGTATGACAATATCACTGTATTCTAGCGGACGTTGTTTACCGCTGAATGCATCTGCCACTTGTGCTTTCTCGTCTTTCCATGTCTTGATTTTCTGTGCAATGAAACGCGCTTCTGCCTGAGATTTCTTCAACTCTTGCTGCGCTTCTTGCTCCTCAGACAATTCATCTTCTTCATTTTCATACAAAATCGTCAATCCAGCCGAAACGTCTTTTTCGGGATATTGTGCACCATACTTCAACGCCGCCGCATCGTCATACTCAATTTCTCCAACACGCGTCCCCATGATCTGCCTAAAAATATAGTTCGTCGCATCGAGGACTTCTTTACGGCTCCGGAAGTTGGCATTCAAGTCGATTTTCAATCCTTGATCCTCTACATCTGATGTAAAACGATCATACTTCCCTAAAAACAAGCCCGGCTCTGCTAGACGGAATCGGTAAATCGACTGTTTGACGTCCCCTACCATAAATAAATTGCCATCCGCTTCTCCGCCTTGCTTCACTAACTGCAAGATCGCTTCTTGCAAGAAGTTCGTATCTTGATATTCATCCACCAATACTTCCGCAAATCGATTTTGGTAATCGATCGCAATATCAGAAGGAACGCGCTCCCCGTCTACTTCTTCGGATAAAATCTGCAACGCATAGTGCTCAAGATCTGAGAAGTCCACTAATCCGCGCTCTTCTTTTAACGCTTGGTAACGCGTCGTGAAATCCTCTACTAATCCAACGAGCGTGTGCATAAGTGGCGCCATCAAACGGATTTCTTCTAACAGTCTTGCAGGTGTTCGAGTAAAGTATGTGTCTTTTAATGCATTGACGATTTTCTTCACTTGATCACGCATCGATTTACCACGCGCAGCCAAGTCTTCGTCACATGAATCTTTACGAATCGTACCTGCCTTGACCCACTTCAACGTCTGGAAATACGCAAAGGCATCTTCCCACTTGCCGTGAAGCATATAGTCTAGCGCTCCGTCAATCCATGCTTCATCCGCTTTTGCAGTTTCAAGCAAAGGTAACGGTCCGTCATTCATTTCCGCCACTCGCTGTAAATCGCGGGTGATCGTTTTCGCTTCTTCAAGCGTATGTTGGATCGATACTTTCAGCGAATCGATGAATGACAAGCCGTCAATTGTCGCGTTCTCTCCAATTTCATATTGTTGCGGGATGAGCTCCAACCACTGCAATGGATTCGGATGTACACGGGAATAATCATAGAGTTTATCAATCAACGTCTCGATCGCCTGATCATTACGATCTGCTGTAAAGCTATCACTCAAACGATAAATCGCTTCTGGATCCGGCTGACTGTAGGCGTCTTCCAACACAAGTGCAATCGTATCATCCCGTAAAATCGCCGCCTCGGTTGTATCAGCAATACGGAATCCAGGATCTATATCGAGCACATACGAATACTGCCGAACGACTTGCAGACAAAATGAGTGCAAGGAGGAAATCTGTGCTTTATTTAGTAGATTTAACTGTCTGCGCAAATGGACGGAAGAAGGGTCTAAAACGATCGCTTCCTCTAGCGCACTGGCCATACGATGACGCATTTCGGCGGCGGCCGCATTTGTGAACGTCACAACGAGTAGTTGATCGACGTCTATTGGCTGTTCCGTGTTCAATACTTTTTCAATCATCCGCGTGATGAGGACTTTTGTTTTCCCTGAACCTGCCGCAGCAGATACGAGAATATCTTTACCGGACGCGTAAATCGCTTTCCATTGATCGTCCGTAAAGGTCTCATGTGGCGGCTTATCTGGAATTCGCATCTGGATCGATCTCCTTCCTCATCTTTTCTAATGAATCTTCCGGCTTATAGGCCGTATAGTTCCGTGTAGGCTGTGTCGGATCGGTACTGTCAAACTGACAAATTGACTGATACGAACAGAATGTGCACGGCATATGTTCTTTTAGGCGGTACGGATAGACTCGTGTGTCACCTGACAACATACCGTCCCCTGCTTGCTGATGTTTTTTGCGGACAAATGAACGCAAAATATTAATATCTTCAGGTGCCACGACTTTTGAAGTCGAATAAAACGAGCCGTCTTTCTTTAAACGTGCGGGAATAATTAATGACTCACTTTCGATGTGGTCATCCATTGCCAGCGCAACATCCGCATCTTCTAATATATAGCCCTGCATTTTATAGGATTTCAATAACTCTTTTTCCACAGCATCTTCGTTCAACTCTTTCGTCAAACGCAGCATCGGATTGTGAACGTACATATACAACACACCCGCGGGATTTGCGTAGACACCGAGCCAATCCTCCGCGTGCTCAAGTGCAACGTCTAGATAGGTCAGCATTTGCAGTGATAAGCCGTAATACACTTCGGTCAAATCCAGTGCACGTGCCGACGATTTGTAATCAACTACTCGCAAATACGTTTGATCGTCTTTTTTCATCGTATCGATTCGATCGATCCGTCCTCGAATATGCATCCGTTGACCGTTTTTTAAATTAATTTCAAGCGGTGCGATCTCTTCATCCGGACCAAAACCTGCTTCGATTGCAATCGGTGTGAAGCTTGAATTACGCGCCTGCGACTGTAAAGCACGGATTGTCCGTTGAATGATTTGCATTAATTTCCGCTGAATATACGCATAGCGTTGACTCGACAATAAAATTCGATGGAAGAACTTCGGTGCCAGTGCATCAATCGCTTCACGACCTAACTGCCAGCACTGTTCTTTCGTCAACGCAGCCCACGACAAGCCTAGTCGCATGACTTCATCCGATACCCACTTCAATGCCGCATGGAATAAATCCCCGATATCCGGTGCTTCTAGCTGGAATTCAAAACGCTCTTGCAAGTTCAGACCATACGTCGTGAAATGTTGGAACGGACAACTATAATACGATTCAATTCTCGAAACACTCGTCGTAAAGGACGAGCCATATAAACCTGTCGTCAGTTCTGTATCGAGCAACTCGGTCTTCTGTCGCTTCAATGCAGGTTGTACGATCGACTCTATAACGGAAGACCACAGTGGATCTTCTTTATAATACGCAAGAACCGCTTGCCACTGCGGCGCGATTTCTTCATGCGTTGACGCTTGTCGCATAATACGAATCGCATAAGACAGTGCTACGTCAGGATGTTCGATATAAGCGAGTTTGTCTTCTACTTCGGACAGCTCCGTCGGCTCCATGACCGCGATTTCGGTAGGGATATTTGAAACCATTTGCTGAAGTCTAGGAACGTAAAGAGACGGAATCAACGCTTTCCCTTCTTCATCCGCAATAGGATAACTGACAGTCAAACGCGCACTCGCTCCAGTAAACGCACGATATGCCATATACGACTCGCGCATGAGCTGAAGTTTTGTCGTAGGCGCGAGCGTAATGCCCATTTCACTAAACAACTCTCGGTCGCTGTCAGACAGCAACCCTTCGTGATCATTGCGCAGTGGCAATACCCCTTCATTCGCACCGAGCACAAACACCGCTTCGACACCCATCGAATTAAATAACTCCATAGTCGTCACTGTCACTTGATCGAGCGACGGCGGAATCAATTTGAATTCCAGTGTATCGAATCCTTCATCCAATATTTTCATCGCTTCTGCAATCGGTAGTTCTTTCTCTCCAAACATCAGCACAAACTGATCCAGCACATTAATCCAACTCGTCCATGCTTGTTCATGTTCAGCCGCTGCTTGCAAACGATGATTAGTATGTTCCGTTTGCTGCAACTCTATAATTTTATCGTAGATACTCAGAGATTCTATCGTGTAAAACAATGCTTCCGCCACGTCTCGACCGGTACGAGCAGACTGTAACTTCTGCTGTAATTGCTCAATCGGCTCGCGAATCATATCGCGCGTCTCAGCAAACTCCGCTTGCGTCGCAAGTTCTTCATCTGTCTGCACGGTACGGACTTTTTCGAGCCCTCTATAACGACTGACCTTCCAACGTTCTTCATCTTGCCAGCGAGATTTCCCATGAATTCCTTTAGCTAGCACAAAATTCTCCAAGCGGTCTGCCCGCTCTCTCCATACTGGCTTGCTTTCATTGACAGGGAAAAACAGATCCGTCTTCACTGCTCTAAACACAGCTTCATACGACCAATCGGTACGCACCGCTTCAAGCAATGAACGCGCAAATTCAATCAACGGATGATGCAGCATCGGTTTCTTCTGGCTAATGAACACCGGAATATCATATTGCGTGAATATGTTCTGAATCAATTCGCTATAGACATCCGGTTGACGATTTAACACGGTCATCCCTCGGTACCGCTTACCTTCACGCATCATCTTGCGAATCGAACGCGCCACGGCATGAACTTCTGCACGGCGATTCGACGCTTCAATAATCTGTATCGCCCCTTCTGATTCAAACGATTCAGGAGGATAATGATCAAACTGCTCTTCCAAATGCGCCAATTCTCGATTTGAAAAGCGTTGCAACTCCGTCAAATGAACACGTTCTTCACGATCGACTGACTCACTGTATGCTAGTTGCTGAAGCGTTTCGAACTGTTGCTGGGCAGTATGGAATAATTCATGCTCGCCGGTATGCACTTTTTCTTCCATTGGCAATACAACCGTCACACGTTTCGTATATTTCATTAATTGCGTAATAATCGTGTATTCCTGTGTCGTGAAATCACCGAAGCCGTCTATGTAGATCGACGCATCTTGTAGCCACTCCGAGTGTGCTAACTGATCCGCTAGCGCATTGAGTTGACCTTCACTGTCCATATAGGTCGTGCCAAGACGTTCTTCTATTTTCTCGAGCAACAACTGTAGATCATGCGCTTTGTCCTGCAAAATTCGAGGTGCTTGTTTATCTGCAAGTGACGACTTCAATTCAGTAAATGCTTGCTGATCGATACAATATTTACTGAATTCTTTCATGACGTCACTAATCTGCTCAGCGAATCCATGCTTCGAAGCTGCTTGTTTAAATAGCTTGAACGATTCTTTATTGTCTTCTAGCACACTTCGAACAAGCATGCGATAGCCGAAGCTGTCTACTTCTTCGCGCGTGATGCCGCCGACTTCTTGTAAGACCCGCCACGCCAGTCGTTTGAAGGTCAGGACTTGCGCACGAATCATGCCGGACAGTCCGGATTTGACCGACAGGCTATATTCCATAGAGTAGGATAGTTGGTCGGGTACGATGACGACAATAGGTGCCCCCATCGGCCGTTCTTTCAATTCTTGGGCGATTTCTTGTTCAATAAAAGTTGTTTTTCCTGTTCCGGAGCGACCGGTAATAAAGCGCAGTGTCATGTTTTTTTCTCCCCTTTCGTTGGAAGTTGGATTTATATAGGGTTGTTAAATTAATTAGTGCGTACGTGACGATGATTACGTTTCTGTTAATTGTGCGTAATAAGCGGCAATGGGTTGCGGTTCTTGCACGTGCTTTTTCTTTTTCCTGTTCATCCAAGAAGTTGTGGTTTAGCTGCCTATGTAAGTGGCGAGTCCATTGTCCCCACTACGGCGCTGGTGGATGGCTTTCGCGAGGAGCCATAGACAAGGCCTGTCTTTGTCTCATTGCTGCGCCTACCACAGCAGGCGCCTTCGTTGGATTGGGTGTAGGGCAGTTCGAGTAGTTGTTTTTACTCGTTAAAGTGCTGTCGGATTACGTTTCTGTTTAAAGTACGTAATAAGCGGCACTGAGTTGTGGTTCTTGCA
>NZ_PDYX01000034.1:0-15464 GCF_002743265.1 Sporosarcina sp. P29 | reverse complement strand
CTTCACTCATCACAGATGACCTGAAGCATAAAGGGGACAGTGTCGGAGCGGACGATCAAGTCAGTAAGCCGGAAATCGCAGAATTGGTATTGAAGATTGATAAGTATATATTGTAAGAATGAGAGACTTCCGTTTTTTTGCGGGGGTCTTTTTTCTTTGTGTGTATTTCAAGACTGAGAGGGTTGTGTAACTATCCAGACAACTGTCTAAAAATAGCTACACTTGATTATATCTATAGAAACTGAATATGCGAGAGTATAAGGTTATGCTACTGTTTACTGTTGGCATAACTCTTGCAAGTATATAGTTGAATCATAAATCAGTTGTACAGATGGAAAGAGAGGGGATTCAATTGATGTTCAATAAAATATTAATTGCGAATCGTGGAGAAATTGCTGCAAGGGTGATTAGAGCATGCAAAGAAATGGGGATTAAAACTGTTGCCATCTATTCGGAAGCAGATGCACAATCCTTGTACGTTAAAGCTGCCGATGAAGCATTCTTAATTGGACCAGCCCGTGTAAATGAAAGTTATTTGAATATAGACAAGATCATTGAGGTTGCGAAAGTGTCTGGAGCTGAAGCTATTCATCCAGGTTACGGTTTGCTTTCGGAAAATGTACAGTTTGTAAAAAGGTGCGAAGAAACGGGGCTAGTTTTTATCGGACCGAAATCTGAAGCAATAGATAAAATGGGCAGCAAAATTGAATCAAGAAAATTGATGGAAAAAGCCGGTGTACCAATTATTCCTGGTATTAACCATTCATTAGAGAATGCAGAAGAGGCTGTTGCAGTTGCAGAGAAAATTGGTTATCCTATCATGTTAAAAGCTTCTGCTGGTGGTGGAGGAATTGGTATACAGACGGTGAAGAACAGCGAAGAATTGAAGAAGGCGTTTGTTAGTAATCAAAAAAGGGCGACAGATTTTTTTGGGAATGGTGATATTTTTATTGAAAAGTTTGTAGAAAGTCCTAGGCATATTGAAATTCAAATATTAGCTGATAGTAAACAAAATACGGTTTACTTATGGGAAAGAGAGTGTTCTATACAACGGCGTCATCAAAAAGTATTAGAAGAAGCACCATCTTCATTTTTGGATGAAGAAACAAGAGTGAAAATGGGCGAGGTTGCTGTGAAGGCTGCTAAAGCAATCGGATACGTCAATGCTGGAACCATTGAATTCTTAGTAGACGAAGACAAGAACTTCTACTTTCTTGAAATGAATACCAGATTGCAAGTAGAGCACCCAATAACAGAGGAAATCACAGGAATTGATATCGTTAAAGAACAAATCAATATTGCAGCAGGAAAAGACCTGCCATTCAGACAAAGTGACATTAAAAAGTTAGGTCACGCTATTGAAGTACGAATTTATGCAGAAGATCCAAAAACATTTTTCCCGTCTCCTGGTAAGATCACTAAACTGGAATTGCCAAGTGGTGAAAATGTGCGACATGAACTGGCGATAAATGAGAGTTCAGTCATCACGCCATATTACGATCCTATGATTGCGAAGTTAATTGTGAAAGGAAATACAAGAAATGAAGCTATTAAAGAGATGAAGAAGGCTCTTGATCAGTATATTATAGAAGGAATTAAAACGAATATTCCTATGTTAAAAGAAGTTATTGCGCACAAAGCATTTTCAGAAGGTAATACGACGACAAACTTTGTAGAAGAACATCTGCGAGGGAAGTTAGCTCAGTTATGAAGATAAAGAGATATAATACACTATAAAAGACAGGCTGCCTGGGCTCCATATTTTATTGGAGTTAGGCAGTCTGTTTGTTATTCGTTGATCTTAAAACTAGATTTTTCTTTGATTTGGAACTTTTCAATTTTGTAATAGAGAGACGAACGACTGATCCCTAACATTTCAGCCGCTTTGGTTCTATTGCCATCTGTTTTTGTGAGTGCATCAATTAATAGAGACTTCTCGGTGTTATTAATTAGCTCTTTTCGGTTGAAAACATTAGATTGTGAAGGCGATTGGAGAACTTCTTGTTGTGGTAATTCTTTGAGTTGAATTCGTGATTGATCAAGATGTATATTATCCGCATTAATCCAATTACTAGTTGTAAAGTGAAACGCACGCTCCAACACATTCTCTAACTCTCTAACGTTCCCAGGCCACTTGTGTTGGGCTAACTTTTCCAAAGCTTCATTTGTTATGCCGTTAATTTGTTTATATGTTTTTGATTTGAATTTGTTAATGAAAAATTCGGATAGGAGCGAAATATCTTCAGATCTATCACGAAGCGGAGGTATGTGTAATTGTATAACATGGAGTCGGTAATACAAATCAGCCCTGAACGATCCATCTTGAACCATAGCAAGTAGATCTTTATTAGTTGCTGCTAAGATTCTTACATCCGTTTGTATTGTTTTAATCCCGCCTACAGCTTCAAATTCTTTTTCTTGTAATACCCGCAAAATTTTCACCTGCAACGATAATGGCATGTCACCAATTTCATCTAAAAATAACGTCCCACTTTTTGCTAATTCAAATTTACCCAGTTTCCCACCTTTTTTTGCCCCAGTAAAAGCACCATCTGCGTACCCGAAAAATTCGGATTCCAAAAGTTCCTCCGGTATAGCGCCACAATTGACAGTAATAAATGCTCCAGGTCTCTCAGAAGCTTGGTGAATTCCTGCAGCAAATAATTCTTTTCCTGTCCCGCTCTCTCCAGTTAATAAAATGTTCGAGAATGACTGCGCAGCAGTATAGGCATCATTTTTGAGGCTATTAATTTGTTTGTTTTTCGAAATGATCAGTCCGAATGGATTGTTTTCAAGTGAGACCTTTAGCAGTTCTCCACGATAATAAGAGATTTCGGTTTCAAGACGCTCCATTTGTTGTAAAAGGTCTTTCCAGTCTTCTAATTGTTTAAATATAAACTTGAATATAGCCCCGATATTTTTACCCTCTTCAATGATAGGCATTTGAGACAATATGGCTTGCTGACCTTTAATCTGTAAAAGTTCACCCGCAATACTTTCATTGTGAAGAATACTTTTATCGGCCGGTATTTCTGGCAGAAGAGTTTGTATTTGTTGATTGATTACTTCTTTTGTTGATTGATATCCGAGTAATGACAAAATACCATGATTAGCTCTTGTAATTATACCTTCCGAATCTGTTATAAGAACTCCGTCATAAGAGAGTTCTAATGCGCTATCTAACGTTTTTTCAATACTTTTTGTGATTTTCAATTCCTTTGCAATTTTCTCTAGTTCGGTGATTTCCTTCAGCACTACAATTGCTCCGATCACAACGTCCCATTCTATGATTGGAATAAAAGTTGCAATCGTTGTTGCTTTTGAAAAATGGACTTTTTTTACGAAGCTGTTCTTGGTTGTAATAGAATCCTTTAGATTCTTGAATAGAGTATGTGATATATCCAAGATAGAAAGGTTTAGTAATTCATCTTTTTGAATTTCAATAATGGTAACGGCAGCGGTATTTACTGAGGTTATACGCATCTCCAAATTAACTGAAATGATGCCATCTTCCAAGCTATTCACCAGTGAAGATAATTGGTTGGCGGAACTTTTTGTATCAGTAATCAATCCTGAAATTACTTCTGCTGTTGCTAAAATACCGGTGACATGGCCTGCTTCGTTTAGAACGACAGCATGTGCAACGTTTTTTTCGATTAATAATTTCTTACCATAAATAAGATAATCATTTTCGTTCAGCGTGACGACGTTTTTAATAATAACCGGTTCAATTACTGCATCAAATGCTTCGTTTTCCAGTAGCAAGCGATATAGAGAGTATTTTGTAACGATACCTAAGAAGTGTTCATTTTTATAGACACAAGCGATGTCCTGCTTTCTATTTAAAAATAGTTTCATAACTTCTTTTGCGGTGGCTTCATTGGAAACTTTAATAAATTTTGAAGAAGCAAGTTGGCGAACTCTGATAGGTAACATCTCCTTTTGATTGATGAATCTCGGTTTTCCTCGATGTTTCACTAGTAGTCTAACAAGCTAATACGTAAATTTAAGAAACTAATGGATAATTTAAGTTTATATGGCAAAGAAAAGAAAATCAATACAACTGTGTGAATATTTGTACAACTATCAGAAATTCTACACATGTGGCTATTCTAATATAATCCCAGTTTAGAAGAAATACACGGTTTGTCGGTAAATAGTAGTTGGCATGACTCTTGCAAGGTATATAAGTGAATTAAAAATAGGATGATGAGGAGTGGGGCAATTGCGTAAAGATTATCAAAAGTACTTATCAGAGAAAGAACGAATCTTAAAAGGTGGAAGAGAAAAGTATCATAAACAAAATGAAGAACAAGGTAAGTTATTTGTTAGAGAGAGGTTAGAAATGCTTTTTGATCCGAATTCGATTGTCGAGGATGGGTTGTTCGCGAATAATCTGGATCCATCGCTTCCGGCAGATGGCAGTGTAACAGGAATCGGAGAAATAAATGGTCGAACTGTATGTTTCTTAGCTGCAGATTCAACTGTTAAGGCAGGCTCATGGGGGCCGAAGTCCGTCGAGAAAAATATTCGTATCCAAGAAAAGGCTGCGGAATTAAAAGTTCCTATTGTATATCTTATTGATTCGGCGGGGGGGAGGATAACAGAACAGTTAAATGTTTTCCCCGGTAAACGACAAGGCGGCAAGATATTTTACAACCAAGTCCAATTATCGGGTGTGATCCCCCAGGTCACAATTTTATTTGGACCATCACCAGCAGGATCAGCGTACGTTCCAGCATTTTCTGATTTGGTTATTATGGTTGATGGAAATTCAAGTGCGTATCTAGGGTCTCCGAGAATGGTAGAGATGGCAATTGGTGAAAAGACCACAATGGACGAAATGGGCGGCGCTAGAATGCATTGTTCGGTAAGTGGGTTAGGTGATGTCTTAGTAGATAGCGAGGAAGAAGCGATTGATGCTTGTAAACGATACTTAGGGTATATGCCTCAGTCTTGGAAAGATGGTCTTCCTTTAGAAAAAGTAGTAGCCCCGGTTAGTGGAAGAGACGTGAAAGAGATAGTTCCTTTAAATGAGAATACGCCGTTTGATATGTATGAATTGATTGATCAAGTAATTGACGAAGGCAGCTGGTTTGAATACAAAAAGCTATTTGCACCAGAGTTGATTACAGGATTTGCACGATTGAATGGAGAAGTTAAAGGAATTATTGCCAATCAATCCAAAGTCAAAGGTGGAACATTATTCGTTGATTCACCAGACAAGGCTGCACGATTTGTGATGATTTGTAACGCGTATAATATTCCTTTGCTTTATTTGTCAGATGTACCTGGTTATATGATTGGCTCAAAAGTAGAGCAGAGTGGAATTATCCGCCATGGTGCCAAGATGATTTCAGCACTTTCAGAATCAACGGTTCCCATTATTTCATTAGTAGTTCGAAAATGTTACGGCGCGGGTCTTTATGCAATGGCAGGACCGGCATTTGGTTCTGATGTAGTGTTAGCGTTGCCGAGTGCACAAATAGCGATAATGGGTCCACAAGCCGCAGTGAATGCAGTCTATTATAACAAGATTCAAGAGCTTCCCGAAGATGAGCGCGCGGCTTTCATAGATGAAAAAAGAAAAGAATACTTGAAGGATGTGAATCTTTTCAAAGTAGCTTCAGAATTAATTATTGATGACATAGTCGGATTTGATGACATTCGGACTGAAGTGATTCGCAGATTCAAGTTTTATAAGACAAAGTCTGTTATGAAGTACGAAAAACGTAATGCGATACATCCAGTGTGATGAGTAAATAGTTAGGGGGATGAAAATGAGTTATGAAACTGTGTTATATGAAACATCCGAGAATATAGCGAAGATTACTATGAACCTTCCTGATAAGAGAAATCCTTTAGACGAACAGTTAACAAGCGATTTAAAACACGCGATCCAAAAGGCAGATAGTGATACAGAAGTCCATGCCATCATTTTAACGGGAGCGGGGAAAGCATTTTCTGCAGGTGGAAATTTAAAGGACTTTAAAGAGTACGCTGAAAAGCCGATTCCGCAACTTTACCAAGAGGGTTTGGAAAGTACAGAGTTATTTAAGCTAGGCGCAATTGTAAAAACTCCCATAATTTCTTCTGTTAACGGCGCAGCACTTGGTGGTGGAACAGGTCTCGTAGCGATGTCGCATATTGCAATTGCATCAGATCAAGCAAAGCTGGGATTAACTGAAATGAAATTGGGACTTGTTCCATATGTAATCTTGCCGTGGGTAAGGCGAGCTGTCGGGGATCGTCGTGTCATGGAGATGATGTTGACAGCAGAAGTTATGGATGCTGAAAAAGCAAAAGAATATCAATTGGTGCATCGTGTAGTGCCCCATGATCAGCTAGAAGAAAAGACGTGGGAACTTGCGAAGATGGTCGCATCTCATAGCCCATTGGCGGTTGGGCTAGGCATGGAAGCATATTTCGCAACAGAGCAAATGGACTTTATGAAGTCATTCGATTACTTATCTACACTAAGACTCGTGTCATTTAAAAGTGAGGATTTAAACGAAGGTGCATCCGCATTTTTAGATAAAAGAAAACCAAAATGGACAGGGAAATAAGGAGGAATCATTATGATAGAAATACCATCACCAATGGGTGGAAGTGTCTGGAAGACTGAAGTCCAAGTAGGAGAAGCAGTGGCGGTTGGGAAAGTTCTAATAATTTTAGAGTCAATGAAAATGGAAATTCCGATTGAAGCAACAGAAGCGGGTACTGTGAAAGAAATAAAAGTAGCAGAAGGCGACTTCGTACAAGAAGGCGATACTGTGATCACTATTGAAACCTGAAAAATAAGGAGGTTATATAAGATGAAAACGGTTCGAGTCGGTGCGGCACAAGGTTTTTATGGAGACACAATAGAGCCAGCTGTTGCTACAGCTAAATACGGTAATGTAGATTACCTAAGTTTTGATTGTTTAGCAGAATTAACAATGTCTATACTCGTAAAAGATCAGAAGAAAGATGAAAGTTTTGGCTATACACGCGATATCACTACATCAATGAAAGCCTTACTTCCTTATGTAAAAGAAAAAGGAATTAAGCTTTTAACAAACGCTGGTGGGGTTAATCCACTAGGTGCCCAAAAAGAAATTATTCGTGTAGCAAAAGAGCTGGAAATGGATGATTTAAAAGTGGCAGTTGTTACAGGCGACAATATATTTGATCAAATGGATAGCTTACTATCTAAAGGTGTCCAATTTGATCATATGGAAACTGGAGAATCCATTAGTGAAGTGCAAGCTAAGCTAATGTTTGCAAACGCATACCTTGGTTCAATGCCAATTGTTGAAGCATTAAAACAAGGTGCGGATATTGTAGTTACGGGTAGAACAACTGACACAGCACAGTTTTTGGCACCATTAATTTATGAGTATGGTTGGTCAGAAGATGATTGGGATCGACTTGCAAGTGGTATTTTTATGGGGCATTTACTCGAGTGTTCCGCTCAATCGACAGGTGGAAACTTCAGTGGTGATTGGGATCAGATTGAAGGCATGGAGAAAATCGGTTATCCGATAGCGGAAATGAGTGACAGTGGAGATTTTATCATCACGAAGGTAGAAGAGCGTGGAGGACGCGTATCTGTAGATACAGTGAAAGAACAAATGCTGTATGAGATACATGATCCTTCAGCTTATGTAACGCCTGATGTCACTGTCGATCTAACGCAAGTGAAGCTCGAGCAAGTTGGAGACAATCGTGTACGAGTGAGCGGTGTTAAAGGGAATCCTAAACCAGACAACTTGAAGGTTGTGATGGGTTATGAGGATGGGTATATGGGGCAAGTGCTTGTTGGCTATTCATGGCCAGATGCTTTGAAAAAGGCGAGAAAGTCAGATGAAATCATACGCCAACAAATTAACGAAAATGGGTTAACGTACGATGAAATACAGACGAGTTATTTGGGCTATGATTCGATACACGGTCCACTGGCAAGTGAGCCTAGTGAAGATTTGAACGAAGTGTATTTGCGAATGGCAGTACGAGGAAAAACGAAAAGGGATGTACTGCAGTTAAATCGTTTAATTCCTCCTTTATTCCTTAATGGTCCTCCATCAGCAGGCGGATTCTTCGGAAATATTCCACCAAGACAGTTGCTTGGTATGTGGGCAACGCTCATTCCGAGAGAGCTGGTAGAAAGCCAAGTGAAGGTCATAGTGGAGGAGGTGGGGACGTATGTCTAAAATCCTTTTGAGAGATATTGCACAAGCGCGATCTGGAGATAAAGGCAATACAGTCAACATCGGATTATTTGCTCCAAGTAGAGAGTTGTATGAAATTTTTGATCAACAAGTTACAGCAGAAAAAGTGAAAGAGCACTTTCAAGAATTGATTGCAGGAGAAGTGATCCGCTATGAAGTGCCAACTATAAACGCTTATAACTTCATATTAACGGGAGCTTTGAATGGCGGCGGTTCAAGATCTATCCGGATCGATAGTCTTGGAAAGTGTTTCGGTGCAAATTTACTGCGAATGGAAATAGAAGTTCCAGAAGATGTGCTAAAAATATCTAATCAAACAGTTGATAAAGCGGGGGTGTAAGTATGATATATGAACCTTATTTTACGGAAGAGCACGAACAGTTACGCAAAGTCATTCGAAATTTCGTCGAGAAAGAAGTGAAACCGTTCGTAGAAGAGTGGGAAGAGGCCGGGGAATTCCCAATAGAAATAATAAAAAGAATGGGAGACTTAGGTTTTCTTGGACTTCGTTATCCTAAAGAACTCGGAGGTCAAGGCGGAGATTACTTTACATCTATCGTATTTGCGGAGGAACTTGCTAAGTGTGGTTGTGGCGGATTTCCGATGGCCGTCGCCGTTCAAACGGATATGGCTATACCCCCAATTGCGGAATTTGGCAATGACGATCAAAAGAAACGATTTTTCATTCCAGCTGTTAAAGGGGATAAGCTTGCTGCAATTGGGATTTCTGAACCGAATCATGGTTCCGACGTGGCTTCTATTGAGACACGAGGGCGAAAGCAAGGCAATGAGTGGATTATAAATGGTACGAAAATGTATATTACAAACGGTTCGCGTGCAGATTTCGTTACGCTTGTCACAAGAACATCAGATGAACCAGGTTATAAAGGACTCAGTCTAATCTTAGTAGACCTTGATAGCCCGGGTGTTTCTATCAGTAAAAGATTGGACAAAGTCGGTATGCGTTCATCAGATACGGCTGAAATAATATTTGATAATGTCAGTGTGCCGAAAGCAAACTTGCTTGGAGAAGAAGGAAAAGGTTTCTCGTATATTATGTGGGAACTGCAAGGAGAGCGACTGATTTCAGCAGCAGCTTCGATCGGGTTGGCCGAGTCTGCCTATGATCTAGCTTATGAATATGCAAAAACGAGAAAACAGTTTAATCATCCGATTGCTAATTTTCAAGTGATTTCTCATCTATTGGCTGAAATGAAAACGGAAATAGAAGTATGCAAAGAATTGACATATGCGACTGCGTACCGTTTTTCCAATGGCGAAGTACCGAGTAAGGAAATTTCAATGACAAAACTAGCAGCTGCACAAATGGCCCACTGGGTTGCGGATCGAGCATTGCAAATATTCGGTGGTAACGGATATATGGCAGACTATCCTATTGAGCGTATTTGGCGCGATTCAAGACTTAATCGTATTGGAGCAGGAGCAGATGAAGTGATGAAAGAAATCATCTCAAAACAAATGGGCTTATAAATCAGCGAAAAAGGAAGTGAGAAAATGACACACTGGATGTTTAATGAAGATCATAATATGTTTCGCAAATCAGTAAGTAGGTTTGTAGAAAAAGAGATTGTACCATTTGTTGAGGAATGGGAAAAAGCAGGCGAGGTTCCAAGAAGTCTTTTTGAACAAACGGGGGAGTTGGGATTTTTAGGGACTAAGTTTCCAGTCGAATATGGAGGAGCAGGGTCTGACCTTATTATGGATGCCGTTTTTATTGAAGAACTCATAAAATGTGGATCGGGCGGAGTAGGAGCTTCTATTGCTGCTCACATCGGTATAGCCATGACGCCGATTTGGAATTTTGGTAATGATGAGCAGAAGAAAAAATACTTACAACCTGGTATTGAAGGAAAACAAATTGCTGCATTAGGGATCACCGAGCCAAATGCAGGTAGTGATGTTTCCTCACTAGTTACAAAAGCTGTTGATAAAGGTGATCATTATGTATTGAATGGATCAAAAACCTTTATTACAAATGGAGCTAACGCCGACTATGTAGTGGTTGCTGCAAAAACTTCCGATGAACCAGGACATAAAAATATGAGTCTATTCATCGTAGAAAGTGATTGGGAAGGTTTTTTTGTCGGAAAGAAACTTAGCAAGTTAGGATGGCGGGCATCCGATACGAGCGAGCTCTATTTTGACAATGTAAAAGTTCCCAAAGAGAATTTGATTGGCAATCTTAATGAAGGATTCAAGTATATTATGATCAATTTCCAATGGGAGAGATTGACGATGGCACTTTCTAGTATCGCATTAGCTGAAAAGGCATTGGAAGATGCTATTCGTTACAGTAAAGAACGAATCCAATTTGGAGGACCGCTAGTTCAATTCCAAGTGCTTCGACACAAGATGGTCGATATGGCTGTAGATATTGAGAAGGCCAGAAATATAACGTATCGGGCAGTTTACCAATATAACATAGGACATGATGTCACAACAGAGGCGACGATGGCAAAAGCATATGCGGCTGAAATGGTTAGCAGAGTATGTGACCAGGCGCTTCAAATCCATGGTGGGAGTGGCTATATGATGGAGTATCCTGTTCAGCGCTATTGGCGAGATGCGAGACTTCAGTCCATTGGTGGCGGAACAACGCAAATCATGAATGAAATTTTAACGAAAAGACTGAAAATAAATTAACCATTACGAGGGGGAAATATTATGATGGATGAAATTTCGGTAATTAACCGTGTTGCAATAGGTGATATTATTCGTAGATCTGCAAGTCGTTATGGTGGTAAGACAGTTCTCGTAGAAGGTGACAAAGAACTTACGTATCGAGAGCTAGATGATGCGTGCAATAGTTTCGCTAACTATTTAATTCAAAATGGTTACAAAAAGAACGATACTATTGCAACTATGTGTACCAACTCAATCGAACACGTAATAGCAATGTATGGTATTCAAAAAGCAGGTCTAATATGGGTGCCGATAAATTCAGGCCTATCTCCTAAAGAAAGAAGATATATTTTGAATAAAGCAGACGTCAAGATGACGATTATTGACAATGAAATATTACAGGTCGATCCTTCGAATTTTGCGGGTGATCAACTATTAATAGTCAATAAAGAAGAGGGAGCTCTTGGAAAATCCTTTAATGAAGCTCTTGTCGGTCAGTCTAGCAAAGAACCAGATGTTGATATTAAGGACCGAGACATAGCACAAATTATGTTTACAAGCGGTACGACGAGTGATCCAAAAGGTGTTCGTATTAGCCATTTAGCCGTCTACTTTACTAGTTTAAGTAACATTATTGACGTTGGTATAAATAAGGATGATGTTCAAGTAGCGGTATTACCAATGTTTCATTGTGCCCAGCACTCATTCTTAACATCGTTCCTAACCATTGGTGCAAAGATTACTATTGTTAAAAAGTTCGAACCGGAGAACTTTATGGAAGTAATTGAAAAGCAAAGAGCTACATTTTTGCTCGCATTACCGATCATCTATCGAGCACTTATTCATCATCCCAATCGAAGTAAATATGATATTTCATCTTTAAAAACATGTATGTATGCGATGGCACCAATGGATAGAAATACATTGGAAAAAGGTATCAATGAGCTTGGGGCAGATTTCTTGCTGGGCACTGGGCAAACCGAAATATATCCAGCTACAATGCTATTTAAACCAGAAGAGCAGCTGAAAAGATTTGGT
This sequence comes from Sporosarcina sp. P29, assembly GCF_002743265.1. Lineage (NCBI taxonomy): Bacteria > Bacillati > Bacillota > Bacilli > Caryophanales > Caryophanaceae > Sporosarcina > Sporosarcina sp. P29. The sequence continues at coordinate 3,573 of NZ_PDYX01000034.1, read as the reverse complement.
TCATATTGGGGAACGACGGCAATTCTTAACGATACAGTAGTGATGAATGATGAAGGTGAAATCTTGCCTAAAGGTGAAACTGGAGAAATCGTGCATCGCGGTCCAAATGTCATGAACAGTTACTTGGATAACAAGGAAGAAACGGAAGCAAGTCGTTTGTTCGGCTGGCATCATACAGGAGATTTAGGATGTTGGGATGAAGATGGGCAAATGGTATTTGTAGACCGGAAAAAGGATATCATCAAAACGGGTGGAGAAAATGTAGCCTCCATCAAAGTGGAGCAAACACTATTAAATTATGAGGGAATTGAAAATGTAACGGTTGTAGGTATTCCCAATGAACAGTGGAACGAAGCGGTAACTGCTTTTGTTGTAACTAAAAAGGGAGCCAACATTACTGAACAAGAGATTATCGCTTATTCCAAAGAGCATCTTGGTGGATTCCAAGTTCCTAAAAAGGTTGTATTTATAGATACGATCCCGATGACGACGATCGGGAAAGTCCAAAAGCAAATATTACGGGAAGAATATGCAACACTGTATACGGAAGTAGACAGTGTTAACTAATAATGGAAGTAGGAAGAATCCATTGAAGCAGTTATTACTTTGAAGGATACAAGCGAATATATAAGTCTTCAAGAAGTTCGTGAATTTTGCGAAGAAAAGCTTGCTCATTTTAAAATTCCGAAGCAAATGGAACTTGTTAATGAATTGCCAAGAATTACTACGGGTTAGATATTAAAGACTGTTTTACGCTCCGAGATGATTGAAAAAACAATTAATTTATGGAGGCAGATTAACATGTTTAATAAAAGGTTTGAGCATTTTGAAGTCGGCGAAACATGGCGTTCCAGAGGTCGTACGATTACTGAGTCGGATCTTGTGATGTTTTCCGCATTTAGCGGAGATTGGCATCCGCTTCATACAGATAAGGAGTATGCAGAAAATAATACGCCATTTAAACAAAGAATTGCACATGGCATGCTGGTGTTATCAGCTGCTACCGGACTCCAAATAATGGAACCGGAAATCATAGTCGCTTTTTATGGAATTGATCATCTCAGATTTATACAGCCGACATTCATAAATGACACGATACATGTTGAATTGGAAGTAACGGAGTTAGCAGATAAGAAAAATGGTACTGGAGTTGTAACGGCCATTCAAAAAATTATTAAACAAACGGGTGAACCCGTGACGACAGGTGTCTTGAAAGTGCTTATTAACAAAGAGAAGCGGTGAATAAGGCGGATCTGTTATTGAATAAAATGGAAAACATGGAAGCTGTGAATAAAATAAGAAGACCATAACGGTACACACAACAAAAGAGGCAGTAATCTGTTTGCAAAGTTTATCTACGGAGCTGGTATTTCATAAAGAGTATAAGTACGCAGAGAAAGTATTTAAGAGCGACGATGCAAAGGAAGGTTTGAAAGTGTTTTCAGAGAAACGAATGCCTCGTTTTATTGGTTACTAAATATAGTAGATAAAGGCTTATAAATCAATTTGGGGGTCATTAGATGGTAACGATAAACGAAACATTACTTAGCGCAGTCAATACTTATCCAGATAAGGTGTTTTTGCAGGATGGCTCGAAAAGTCTTACCTATAAGCAATTAGATGAAGTGACAGATCGGTTGGCTTCAGCATTTTTAGAAGAAGGGTTAACTAGGGGAGACCATATCGCGATTCTTGCTTTAAACCAAATAGAATGGCTTATTTCATATTTTGCTGCAGCGAAGATTGGTGTCGGGGCTGTCGCCTTAAGTGTTAGATACAGGGCTCCTGAATTAGAATATATGATCAATCACTCTGAGGTAAAAGCAATCGTATCCATAGATAAGATTCCAGACTTTAATTTTTCGGACTTTTTCTTAGACTTCCAATCGAAAATCCCGTCTGTTGAAAAATATATCTTTATCGGTGAAGGATTTGAAGGTAGTTCTTCTTATTCTGAATTACTTGAAAGAAATCCAAATAACGAAAAATTGAACGCGTGTAAAAAAGAAGTGGACCCAGAGGATCTTGCAATTATGATTTACACTTCCGGAACCACAGGAAAGCCGAAAGGATCCATGATTACTCATCGAAGTATATTAGCTTCAGCACGTGCACAGGTCAATCATTTTCAAGTAAGGGAAGATGATATAACTATTCAATGTCTTCCACTTAACCATGTAGGTGGAATTACTTGTCAGGTTACGGTGACACTGATTAGTAAAGGAACAGCTATTTTAATTCCGGAGTTTCGTCCTGAATATGTGTTGACGGCTATACAAGCACATAAAGCCACAATTTTTGGCGGTGTTCCTACAATGTATTTAATGCTACTTTCCTATAATGATTTTTTCAGATATGATTTGAGTTCTCTGAGGATTAGCGTTGTAGGTGGATCTAATGTCGAACCTGCATTGTGTAATGAAATCATGAGGAAGATCCCGAATACAGAATTACTGGGCTTATATGGGTTAAGTGAAAGCTCGGGCGCGTGTATTTTATCAAGGACAACCGATTCGATAGAGAAGGTCCAAACAACACTCGGTGTGTTAATTGGAGACTTTATAGCTAAAATTGTGGATGAGAATCAACAAGAGGTCGGGATTGGTGAAATGGGTGAATTAGTAGTTAAAGGTGACTGTGTCGCAAAAGGTTATTATAGGGATGTAGAAAGTACGAAAGAAGCCTTTGCAGAAGATGGTTGGTTGTACACGGGTGATCTAGTTACAATTGACGCGGAAGGTTATATAAGTTTTAAAGGAAGGAAAAAAGAAGTTTATATTCAAGGTGGATTTAATGTGCTTCCAGTAGAGATTGAAAATGTGCTAACGATGCATCCAGATATTTCGAATGCAGCAGGCATTGGTGTTCCCCATTCGTTTTACGGTGAGATTGGTCGGTACTACATTGTTTTGAACGTTGGAATAGAACTAACAGAGGCGGAATTAATAGCTTATTGCCGTGAACATCTTGCCGATTACAAAATACCGAAGCAGTTTGTTTTCGTGGATGAATTGCCTATGACCCCAGCTGGAAAAATTCAAAAGTCTAAACTTAAAGAAATGTATTTGACTACTAGCGATTCACGTAATTGATCCTAACTTTAACTCCTATTGTAAATGCGGGCTCTAAAAAATAAAGGCAGCGTTATTTATACGCCATAATTTTTCGTTGTCTAATCAATGAATTATATGGAGTTTCCTACAGTTATAAGTGTCCGGAATAGTGGGAAAAGTTCAAACTTTCCGAAGCTGTAACTGGAAGTAGTTGAAATCTACGCGAAAAAAATCTGCAGTCATGGGGCAATTTATATAAAAGCAATAAAAGAGGTAGTTATACGTATGCCTCATTTTATTGGCTATTAAACAGGTTATACAAACAGCGTTACTTTTCTAGAAGAATCTTGTAAGCGAATTCCCACCTTGCCGGACTGCCGATTATCATCTTCTCTTCACTCATCACAGATGACCTGAAGCATAAAGGGGACAGTGTCGGAGCGGACGATCAAGTCAGTAAGCCGGAAATCGCAGAATTGGTATTGAAGATTGATAAGTATATATTGTAAGAATGAGAGAC
>NZ_PDYX01000033.1:0-15551 GCF_002743265.1 Sporosarcina sp. P29 | reverse complement strand
TTGGGGCCTTAGCTCAGCTGGGAGAGCGCCTGCCTTGCACGCAGGAGGTCAACGGTTCGATCCCGTTAGGCTCCACCAATAAATCACATGGCTGACTAATTGCAGCGGCGTAGCTCAGTTGGCTAGAGCATACGGTTCATACCCGTAGGGTCGGGGGTTCAAATCCCTCCGCCGCTATCCTAAGGACCTTTAGCTCAGTTGGTTAGAGCAGACGGCTCATAACCGTCCGGTCGCAGGTTCGAGTCCTGCAAGGTCCACCAGATTATTTAATTCACGGAGGAATACCCAAGCCCGGCTGAAGGGATCGGTCTTGAAAACCGACAGGGGTGTTAAAGCCCGCGGGGGTTCGAATCCCTCTTCCTCCGCCATATTTACTTTAACAATAGCTTTACTTTACTAAGTAGTTATGTTAAGATAATAAAGGCGTTAAGTATTAGAAAAAGAAACATTTGTATTATCGCGGGGTGGAGCAGTGGTAGCTCGTTGGGCTCATAACCCAAAGGTCACAGGTTCAAATCCTGTCCCCGCAACCAATGGTCCCGTGGTGTAGCGGTTAACATGCCTGCCTGTCACGCAGGAGATCGCCGGTTCGATCCCGGTCGGGACCGCCATTTTTATTTAAACAGAAATTAATGTGGCTCAGTAGCTCAGTCGGTAGAGCAAAGGACTGAAAATCCTTGTGTCGGCGGTTCGATTCCGTCCTGAGCCACCATAAATGCGGGTGTAGTTTAGTGGTAAAACCTCAGCCTTCCAAGCTGATGATGGGAGTTCGATTCTCCCCACCCGCTCCAATAGGGGCCTATAGCTCAGCTGGTTAGAGCGCACGCCTGATAAGCGTGAGGTCGGTGGTTCGAGTCCACTTAGGCCCACCATTCCGCAGTAGCTCAGTGGTAGAGCAATCGGCTGTTAACCGATCGGTCGTAAGTTCGAGTCTTACCTGCGGAGCCATTTTTATGGGGAAGTACTCAAGTGGCTCAAGAGGCGCCCCTGCTAAGGGTGTAGATCGCGAAAGCGGTGCGAGGGTTCGAATCCCTCCTTCTCCGCCATATTTTTGGCCCCTTGGTCAAGCGGTTAAGACACCGCCCTTTCACGGCGGTATCACGGGTTCGAATCCCGTAGGGGTCATACATAAAAAAAGGTATTGCACAACTGTGCAATACCTTTTTTCTATTGTTCAATTAAGTTATGTAGAAAGCAACTGAGAGTAATATGAAGGGGATATGCATCGTGTAGAGTTGTGCTACCAATCAATAGTGCCGATATGCGTTCAATTTGTATCTAGCTAGCTTCTACTTTCACTCTTTAAACAGATAGTAAATTTTATGCTAAGTCTTCTGTACTTATGGAACGAAAGTACGTAAAAAAAACAGTACGTCATACAAGGAGTACTTGTATAACGTACTGTTTTAAAATTACTTATCTTCCTCTGCATCAATATAGCTGTCACGTTCTTTATAAGGAATGTCACCCAATGGTGATTCAATACCTTCCTCATCCAATTCATCTTCATATCTGATCGCTTGTTCATTGTGCACAAAGCCGGCTGGTTCACCTGTAATGTCAGATACTGCAAACTCTTCATATTCTTCAACGCTATCTTCATTTTCTTCATCGTACAGATCCCCATAATCCCGATTTTTATTACCTGAGAAGTCTGAAGGAGTTTCAGATGTGCCGGACTGGGCGATTTCTTGAAAGCTATCTTCGTAATCTATTGCGTCTCCTTCTCTTCGTGCTGCAAATGAATTGGGATCTGCCATCTTTAATAAATCATCTTCAACCGGTCGATCAGTCGGAACATCTTTTTGCGCATCTTCAATACACACAGTAGTGTAAGGGATGGCTTCTAAGCGCTCTACTTGTATTTCCTTACCACAGACCTCACATGTACCGTACGTGCCGTCTTTGATAGCTTGTAGTGCGTTCTGGACTTTCTCTAGTTCACCTTCAGCGTGTGTGTGAAGTGCTATGTCCTTTTCACGTTCATATAATTCTGTACCCATGTCAGCGGGGTGATTATCATACATCGATAATTCGCCTACATCATCTTGTGCCGTATTTACAATCTCCGTCTCATTTTCTGTTTCAGTCAAACGATCTTCCATTTCACGTAATTCTTTTTCCAGTTGTTGAATTTTTGAAGTTGTTAACAATATAGTCACGACCCTTTCTATGTGGCTTTCCTAGTTGAACTATGAAGTCCGAGAAAGCTTTCTTATTTCAGTCTTTCCCTGTTTACGAGCTAGGGTAAACCTTTACAACAAAAAAACGTCCACCTTTTTCAGTGTGGACGTTGTTGATACAGTTTATTCAGATGAAGTGGGCAATGAGAATGCCGATACCAAGAAGTAGTCCAAACAACGTATTGGTCACGCCTGTATCCTTCATTGCTGGCATGACTTGAATGGGTTGTTCATACTTGCGGAATGTTTTCGTAGCATGAAGCGGTTTTGGAATGCTCAGTAGTACGAGTAATGCCCATGTAGACACATGTCCAGTCACAACGAGTGCAATAATCCATGCATACGACACGATGAAAAATGTTGCCAATATCGTTACAGCATTTTTTCGTCCTACGAGAATCGCCATAGTCTTTCTGCCGCCCCTAGTATCTTGTACAATATCACGAATATTATTTGCCAACATAATTGCTCCGACTAACAGCATGCTTGGAACAGATAACAAGATCGCATTGCCAGTGACAGTTCCTGTTTGAATGTAGAATGCAATCAAAATTAATAGCATCCCCATGATGAATCCAGAAACCAGCTCGCCGAATGGAGTGTAAGCGATCGGGTAGGGTCCGCCCGTATACAAATAGCCAATTAACATAGCAACGGACCCCACAGCAGCAAGCCACCAGGACGTTTCCATACAAATGTAAATACCTAGAAGTACAGATAAGCCATACAGAATGAGTGCTAAATTTAATACGGTCTTAGGCTGTACGCCATTGCGGACGATTGTCCCGCCAATACCAATTGAGTGTTCATCGTCGAGTCCTCGTTTGAAATCATAGTATTCATTGAACATATTTGTAGCCATCTGCAAAAACAAACTGGCTACAAGCATCGCTAAAAATAATGGAAAATGAAGCGGACCGTATTGTAGCGCAATCATAGTACCTAAAAAGACAGGTGCAAAAGCGGCAGTCAATGTATGTGGGCGTGTCAGTTGCCACCAAACTCGCCAGCCAGTATCGGTTTCTATTGTGTGTTGCACGGGTAATCTCTCCTTATATATGTAGTCATCATCTGATAGTATACAACAAAAACAAGTAGTTAAGTAAGAAGAGACAATCACAAAAGATATTTGTCGAATGCTCTCCTATACAGCGAGACATTATATATTAAGTACAGCGTCCAATGTGCTAGAATAGAGGTACTTATCGTTCAGAGAAATGATGTCCGAACGTAAATTGTCGAAAAACATATAGCATGATGAGAAGGAGAGAGTGGGATGATTCGGAAATTGACCGATCGAGAAAAAATGGTTCCGGCAACAAGCGCTGAATCTCGTTTTTTTACGGAAACATTAGAAGTTGAAACGCTAAGTCCGCTTGCTTTTTTTGAAGCAGGCCTTTCACATTATGGTGAGCATCGTTTCTTCTGGCAGAATGCAGACAAGACGGTAAAACTTGTCGGTTTAGGTCAGGCTACAGTTTTAACAGCGGAGAGGGATCGTTTTCAGTCGATATCTTCACAATGGGCAACTTTATGTGAAGGGTTGATTAAAGAAGAAAAAGATATTGATCCGGTGTTGTTTGGAGGGTTTTCTTTTGATCCTCATACACGCCAAGATGATGAATGGAGTGCTTTTCCAGCCGCTTATTTCACTGTTCCTTTATTCCAACTGAAAATCGAAAAAGGTAAAACGTATGTGTCGATTAACTATATTACAAAAGAACCGCAAGCGGCAGCAGACTTTGAAGCATTGCGTCACGAACGGGACCGTTTGATCCATATTGCACAAGTTGACGAATTCACTTTCCAAGGAAAGCCTGACGTGATCAAACAGACAGAATTGGCTACGGACCGTTATATGGATGCTGTAGAGCACGTGACATCACATATTAAAGCGCAAGAGGCAGAGAAAGTCGTCATTGCACGTAAAATAAAATTGACGTTTGAAGAAGAATTCCAAAAGGCTGCTGCGTTGCATACGATTACGAATGAACAGTCTGCTAGCTATCACTTCGGACTGCAAATTGGCGATGAAATGTTTTTCGGTGCAACACCGGAGAGGCTGGTTGAGATTTATAATGGACATGCATATTCTGCATGTGTAGCGGGTTCTATTGAACGTGGAAAAACGTCTCAAGAAGATCAGCGGCTTGGAGAAGTGTTGTTACGAGATAAGAAAAATCGTGAAGAACATCAGTATGTAGTCGATATGATTACACAAGTCTTTGCGGAATTTTGTACATCCTTACAAGTAAATAAAACACCAAAGCTCTTGAAAGTACGGGATATCCAGCATTTATTCACTCCGGTTGAAGGAGAGCTTGCGAATGACATGGATATATTCCGTCTAGTAGAAGCACTTCATCCGACACCTGCTTTAGGTGGAGTTCCACGTCAGAAGGCGCTTGAAATTATTCGGGAAGAAGAGCAGATGGACCGCGGCTTTTATGCAGGGCCGATTGGATGGGCGGATTCTGCGGGTAATGGAGAATTTGCGGTAGCGATCCGTTCAGGACTTCTAACGGGCAATGATGCCTATTTGTATGCGGGCGGCGGTATTGTAGCCGATTCTACACCAACGGAAGAATATGCGGAAACATGGGTGAAATTCCGTCCTGTGTTGCGCGCGCTCGGAGGCCGTTTACATGAATGATCACGAAGCAGGATTAACGAGTTATGTGCTCCGCTTAACAGATGCGCTTATACGGCAAGGAGCAACCAGGGCGGTTATAAGTCCTGGCTCTAGATCGACTCCTCTTGCGTATGCGTTTACGAACTCTGAAGACATGCAGACTTATATGCATACCGATGAGCGTTCAGCAGCTTTTTACGCACTTGGTTTAGTAAAGGCGACTGGACAACCGGTTGTCTTACTATGTACGTCAGGAACAGCCGCATCGAACTATCACCCTGCAATTACAGAAGCGTTTTATGCAAGACTGCCGTTGATCGTCATAACAGCGGATCGTCCGCATGAATTACGTGAAGTCGGTGCTCCACAGGCAATTGATCAAATTCGCATGTTCGGAGAGCACGTCAAAGATAGCGTCGATTTCCCTGTGCCTGAAAACAGAGAAGACATCTTACGATACATGGAACAACGTGCAGTTAGACTTCTTTCCGTTGCTAAAACTGCACCTCAAGGGCCTGTGCACTTGAATGTGCCATTCCGCGAGCCATTGCTTATTGACTTGGAAGCCACGACGCCTGTCAGTCGATTCCAACAACAGTTAGTAGGGAACTTGGCTGTAACAGAGGAAATGAAAACAGTACTCGAAACGGCCATTACACAATCGAAAAAAGGCATACTCGTGATGGGAGAGCAACCGTCTACTTTAGATAAAGACCGTTTCTGGCAGTTTGCTAGAGCACTTCAATGGCCTGTACTATGTGATCCGTTATCCAATCTACGCTCACAAGTACCGACAGACTGTGACGATCTTTGTATTGATCAATATGATGCGTTGCTAAAAAGTGAAATGTTTGCTGAAAACGTGCGACCTGATTGTGTCATACGATTTGGTCCGCAGCCCACTTCTAAGCCATTACTTTTGTTTTTGAAGAAGACTTGTCCAGAAACGTATATCGTAGTCGATGAATCGCCAAATTATCGTGATCCGATTGGTCTGACTACTCATCACTTGCAAGTGAGTGCAGCGAGTATTTGGCAGCAAGTATCTGTACCACGCGAGCGAACAAAGTATACGAAACAATGGACTAGAGCCAATCAAATTTCTGCAGACGTAATGAATGAAGATCAACATTTCAATCAAGATGAAGGGCACTTCGTTCGTCAATTCATTGCTAATTTACCGGACGGATCCGATGTAGTCTGCAGTAGCAGTATGCCGATTCGGGACTTGGATACGCATTTCAAAAAGACGAACCGTGATATTTCGTTGTTCTGCAATAGGGGAGCAAATGGAATTGACGGAGTTGTCTCGACTGCTCTTGGAATTCAGGAAGGTCGTCAACGCCAAACTTATTTATTGATTGGTGATTTGGCGTTTTTACATGACGTGAACGGATTAATTATTTCCCGTTTACAGCAAACTGATTTGACGATTGTTCTGATTAATAACAATGGTGGCGGGATCTTCTCCTATTTGCCACAAGCTTCTATTGAACATCATTATGAGCAATTATTCGGGACACCAACTAATGTAACATTCGACCATATCGCAGCGATGTATGAAGCGCAATATGATGCAGTAGAAACGACACCAGCATTTGAACAGGCGATGCAAACGGCTAAAACGGCTAATCTACGAATTATTGAAGTAGCAACAGTACGTGCAGACAATGTAGAAGCTCATCGCTCCGTATGGCGGGAAATTGCGAAGAGGGTGGAACGCATTGACGACTGAAATAGTAACAATCAGAGGTATTGATACGCATATTGCAAAGTTCGGGGATGAACGCTTGCCTGCAATTGTTTTGTTGCATGGATTTACAGGTTCGACCGCTACTTGGCAGCAAACGATTGAAGAGCTTACGGTGGATTATTATGTAGTCGCAGTCGATTTAATCGGTCATGGTAAAACGGAAGCGCCTGAAAAGATGAACCGCTATGAGATGGACGAGCAAATTGAAGATTTGAATGAAGTCTTGCAGACGCTTGAAATAACCAAGCCCATTCTACTTGGTTATTCGATGGGAGGACGTGTCGCGCTAGGCTATACGGCAACCTATCCTGACAAAGTGAAAAGTTTAGTACTTGAGAGCAGTTCACCAGGCTTGCGTACGTCTGAACAACAACTTGCACGACGCACAGCAGATGCTGAGCTTGCGGATAAGATAGAACAGCAAGGAATGATTGAATTCGTTGACTTTTGGCAGGAGATTCCGCTGTTTCATTCACAAAAGAAATTGTCTGACTCACAGCAGCAAGCAGTGCGTAAAGAACGCCTCAATCAACGGCCAATTGGTTTAGCAAACAGTTTACGTGGGATTGGAACAGGAAGTCAGCCTTCATACTGGCAGGCGCTAGAGCAACTTTCACTTCCTGTATTATTGCTTACGGGCAGTGAAGACGAGAAATTTGAAATGATTGCGCAAGAAATGATGAAAAGCCTGCCAAATGCGCAACATGAAACGATAAAAGATACGGGGCATGCAATTCACGTGGAAAAACCTCAACAATTTGCTACAATGATAAAGAGCTATCTGAAAACAGTGTAAAAATCGAGGAGGAATTTATTATGACCCGTCAATGGGAAACGCTTCGTACATATGATGATATCAAGTACGAAATGTACAATGGTATCGCAAAAATCACGATCAATCGTCCGGAAGTGCGCAACGCATTCCGTCCGAAAACAGTAATGGAAATGATCGATGCATTTTCACGCGCAAGAGATGATCAGCGAATTGGAGTTATCGTGTTAACAGGTGAAGGAGAGAAAGCTTTCTGTTCAGGAGGCGATCAATCTGTTCGCGGTCACGGTGGATATGTTGGAGACGACGAAATTCCACGCTTGAACGTTTTAGATCTTCAACGTTTGATTCGCGTTATTCCTAAGCCTGTTGTCGCAATGGTTGCAGGATATGCAATCGGTGGCGGTCACGTATTACATGTAGTGTGTGACTTGACGATTGCTGCAGACAATGCACGTTTTGGACAAACAGGACCTACTGTAGGCTCGTTCGACGCAGGATATGGTTCAGGATACCTCGCACGTATTGTTGGTCATAAGAAAGCACGTGAAATCTGGTACCTATGCCGTCAATACGACGCACAGGAAGCACTTGATATGGGCTTAGTTAACACAGTCGTCCCTTATGAGCAGCTAGAAGACGAAACTGTTCAATGGTGTGAAGAAATGCTTGGCAAGAGTCCAACTGCACTTCGCTTCTTGAAAGCAGCAATGAACGCCGATACAGACGGTTTGGCTGGACTTCAGCAATTGGCTGGAGACGCAACATTGCTTTATTACACAACAGATGAAGCGAAAGAAGGACGAGATGCGTTTAAAGAAAAGCGCAAACCAGACTTCGATCAGTTCCCACGATTCCCTTAAACAAATGAAAGCTGCCTAACTTGGGCAGCTTTTTCATTACGTTAATTTTAATTGGAGGAGTTACCTATGATCATTCCAAATTGGCTTGTGCAACGAGCCAAATTGACGCCTGATGCATCAGCTTTAGTGACCGGACAAGGACGATGGTCATACCGTGAATTATATGAACAATCCCTTGAAATCGCACAGCAACTTCATCATCTCGGAGTACAACCTGAGAGTAGGGTAGCGCTGCTCAGTCAGTCCACTGAACAAACGGTACTCTTTATTCATGCATGTTGGTTATTAAGTGTGGAAGTAGTCTGTCTGAATAATCGGCTAACAGAACAGGAATTATGCTGGCAAGTACGTGATTCCGAAGCAAAACTTGTGATTATAGATGATCAAATACAAACACTTCCTAAATTGGATGACATCGAGAACTTATATTATTCGACAGTTCAAAAGTCTGAACAGAAAGAGTTCATTATTCTGGATCAGTGGACTGAAGATCAGACGTTATCGATTATGTATACTTCAGGCACTACAGGGGTTCCTAAAGGAGTTCGACAGACAGCGGGTAATCATACGTCGAGCGCACTTGCCTCTGCTCTGAATCTCGGATTGACCGACCAAGATTCCTGGCTTTGCATGATGCCTTTATTCCATATAAGTGGCCTGTCGATCGTCATTCGTTCTGTAATTTATGGAATGGAAATGCGCTTGTACGAAAAATTTGATGCAAAAGAGGCTGCAGCACAAATCATAGCAGGGCGTGTTACGGCGATGTCCGTCGTTGCGCTGACGTTGGATCAAATTGTTCGTGTAATGGAAGCAACTAATAGTAAAGCACATCCGTTATTTCGCACGATGCTCGTCGGTGGCGGACCAGTGCCGCTCGATTATTTGGAACGCGCAACTGCGTGTGGATTACCGATACTTCAGACATATGGCATGACCGAAACATGTTCGCAAACGACAACACTTGGAAAAGCAGATGCGGCGCGAAAGCTAGGTTCAGCTGGTAAACCGTTATTTTTCAATCAAATTGCCATTAAAGATACCGTTCAACCAAGAGAAGTAGGAGAAGTGCTCATAAAAGGTCCTCACGTAACACCAGGCTACATTGGAAGCCAACGAACACGCAAGGCACTAACCGAGGACGGTTGGCTCGCTACAGGGGATGCAGGCTATCTTGACGAGGAAGGCTATTTATTCATCGTTGATCGACGTGCTGATTTAATTATCTCAGGTGGAGAGAATATTTATCCTGCCGAGATTGAAAATGTATTGCTGGCACATCCTGCTATACGGGAAGCTGGCGTATGTGGTAAAGAAGATATGGAATGGGGGCAAGTACCCGTTGCGTTCCTTGTCGGTTCAGTCAATGAGGAAGAACTAGTGGAATTCTGTTCGGAACGTCTAGCACGTTATAAACTTCCAAAAGAATTTCGATTTGTAGAGCAACTGCCACGTAATGCAGCGAATAAATTGATGCGCTTCGAATTGAAAAAATGGTTATAAAAAAACAGTGGAGTTTTCATCCACTGTTAGTTGCCTAATGCTTTTTTCAGTACTTCCAAATTTTGTTCCATGAGAGTGAAGTACGTTTCTTCTTTTTGAATATCTTCTTCAGTAAGCACACTCAAATTATGCAAAGTGAGCGCTTCGGCATCCAGTTCTTTTTTGATGACTTCAGCCAATTTTGAGCTGACGTTTTGTTCAAATAAAATATACTGGATGTCTTGTTCTTTTGCGTTTTTCACAAGAGAAGCTAATTCTTTTTGTGAAGGTTCATTCTGAGAATCAAGACCAGATACTGCAAGTTGCTGTAACCCGTAAGCATCCGCCAAGTAGCCAAACGCCGCATGGGACACAAAGAATGTTTTGTTTGGTGACGCATCAGCCATAGTCTTAAATCCACGATCCAATTCTTCTAGTTCATCATATAACACATCGAAATTTTTCTTGAATGCCTCTGCATGTTCAGGTAATTCATCGGACAACTCTTGCGTAATTTTCTCCGCAAGCTTGGTGCTTAGGTAAGGTGATATCCAAACATGTGGATCGATGGTATCCTCGTGACCATGATCGTCATGCTTTTCTTCTCCATGTTCGTGTGAATGACCTTCTTCTAATTCCTCGGGATCGATATAATCGGCGATTGGAACAAACTGCACATCTTCATTCTGCAACGTTTTCTCCGTCTTTTGTACAAATCCTTCAAGTCCAAGTCCGATATAGAAGAATAAATCTCCTTTTGCGAGGGCCATCATATCTTTCTGTGTAGGTTCAAACACGTGCTCATCTGTCCCAGGAGGATAGATAGATTTCACGTCAACATACTCTCCACCAATACGTTCAGTGAAGTATTGCAATGGGTAGACTGTCGTATAGACGAGTAATTTATCGGATGAAGAATCATCCGGTTCAGTCGTTGCATTATTGGTACAACCACTTAATACGAGTAACAAAGCGGCACCTAGCAACAGCAAACGATTTTTCATTAGAAAAGCCTCCGTTGCGTAATCGGAATGATTACTATTTAGATTATTTTCTCATCATACAAGATATGATGTATGTTTGCAACCTAGTACTGCTTGTTTTTATTCGGTTTCTTGGGAGGTACAGGATCGAATCCACCTTTGTGAAATGGATGACATTTTAAAATTCGCATGACTGCAAGCCAACTACCTTTAAGTGCCCCGTGTGTTTCAATTGCTTCCACCCCGTAATGTGAACAAGTCGGATGAAATCGGCAAGAGGGTGGTGATAAGGGAGAAATAAATTTCTGGTAGAACCGGATCAGTTGTATAAATACTTTCTTTAGCATATCCATCACCTTCTGACGTAATAAGGTTTAGTTTACCTATAGATGTGGTAAATTAAAAGAGAGAAGCATAATACAATTTAAGAGGAGTGTTTTTTTTATGTCTAAAGAGTTAATTCAGGAACTAAACAAACAAGTATCTACATGGTCGGTGTTGTATGCGAAACTTCATAATTATCACTGGTATGTAAAAGGAAATCAATTCTTCACATTGCATGCTAAATTTGAAGAGTTATACAATGAAGCTACAGCGCATATGGACGAAATTGCAGAACGCGTACTGACATTAGGTGGCGAACCGACTGCAACACTAACACAGCATTTAACTGAATCTGTTGTCGATGAAGCAAAAGGCACAGAAAAATCAAATGAGATGGTACAAACACTAGTAGATGACTTTGATAAGATAATGAAATCATTGAAAAAGGGTATGGAGCTTGCAGCGAAGGATTCGGATGACATGACTGAAGATATGTTAAATGCGGTGCATCAGAGCATTGAGAAGCATCAGTGGATGTTAAATGCGTTTCTCGGTGAAACAAACGAGTAAAACTCTTCATTCATCCAGGAATTAACCGATAGTAAGAAGTGAAAACCAGGAAGGAGTTGAACGATATGGATATCAATTCAATAATGTCCAGCCAGTTGAGAAGCTTGCAATCAACCGTTCAAATGAGCGTCATGAATAAGGCTCTTTCAATGGAGACTTCTGCTATGAATGATATGCTGAACGGCCTTGAAAATCAACCTGTTGCGCATCCGACAAAGGGCGCTTCTATTGATACTAAGGCTTGATTGGCGAACACACATCTCATATGATTAGAGATGTGTGTTTTTTTATGGACGTAAGTAAAGATACTGGTAGAATATGATTAAAACAAGACATAGTAGGAGGTAAACAGAAGATGGCTCAAGGACAGTTTTTGCGAAATTTAATTATCGAAACTCCTTCTAAACCGGGAAATCTCGGCAAGGTAACTATGGCAATCGGTCAGCTGAATGGCGATATTGGGGACATCCAAACGATCAAAGTAGGAACTCTATCCACGATTAGAGAAATCGCGTTACAATGTAATGATCAAAAGCATTTAGCTGAAATCGTCGTGGCGATTGAAAACTTAAAAGAAGGTATTAAAGTTCAAGCTGTTACAGATGATGTTTTGCAAATGCATGAAGGCGGAAAAATTCATATGAAAGCTACACATGAAATCCGCTCTTTGGCAGACTTACGAAGAGTTTATACACCGGGTGTAGCAAGTGTATGCAAAACTATTCAGGAAGATCCAGAACAGGCAAATTACTTCACAGGCATCTCAAATACAGTGGCAATCGTGACAGATGGTACGGCTATTTTAGGACTTGGTAATATTGGTCCTGTAGCTGGAATGCCTGTTATGGAAGGAAAAGCGGTCTTGTTTGATCAGTTCGTTGGTATTAGTGGTATTCCGATTTTACTTGATACGAGTGATCCAGATGAAGTCGTCGAAACGATCAAACATATCCATCAAGGCTTTGGTGCGATCTTACTGGAAGATATCGGATCCCCGCATTGTTTTGAAATCGAAGAACGTTTGAAAAAAGAATTGCCGATACCTGTTATGCATGATGATCAACACGGCACAGCAGTCGTTGCATTGGCGGCAACGCTCACAGCATGCAAACATGTCGGAGTCGAACTGACTAATGCTTCAGTCGGACAAATTGGTCTAGGCGCAGCAGGTTTAGCAATCAGTCGTATGTTTATGGCATATGGTGTAGCAGAAATGAAGGGAACAGATCCCAATCCTCATGCAAAAGAGATGTTAGCAGAGTACGGCGGGACTGTCGTTGAAACAATGGAAGAAATTATGGAGACATGTGATGTAGTCATTGCGACAACTGGTGTAGCTAATTTAATTAAGCCAGAAATGATTCGTAAAGGGCAAATTATCCTGGCTTTATCTAATCCCAACGCAGAAATCACGCCAGAAATTGCATTGGAAGCTGGCGCAGCCTATGCAGCAGATGGCCGTTTAGTCAATAATGTTCTCGGTTTCCCAGGCATCTTCCGTGGCGCACTAAATGCCAATGCGAAATCCATTACGTACCCGATGCTCATCGCTGCCGCTCTGGCGATTGTGGATAGTACGAAGCGGGACGATTTAGTACCACATCCATTAGATCCTAACGTACACATTAACGTAGCGCTTGCAGTTGAAAAAGTAGTGTATGAAGAACAAGATCAAGAAATATAATACGGAGACCTATTGACGATATGCTGTTAATAGGTTTTTTTTATGCAGAATATATTTTTCATAACGAGCCATGCTACGTAAAAAAGAAAGTAGGATGATTATGACAGAAGAAAGATATCCGATGTATATATCACTTAATCACAAATTAGTTCTTACAGATCCTCACTCCTCGACATGGGAATACAAAGTAGAAGTGACCAAAGAAGCATATCCTGTATTCGAAAAACTGTTTTCTCAAATGGAACAATTGGAATTCCAAAATTTTCTCAGATCGCATTTACCGTATATTCCATATCATTATGACAAAGACAACGATAAGGTGGATTTGCGTTTGAAGAAAGTGTTCGCATTGATCCATGAATACACCGACGATGAGTCTAAACGGTTTATCGAACAACTACCGCTATTTCGTTGAATCTTCACTTACCTTTCCGCTACACTAGAGGAAAGGACGTGATCCATATTGCTGAAATTTGAAGATTTACAGGGGGCCAATGTCGAATTGACGTTTGGACCGAATCCACATCATATCGAATCCCGCCATGTGCTCGTTATGATTAAGCACAACGAGCACTGGTTATTAACTAAACATAGAATACGCGGCATTGAATTCCCAGGTGGAAAAGCGGAACTAGGAGAGACCATTGAGCAAGCGGCAATTCGGGAAACAATGGAAGAAACAGGTGTCACTATAGAAAACGTCCATTCATTTGCGGAGTACGTCGTTTTTACAGACCCTCCGTTTTGCAAAGCGGTTTTTACAGGAGATATACTACACATAGAAAAAGACTTTACATTAATGGAAACTGAAGGTGCGGTGTGGATGACAGACGCTGAACTAGATGCCTGTACAGAACTCAGTTTTCACATGAAAGATCGTGGAATGGGTGAACTCAGAAAGTGGGTGGAAGCGAATGATGGAACAAACTGATGGTAATATCATTCGAAGAAGAGACTATCCTTCTCCAAACCCGCATGTTAAGTTGGAGGAAATTACCTACAGTTCTGACGGTTTGTTAGTAAAAGGCCTGTTAGCCACACCAAAAGCAAAAGGACGGTATGATGGATTGCTGTATTTACGAGGTGGCATCCAACATGTGGGGATGGTTAGACCGGGACGTATTGCGCAATTTGCATCTCATGGGCTTGTAGTGTTCGCTCCTTATTATCGCGGCAATCGTGGCGGTGAAGGAAAGGACGAATTTGCTGGAGAGGATCGCAATGATGCAGTGACAGGTGTGGAAGTGCTTAAACAGCAAAGCGCTGTCAATTCAGATCGAATTCATTTATTTTCCTTTTCAAGAGGCGGGATTATGGCATTATGGACAGCCATTATGCGTGATGATTTAACTTCTATGGTGACTTGGGCAGGTGTTTCAGACGTAGTCTTCACGTACAAAGAACGACAGGATATGCGCAGAATGATGAAGCGTGTCATCGGAGGTACACCGAATAATCAACCAGATGCGTATCGTGAGAGAACAGCCTTATTCCGCATGGAGGATATCGATATACCGACACTAATTATCCACGGAACTCTCGATACGAATGTGTCTTTTGAACAGGCGTTATTGCTAGAGAATGCATTGCGTGATGCGAATAAAAAGTTTGAAACTTGGTATTTGGAAGGCTATACGCATTACATTCCTCCTGAAATGAATCGGCGGCTTGTAAAAGATGCAGTGGATTGGATGAAGAGGCAATGAAGAAGACAGGCTAGTTTAAATGTGTTTGATCAGGTATTCAATGACACTTTGCGTACTTTACCCAACCTGGAAACGCGGTTGGCGGAAAGAATAGGCGGCTGCGGTTCTTTTTCACTTTTCGGTGGGGTCGTTGCTCGACTGGTTGTTGGGGACTGAAGTTAGTAAGTGTTCGTTTTCTGGACCCGCGCAGGCACGTGGGGGATTGCCTACAGCCAGGACCAGCTGGCGATAGTACTGCCAGTTGTCTCCCGGCCACGGCCTACCCCGCAGTTGTGCTTGCGCTACTGTGGGGTATTTATTTTGGTTGTGTTTCTAAGAATGATAAATTGCGAACCTTACCCAACCTGCAAATGCGGTTGGAGGAAAGACTATGCGGCTGCGGGTGTTTGTCACTTTTCGGTGGGGGCGTTGCTCGACTGGTGGTTGGGTACTGAAGTTAGTGAGTGTCTGCTTTCTGGACTCGCACAGGCACGTGGGGGATTGCCTCCAGCCAGGAGCCAGCTGGCGGTGGTGCTGCCAGTTGTCTCCTGGCCACGGCCTACCCCGCAGTTGTGCCTGCGCTACTGAGTGGTATTTATTTTGGTTGTGGTTCTAAGAAT
>NZ_PDYX01000032.1:0-19237 GCF_002743265.1 Sporosarcina sp. P29 | reverse complement strand
CCTTTACTTACAGTATCTACAAAAGTATGTACTTTCAGGTAGACGATTCTCTTTACTAGTCATATAAATTCTTTTTGGGTCAATAGAATAATGCGACAAGCCTTGTCATCATCACCTTTTCAAGAGGGAGTCGCCCGCCTACGCATCAATCCGTTATATAGCAAGTAGATGTCACTCTGTATTTTGAATTGAAGCCAAGTTTGTAATCGGCTTTAAACTTAATAATGCAAAAAAAGATGCCCCGAGTTTCTGGGACATCCTTGTGTAGTTAATTCGAAAGTTGTGTTTTGGAACGGTTGCCTGCTTTTCGAATCCAGACAGTTACTAGAATAATGATTAGTAAACCAAGTTGCGCCATGATCGTTTCATTAGTCGGATAAAAACCAATGAAGTCAATAATCGGCAAGCGAGGTTGTACCGTTGTGTTGATCACGTTCGTCAACTGCAATGTATGAAGACTGACGCCAATAATCTTGAAAGCTAGCACATAAATCAATATCGTTGCCACTGCAAAGAAGCGGTGAATCGGAACACGATGACTGAGTTTCATAAAGATGGCCGCCACGATCGCCAATATGACAACTGCTAGCAATATACCTATCACAAATTCCACCGTGGACATCTTCGGAGCAATCCCTGCATAGAAGACAATCGTTTCCGCACCTTCTCTAAATACAGAAAGGAAGCTGACCGATGCCATGGCGAGTACACTTCCTTTTGAGATTGCTTGACCCATTTGCTTAGATATATAACGATTCCACGAGGCGACGTTGGATTTTTGGTGCATCCAAATACCAACACCTATCATCAATGCAGCAGCCACGAGTCCCACATAACCTTCCATCATTTCACGATCATTGCCTATCGTGACAGATTGTAATACTGTGGACATCATAATCGCAACCACGATACTAAGTGCCATGCCAGCCCCCGCTCCAATATAGACCCATTTACGCATAGCTTGTTGATTAGCATTAGTTAAGAAAGTTAATAATGCCATAATGATCAACAAAGCTTCAAGACCTTCACGCAATAGGATCAGCGCAGAATCCCAAAAGCTGAAGCTGTCATTTGTTTGTAGTAAGGCAATTTGCTGTTTGAAGTTTTGTAGCTGACGTTCGGCCTTTTCAAGATCATAGCCGCTATTGGACAACTGACCAATCATCAATGGCAATTCATTTTCTAGCTCCGTATAAAGAGAGGCGTTTTTCGTACGCACTTCCCCTTCCACATTTGGCCAAATCTGAATGAACTCGCGCAATGACTTCTTTGTGTCATTAAGCTTTCCACTTTGTAGGGAATCTGAGCTTTCATCTAACAATGCCGTCAAGGTTGTCAAAGAATAGTCTTCATTTGCTGTCTCTTTCAACGTACCACTGACGAACTGGTCTACCTTGACAGTTAAATCATCAAACTGTGTCTTCAATATTTCAAGATCAGGTTCTTCTTCCGCCAATGTGATTCGCATGAATGCCATACTCGTTTCAATTGCACCATACGCTGAAATACTTTGCTCACGCACCGGACGTTCATTACGTGTCCAGGTAGAAATAAATTGCTGATTTGCTTGTTCAATTTCTTCTAACGAACCCAACTCGATAGCTTCGTCTAATTCCGTCAGAACCGGTTCCATCAATTGACCGAATTTCTCGCGTTCTGCTAGTTCGTCCACTGGATTTTCCGACTTTTCTAATTCATGTAAGGCTTTAGATAATGAACTTAATAGCTCACCGCGTGTTTGCGAGTCTGCCTGCAATGCTTGTTTTAATGTTTGATCGATGTCTTTTGTGAAATTCGAACTCTCTAGATTCTGTTGTTGCCAAATCGTTTCGAATTCTTGTAAGGATGCTAGTGCTTCTACATCATTCGCTTTTTTTGTTTGCATAATCGAATCGCTGATGGAAATATAGAGTTCACTATAATTAGTTTTTGTGTCAGCAAATGCTGGACGGATTGGCAGTAATATAACGATTAACAAAACCGCAATCCATTTATATAATCGAGAAGAGTGTGTCACCGATAAAGCCTCCCTTTTGAACTCCAGGGAAGCAAGCGAATAACGCGCTGCCGCGATGAGTAATATATTCATTTAATTTATCTTCACGACCAAAACTGTTTTGGATTGCAATAAATTGTTTGGGATCTTTTTGGAATGAGATGAACAATAACCCTGCATCAAATGTACCTGTCGAATCCATAACGCCCGAACTATAGGAGAATGAACGACGGTAAATCTTCTGTTTGGATTTCTTAGCCAAACGCACATGGGAAGCTTCCGAGATCACATACTCACCGTTTGCATCTTTTTCATCTAAATCTACTTCGTCCATCTCTTTTTCCTTACCTATCGGCGCTCCCGTATCACGATGGCGGCCAAATGTAGCTTCTTGTTCCTGCAGTGCTGTTCTATCCCATGTTTCCAAATGCATTTGAACTCGACGGACAGCCATATACGTACCATTGGTCATCCAACCTTTTGATCGACCCGCATCGATCCAAGCAACTTCATTCATCTCGGCTTCTTTTGATCCATTAGGATTGACTGAACCATCTTTAAACGCAAATAAATTTCTTGGAGTCTCTTTTTTCTTACCCTTCATTGGATAGGAATTAAATCCTGCCTGTGTCCATTTTAATGATACTTTTCCTGATGCTGCGCGCACTAAGTTTCGAACCGCGTGAAACGCAACTTGTGGATCATCTGCACATGCTTGAATACAAATATCTCCACCTGTATAAGCCGGATCTAGCTGATCTTTCGGGAAGTGTGGCAAATCTTTCAGTTCGGCAGGCTTTTTTGATGCTAAACCTAAAGACTCTTTTTCAAATAATGACGGCCCGACACCAAACGTCAGCGTTAAATTCGAAGCATCCAACCCGACCGCTTCTCCTGTGTCTTTTGCTGGAATGAGCATATTGGAAGTCTGACCATCAATCTGTTCGCCATTCATCATGCGTACAGAAATGGGAGTCCACATTTGAAATAGATCCATCAATTCTTGATGTGAATTCACCAAGACATTCAACGAAGCAAAATATACGTAACTTTGACATTCAGTCGCGATTCCAGATTGGTGCTTTCCATAGAAATTGATCTTATTTTTTGAGCGGGGATTATCTTCCTCCTCTACCATTCCGAATACTTTAAGAACACTGCCAAGGCCGGACGCACCGATTGCTACACCAGCTGCACCTGCTCCTGTGTACTTCAGCATTTGACGACGCGAAATTTTCTTATCATAGAATTTTTCTTCAGTTTGGTCCGTCATAGTATCACTCCGTTACGATGCCCATCATACTTAATGGTTCACCTAGTTGATTTACTGCTTCTGATAGCGATTTTGTATCTTCTTTCGTTAATTCTTCATAGGATATATAGCCGCCATTGCCATCTTCATATTCGGCAAGCAGACTATTAATCGTTTGGAATTTAGTTTCGAGTTCTTCGACTAATTGTTGATCTTTTGCTGCCATCTTATCTTTTAAGATTTCAAATATTTTTTCCGCACCTTCAATATTTGCCTTGAAGTCATATAGATCAGTGTGAGAATAAATTTCTTCTTCACCAGTGATTTTAGAAGTAGAGACTTCATTCAATAAATCAACTGCCCCTGTGATCATCAAATCGGGTGATACTTCAACAGTTTCTACACGTGCCCGCAGTTCTTTTGCATCTTTAAGCAATTGATCCGCAATCTCCGCGTATCCATCAGTTGTATTTTCCACCCACAGGCCGTATTCAATCTTATGATAACCAGACCAGTCTTCTTCTCCTTCTCCCTCTTCTTGAACATCTGCAAGTCGTGCATCGATGCGTGGATCTAAATCTCCAAAGCTTTCTGCAATCGGTTCAGAGCGTTCAAAATACATTCTAGCGATAGGATAGATTTCCTTTGCTCCTTCTATATCTCCCGCTTTAACAGCGGTCACGAATTTTTCAGTGTCCATCACGAATTCATCCATTTGTTCAAGCGCAAACTCTTTATATGCTTCTGTTTCAGTAGTTAGGTCTACTTCTTCAGTCGCTGCCGGTGCCTTTTCAGTAGTCTCTTCAGCTGTTCCACAACCTGATAGTAAAATTCCTGTTGTTAAAGCAAAGGCTGTTACGAGTGTTTTGTTCATATTTTTTCCTACTTCCCATTGTTTAGTTTTATATTATCAATGATAATCGTTCTCAAAACTATGTCAATAGGGAATTAAAGGATATATATGTATTTTCCTAGTATTTATTGTGTTTTTAGAAAATATACGAGATACTATATTTAACTAGATACTTTCTGTAAAGTTCTTTTCATTCCTAATATTTCGTAACATATAATAGGTTGATTCGTCTACTTAGTAATTAGTATGAAGGGAGGGAATCAGTGTGAAAAGAAAAGTCAGTAAGCAACAATTCAATTTCTTGCAACAAGAGTTTTCTTTTCTACAACAGCAAGGCAAAATGAAAGAAGCAGATGCCAACGAAATGCTCTCGCTATATGAATCTAAAGGCGGAACTAATTTCGTGAGAATCTTGCTAGCTTTCGGAGCTATATTAGTGGGGATCGGAATACTGAGTTTTATCGCAGGTAACTGGGCTGGATTAACGCCATTCTTTAAGTTTGGATTAATTATTGTCGGCATGATCTTAGCGTACTTTGCAGGATATAAGCTTGAAGGAAATTATGAACGAACATCTCGCAGTATGTATTATATTGGGGCTGCTATTTTTGGAGCAGGGATATTCTTAATTGGTCAAAGCTTTCATTTACAACATGCAGTGTATACTGATTTTCTATTATGGGGTATCGGGATCCTGCCACTAGCCTACTATCTAAAAGACCAATTGCTCGCAGTATTCGCTAGTGTATTTTTTATTATCTATAGCTTCAGTGCTTTCTCAGCTTATGAAATTGGAAGTTTCGGTCCTTTTTGGTTACTTCTATTAATTCCTTTACTATTTTGGATGAATGAAAAGCGATTTGGAAGAAAGAGTTCATTGTTCGTCATGAATGTTTTGCTTAGTGCGGCTTTTATCGTCAATATGCTAGAGTTCTTCCATGTGGATGAATGGATTTCTGTATTGATTGTCTTTGTATTAGGTGTTCTTCTTGCACTCGCACCTTTCAAACATTATCGTACAGAATCTTCTTGGACGGGTTCCATATTATTTGGCATCACGGGTATTATGCTGACTTTCCCATTCATATGGGATAATTTACGATTTGGCGATTCTGCACCTTACATCTTCACTGTAATATTCGTTATCTTATTGATTTATCTTCTAAAGAAAGACAGTTTACCAGCTATTTTGATCACATGTGCGTTAATCTACCGCTATTACACGGATATCTCATATGATTTCATGCCAAAATCATTATTTTTCATCGTAGGCGGTTTGCTGTTGATTGGTTTTGGATTCTGGTTTGAAAAATCACGACGAGAGACGGTGAAACGTCATGAATAATAAACGGAATCTATTTCTTGTAGCCTTAATCGTCCCAATCATTCTTTTATTAGCCATGACTTGGAAGCCTTTATACACAGTGAATACAGGTAAAACTATCACACTAGAAACAGTACCTGTTGATCCACGTGATATTCTTTATGGTGATTATGTCAGTCTTCAGTTCGCTATTGAAGAATTCTCGAAAGAAGATCTTGACCCAGCGCTTATTAAAGAATTCTCCAAACATGATACTGGAAAGCTGACAGTGTATGCGGTGTTAGAACAAGAAAAAGGAGATTTATACGGGTTGAAGGCAGTTACACATAAGAAACCAAGCGATGGGTTGTTTTTAAAAGGAGATATGTACTACTACGGTGAACATGCTAGCGATGAAACTCAAATGTATTTCGCAAATTTCCTTCCTGATCGTTTCTATGTAGCTGAAAATACCGGCATGCAGTTGGAAGATTTATCACGCAAAGGTCAATTGCTTGCAGATATAAAAATTCGTGATGGTTTTGCTGTGTTAGAAGATGTAAGACCTAAATAAGTCACTTTCTTGGAATAGTGGAAGCCGTTGCTGGGAGTCGTGGGATACACGATTTCTAGTAATGGTTTCTTTTTTTGGGTTTGTATTGTATTGTACAGGACTACTCGTTGAAGTCCTGTCGGATTACGTTTCTGTTAATTGTGCGTAATAAGCGGCGTTGGGCTATGGTTCTTGCACGTTCATTTTCTTTTCCTGGTTAATCAGGAGGTTGTGGTTTAGCTGTCTATGTAAGTGGCAAGTCCATTGTCCTCACTTCGGCGCTGGTGGATGGCTTTCGCGAGGAGCCAGAGACAGGAAGTTCGCCTGTCTTTGTCTCATCGCTGCGCCTACCCAGCAGTCGCCTTCGTTGGAATGCGGTTAGGGCAGTTCAGGTAGGTGTTTTTAGTCGTGAAAGTGCTATCGGATTACGTTTCTGTAAAGGGTGCGTAATAAGCGGCGTTGGGTTGTGGTTCTAGCACGTGCGTTTTCTTTTCCTGTTTAATCAATAGGTTGTGGTTTAGCTGGTAGTGTAAGTGGCGTGTTCATTGCCCCCACTTCGGCGCTGGTGGATGGCTTTCGCGAGGAGCCAGAGACAGGAAGTGCACCTGTCTTTGTCTCATCGCTACGCCTACCACAGCAGTCGCCTTCGTTGGATAGTGTGAATGGCAGTTCCTACACTTCTTTTTCTAGAAATATTACTAGCTATCACAATGTCACTAATCTTTTTCCTATAAGAACCACAACCAAAGTAAATACCACTCAGTAGCGCAGGCACAACTGCGGGGTAGGCCGTGGCCAGGAGACAACTGGCGTCACTTTGCCAGCTGGCTCCTGGCTGGAGGCAATCCCCCACGTGCCTGCGCGAGTCCAGAAAGCAGACACTCACCAACTTCAGTAAGCAACGACCACAACCAAAAGTGCAACGCCCACCACCTCCTGTTTAGGTATTTCCTCACAACGCCTTGAATTTGTAACTATTTATTCAGTTTATACACTGTTCAAAACTACTATTACTACGTATAATTTAGGTAATCAACTAAAGGAGCTGGAGCTGACCTTGAAGCCTATTTCGAAATTAGCATCAAAGATTTTAGTCGTAGCCCTCTTTGTCACGGCAATCGCTGCAGGTGTCACTTGGAACTATTTACAATCCACTGGAGGAAAAGAAGTTTCCTTTGCCCAGATGGAAAAACTGATTGCTGACCAATCAGGTGCTAGTGTCTTATTAAACGAAACGGCCAAAGGTAAGTTATCGATCACTATAGATCACACAACATACAGCACGATGGTGCGTCCACAAAGTACGTTAGTGGATGACTTGGTACAGAAATATAATGTGTCTTATCAATATAAAGCAGCAAGTTCTGCGGGTGGTTGGATTTTTGGTGGGCTTGTATTGGTAGCTCTATTGACGCTTTTCATTCTTCACAAAAAAGGCAAACTCAATATTGGCCCGTCAGCTATGAAACATCAGGCATCAAAAGCGACTCCGCTTCCAGATATTACAATGGATGACATCGGCGGAATCCCCGAAGAAATGAAAGATGAAATTCTCCAGACATTGGAAGTATTCAAAAATCCTGAAGCTGCGAAAGAAATGGGCATTGCATTGCCTCAAGGTATTTTACTGTATGGACCTCCGGGAACTGGTAAAACATTACTAGCCCAGGCTATCGCAAAAGAAATAGGGGCTACTTTTTATTCTTCTAGCGGTGCAGCTTTTACAGAGTTATTTGTAGGCGTTGGTGCCTCACGCATTCGTACACTTTTTGAAAACGCTCGCAAGCAACGCCCTGCAGTTATCTTTATAGATGAAGTAGACGCATTGGCCGGAAAAAGAAAAGAACATGGTGGAGAAGAATCTGAAAAGACGTTAACCGAATTGCTAGTTCAACTTGATGGTGGAAATGATAATGATGGTGTTTTATTCATCGCGGCAACAAATCGAAAAGATATGCTGGATGATGCATTCTTGCGTCCTGGACGTATCGACTTTACTTTTAACGTTCAATTGCCAGATACAAAAGGTCGTCGCGA
Source organism: Sporosarcina sp. P29 (assembly GCF_002743265.1). Classification (NCBI taxonomy): domain Bacteria; kingdom Bacillati; phylum Bacillota; class Bacilli; order Caryophanales; family Caryophanaceae; genus Sporosarcina; species Sporosarcina sp. P29. The sequence goes on along the minus strand of NZ_PDYX01000032.1, from coordinate 11,243 downwards.
AATTATTGATATCCATACCAACGGCAAAACATTGGCATCTAATGTAGCAGCATCTCTTGATACACTTGCAGACAGTACTACCGGATTTTCTGGTGCAGAAATTAGCAGTTTGTTCGAAACAGCTAGCCGCCGCGCTATGCGCGAAGGTCGGAAACTAATTGAGAAACACGATTTGGATTTTGCAATTGACCGTACAATCCTCGGAAATACAGCGCGCACGTTAAGCGACCAAGAAACGAAGCGCCGTGTAGCCATTCACGAATCCGGTCACGCCATCATCGCCGCTCTTACAAAGCCAGGTTCTGTGAGAAAAGCAACGATCATTCCACGGGGTCAAGCACTTGGTTATGTAGCCCCTATTCAAAAAGAATTACATTTATCTACAGCTAGCGAATTGCTTGATCAAGTCAGTATGATCCTAGCGGGTGGTATTGCAGAGCGTCTTTATTTGGGTGAGCACAGTATTGGGGTTGGAGGCGACGTGGAACAGGCCAAAGATATTCTTGAGCGTATGGTGAACACTGGATTGTTCCAGGAAGGATTTTCTTTGATTTTCAATAAAGCTGAGAGAGAAGAAAAAATGCAAATGCTATTTAATCAAGCCGCAAAAAAGACGGAAACACTCATTAAAGAACATGCGTATCAATTTGAAGAGTTGGTCAATGCACTATATAAAGAAGAAACGCTTGAAGGTGACGAAGTACAACGCATCGTCGAGTTACCGACTCCTAAAGATGCGGTAGTGTTTATCTGATAACAAAACAGCGATCATCAATAGGATGATCGCTGTTTCTTTTTGTTTTGCGTCGGTTATATGCGCTTCTCTACCTTCATCGGCCAGCCATCTTTGATCCGCAATGAAATTAACGGTTCCGGAACGGGCGGATTGGATCGAACATTATGGAATAAAAACTTCTTATACAGCACTGACAGGATGAGTGTCGCTTCGAGCAGCGCAAATCGCGAACCGATGCAACTGCGTGAGCCGCCACCGAATGGAAAATAACTAAATGGCGCATACTTATTACCTACCGCAAACCGATCTGGGTCAAATGCACTCGGATCGGGAAACACTTTTTCATTTCGGTGAACCGCATACGGACAAATCATAAACGTACTTCCCTTTTTGAAAGATCTTCCGAACATCTCAACAGCTTCGTCAAGTTCACGATAGATTAGCCAGGCAGGAGGATAAAGACGCAAGCCTTCCTCAATAATTTGCTGTGTGTACGGTAATTCTCGCATCCAATTAAATGGGTTACCTACCAAGTCGGCTGTATTTAGTTCTTCTAACAGACGCTTCTCCACTTTAGGATGCCCTGCAATTTCAGCAAATAACCAACCTAATAAGTTTGCTGTTGTTTCATGCCCGGCTAACAACATCGTCATCATCTGATCGCGTACTTCTTTGTCGGGCAATCCGTTTCCCGCCTCATCTGTCACCGCCATCATCATGCCAAGCAACGAATCTTCGAACCATTCAGGATGCTCTTTCGCTGCCACTAACACTTCGTCAATCATGGCTTCTAATGTCTGTATTGCTTCTTTATGTTTTAAGTTGGCTTTAGTTGGAACAGAAGCCGGTATCATTACAGGACTGAATAAAATTTTGACACTTTGCTCAATCGTTGTCGTGACAGCATCCGCTAGCTCTTTCTCTTCTGACGAGACATCTGTCGAAAACATCGTTCGTGTAATGATCGACAATGTCAATCGCATCATAACAGTATGTATATCTAGTTCCTCTTCATGCTCAAGACGTCCGACTAGCTTCTCGGTTTCATCTACGATGGCATAGGCATAGCGCTCCAGTACATCTTTATAAAACGCCGGCTGAATATATTTCTTCTGCGTCGCATGTCGCTCTCCTTCTGTCGTCAGCAAACCTTCCCCCACTGTTCTTCGCAACACAGTCGTTGTCCGTCCTTTAATAAATGATTGGTCTTGACGAATTAAGATTTCACGAATAGCATCGGGACTGTTGACAACAAACGTCGGAGAAATACCCGTCTTCAATGAAATCACATCACCAAGCGGCTGTACTCGCGTAAAAAAAGCAATCGGGTCACGCACGAATTCCAAATAGTTCTGTAAACGTGGAGTCGCAATATCTTGTACAATAACCATGAATTCTCCTCCAAAGTGATCATAATGTATTACTTCCCTATCTCCTGTATGTATGAATTGATTCTGGATATGCTAGTAAAAAGGAGGTGGGTCAATTGGCAAAAGACGTATTATGTGAAGTAACGAACTGTCATTTTTGGGAATCAGGTAATCAGTGTGGAGCAGATGAAATCAAAGTGATTTCACGAAAAGGAAGAAAAGCAAAAGACTCAGCCGAAACAGATTGTGGTACGTTCATTCCAAAAGGATGATCCACCGAGCAGCAGCCAAGCTTTTATGCTTGGCTGCTTTTTAATTGTAAAGCTAGACGCCTATGTAACGCTTCTCGGTTCATGGTTATCATTTCAACTTGAATGTAGCAGTACAATGGGCAACTAATTCATCTTTCTCGTTGAAGAGTGTTCCTTCAACCAAAGCCGTAGAACGTGTTCTATTAATAACGGCAGCTTTTGAATAAACAGCTTCCTGAACGACCGGCTTCAGAAATTGTGTTGTCATTTGTATCGTCATGACATCATTTGCACCCATCGAACGACAAAGCATTCCCATCGTCGTATCGAGAACGGACATATACATACCGCCGTGAATAGTTCCGCGTACATTATCATAGTGTTGACGATAAGGTAAATATAATTCCACATGACCAGCTTCTAATCTTTGGGTTTGCAGACCTGCAAACTTCCAGAAAGGACTTGTCTCGAAATCTTGTCGAACTTGTTCCAAGTATTCCACTGTCGTATCGTTCATATCATTACCTCCAGAAAATGTAGTAATTGTTCTATATACCATATCGTAAAGACGCACTGACGACAATTCAAATCATTTTACCTTACACTTTAAAATATATGTTTTCTAATTCTTTTCAATAAAAAGTATATATTTTTAATTCACTTTCCTTTATAATGAGATTAATTTCATAAGTTTTTTAATTTAGGAAGAGTACCTGCGAGCATTATGCCAATCCAATCACCTGTTATGTAATGGAATAGAGATCCTCTCTATTGTTATATCAACAAGCGAAACAGAGTAAAGGTCCCTCTCCAATCTGTCATGTTTGTATTATTTCATGTGGATTGGAGAGGGACTTTTTTATGTGAACTTAATTTATAAACACTTTATATAGAAAGGACGGATGTTTCGGTTGGAAAATAAGCTGAAGCTCTACGGCTTTAACAACCTCACCAAAACTCTTAGCTTCAACATTTACGATGTAAGCTATGCAAAAAGTAGAAGAGAGCAGAGTGAGTATATCGCCTATATAGATGAGCAATACAATTCAGAACGTTTAACGAAAATTCTCTACGATGTCACCGAAATGATTGGTGCACATGTTTTGAATGTCAGTAAACAAGATTACGACCCTCAAGGTGCTAGTGTAACGTTAATGATTTCAGAGGAAAAATTCCCTGCATCACAAATTGATCCTTCTTGTAATCAAGGTGCGATCCCCATCTTGCCAGATAAGGATTCCGTCGTCAGTCATTTAGATAAAAGTCACGTAACGGTTCATACGTATCCCGAGTATCATCCGGATAACTCTATTGCGACGTTTCGTGTAGATATAGATGTGTCAACGTGTGGAGAGATTTCTCCTTTGAACGCGCTTGACTACCTAATTGGAAGCTTTGACTCGGACATCATTACTGCCGATTATCGCGTGCGAGGATTTACACGTTCAGTAGACGGCAAAAAACTATTTATGGATCATGCAATCACATCCATCCAAGACTTCATTGATGAGAAAACATTACAGAAGTATGATGCAATCGATGTGAATGTTTACCAGGCGAATATCTTCCATACAAAATTACTCATTAAAGAGATCGATTTACAGGATTACCTATTTAACAAAGACGTTTCAGAATTACCACCAAAAGAACGCCTTCAAATCTCTCATAATCTTCGCAAAGAGATGATTGAAATCTACAGCGGTTCTAACGTTTATGAAAATGAGTGAGGAGAGACCATTGAAATTATCACAACATCGCGTTCCAATTATGGATGCATTGCAACAATATCAAGAAGCACGTGTCGTTCCTTTTGATGTTCCCGGACATAAACACGGTCGAGGCAATAAGGAACTTGCAGATTTCCTTGGGGAAACTTGCTTGCATCATGACGTGAATTCCATGAAACCTCTTGATAATTTATGTCACCCCGTTTCCGTTATTCGTGAGGCTGAAGAGTTGGCGGCAGACGCTTTTGGCGCGAAGCACGCCTTCTTACTTGTAAATGGGACAACTTCTGCTGTACAAGCTATGGTCATGACCGCTTGTAAAGTAGGTGAGAAAATCATCATGCCGCGAAATGTTCATCGTAGCGCAATTAATGCCTTGATCTTGAGCGGCGCTATTCCTATCTATGTGAATCCTGGAGTTCAAGAAGAGCTTGGCATTCCCCTTGGTATGGCTGTGGATGAAGTAAAGAAGGCAATCGTGGAACACCCTGATGCCAAAGCGATTCTTATCAATAATCCAACTTATTATGGTATCTGCTCCAATATGCAAGCCATTACGGATTTAGCACACGCACACGGGATGCTCGTATTAGTGGATGAAGCACATGGCACACATTTTTATTTCAACGATAAATTGCCTGCTTCCGCTATGTCCGTCGGCGCGGATATGGCTTCTATCAGTATGCATAAATCAGGTGGGTCTTTAACGCAAAGTTCATTTTTATTGATCAATAATGAAGTAAGTGAAGGCTATACGCGACAGATTATTAACCTCACGCAGACAACGAGTGGTTCATATTTATTGATGTCGTCATTGGATATTTCACGTAAAAATCTTGCGCTACATGGTCAAGAAATCTTCGATAAAGTGATCAGGATGGCACAGTATACGCGTGATGAAGTCAATAAAATTGGCGGCTACTATGCTTATTCTAAAGAGTTGATCAACGGAGATACCATCTACGATTTCGATGAATCTAAATTATCCATCCACACGCGAAAAATAGGTCTAGCTGGCATTGAAGTCTATGATATTTTGCGCGACGAATACGATATTCAAATCGAGTTCGGGGACGTGGCAAATATCCTAGCTTATATTTCTGTCGGTGACCGGGCACTTGATCTGGAACGTTTGGTAGCAGCTTTAGCAGAAATCAATAGGCGTTATAAAAAAAACCCTAGTTCATTATTCGACCATGAGTATATCAATCCAGAAATTGTCCAGTCACCTCAACAAGCCTTTTATGCGGAGAAAGAATTACTTCCGTTGACTGAATCTTCAGGTCACGTAGCAAGTGAATTTGTCATGTGCTATCCTCCAGGCATTCCGATTGTGGCACCAGGAGAACGCATTACCGATGAGATCATCGACTATATCGACTACTGCAAGGACAAAGGTTGTTTCCTGACAGGTACCGAAGATTCAAATGTTGATTATATTAACGTAGTGAAGGAGGACGTCTAATGAATCTATGGTTTACCGAAGATCATTCACCCCATACCCGCTTTTCCTTTCGCGTTGAAGAACATTTATATACCGCGACAAGTGAATTCCAGAAAATTGATGTCTTCGAAACGACTGAGTTCGGTAAGATTTTGACACTAGACGGATATGTCATGGTGACGGAGAAGGACGAATTCATTTATCACGATATGATTGTTCACGTGCCGATGGCTACCAATCCGTCCATACAGAAAGTGTTAGTTATTGGTGCAGGTGATGGTGGCACCGTGCGCGAATTGACGCGTTATCCATCGATCAAACAAATCGATATGGTGGAAATTGATGAGGAGGTTGTGAATGTATGCCAGAAGTTTTTACCGCAAACGGCAGCAAAACTAACGGATCCGCGCGTCACGCTATATTTTGAGGACGGCCTGAAATTCGTCCGTCAACAAGAGAACGCCTATGACTTGATTATTGTCGATTCCACCGATCCATTCGGGCCGGGTGAAGGTCTCTTCACGAAAGAGTTTTATGGCAATTGCTATAAAGCGTTGAATGAACAAGGCATTCTTGTGAATCAACATGAAAGTCCTTTCTACGCTGAAGACGCACGTGGTATGCAGCGAGCACATAAAAGTATCATGGGGTTCTTCCCCGTTTCTAAAGTCTATCAAGCGCATATTCCAACCTATCCTTCAGGGCATTGGCTGTTCGGATTTGCTTCCAAGGAATATGACCCCATAGAAGATTTGGATGCTGAAGCATGGAACGCAATTGGTTTACAAACAAAATATTACAATACCAAACTTCATGTCGGCTCGTTCGCCTTGCCAAATTATGTTAAGGAGTTACTGATTCATGCTAAATAAAAATATAGAAACATTTTTAGGTTTCGAAGCAGATTACGAGGCTTCCTCATTCGTAATTTTCGGTGCCCCCTTTGATTCCACAACATCTTTCCGTCCTGGCACGCGATTCGCCAGTAAAGTGATGCGTAGCGAATCATTCGGTCTCGAGACATACAGTCCTTATCAGGAAGCTGATTTAACGGATTACTCATTATTCGACGGCGGTGATTTGGAATTAAGTTTTGGTAATACAGAGCGTGCTCTCGAGCAAATTGAAGAGTTCACTTCACTTGTTCTGAATGATGGAAAAATCCCTTGCATGATTGGTGGCGAACATTTAGTGACATTAGGCGCTGTGCGCGCTGTTGCGAAAATGCACCCTGATTTACATGTCATCCAATTCGATGCACATACAGACTTGCGCGAAGAGTATTTAGATCAACGTCTATCTCACGCTACAGTTATTCGTAGAATCTGGGATTTGCTTGGTGATAATAAAATATTCCAATACGGCATTCGTTCCGGTGATCGTCCAGAATTCGAATGGGCGGCAAAACAGCATGTCTATATGAATAAATTTAATTTTGATGGTCTTGAAGATACGGTTGAAAAACTACAAGGTAAACCCGTCTATTTGACGATTGATCTGGACGTATTGGATCCTTCCGTATTCCCTGGAACCGGTACACCGGAAGCGGGCGGCGTGAGCTTTGTTGAATTGCTAAAAGCGATTTTGACAGTCAGTGGTTTGAATATCGTTGCCTGTGATATTAACGAGCTGTCTCCTATCTACGACCAAAGCGGCGCATCAACTGCCGTGGCTTGTAAAGTGTTACGTGAATTAACGATTGCTATAAATAAAAATAACTAATTTGGTGGTGTCTTTAATGGGAAAAGCATTAATTATTGGAGCTGGCGGTGTAGCTAGTGTTGTCGTGCATAAGTGTTGTGAGGTACCAGATGTATTTGAAGAAATCTGTATCGCAAGTCGTACGAAATCAAAATGTGATGCGTTGAAAGAAAAGCTGGATGGTGGACAGACGAAAATCCAAACAGCACAAGTAGATGCAGACAACGTGCCTGAGCTAGTCGCGTTAATCAATGAATTCAAACCGGATATCGTCATTAATGTCGCATTGCCTTATCAGGATTTGACGATTATGGATGCCTGCCTTGAAACAAAAGTGGATTATCTAGATACCGCTAACTACGAGCCGCTTGATACAGCGAAATTCGAATATAAATGGCAGTGGGCTTATAAAGAAAAATTTGAGGAAGCAGGTATTACCGCATTGCTTGGGAGCGGTTTCGATCCTGGTGTAACCGGTGTGTTCTCCGCCTACGCATTGAAGCATTACTTCGATGAAATCCATACGATTGATATTGTCGATGCTAACGCAGGTGATCACGGCTATCCATTCGCAACTAACTTTAATCCAGAAATCAACATCCGCGAAATCACAGCAAATGGACGCTATTATGAAAACGGAGAATTCATTGAAACAGAACCTCTCGAAGTAAAACGCGTCTATGATTTACCTGAAATCGGACCAAAAGATGTCTACTTGCTATACCATGAGGAACTTGAATCATTGGCGAAAAATATTACCGGTGTAAATAAAATTCGTTTCTGGATGACGTTCTCCGAAAAGTATTTGACGCATTTGCGTGTACTTGAAAATGTAGGTATGACGTCTATTGAACCAATCGATTACGAAGGTCAGCAAATTGTACCACTACAATTCTTGAAAGCTATACTACCTGACCCTGCTTCTCTTGGACCACGTACGAAAGGAAAAACGAATATCGGTTGTATCTATCAAGGTACGAAAAACGGCGAACCAAAAACGTATTATGTTTACAATATTTGTGATCACCAAGAATGCTATCGTGAAGTGGGATCACAAGCTATTTCCTATACAACAGGAGTACCAGCTATGATCGGTGCCATGATGATGTTAACAGGCAAGTGGAAAAAGCAAGGTGTCTTCAATATTGAAGAATTCGATCCAGATCCATTCATGGAAGCGTTGAATGAGTATGGTTTACCTTGGCACGAAGATTTTAATCCAACTTTGATAGACTGAGGTGAATAGTATGAACTTCGATGTACAAGCAGTCCCATCACCTAGTTATGTCGTGGATGAAAAACTGCTGATTGCTAACTTAGAAAAAATGAAATCCGTTATCGATCAAACAGGATGCAAGATCTTACTTGCGCAAAAAGGGTTTTCAATGTTTGAAGTCTATCCATTAATCGGACAGTATTTGCATGGCGTTACTTCAAGTGGTCTATTTGAAGCGCGTCTTGGCAATGAAGAGATGGGGAAAGAAGTACACACGTATGCCCCTGCTTTCCATGAAGACGAGTTTGAGGAAATCCTTCGTTACTCTGATCACTTAGTATTCAATTCATTTGCGCAGTGGAAGCAATTCAAAGATCGAGTTCAGAAGCAGGAGAAGCCCATTGAATGCGGAATCCGGATCAATCCTGAGTACTCGGAGATTGATGTGGACATGTACAACCCTTGCTTCACCTATTCACGATTCGGTGTTACGCTGGAAAACTTTGAACCCGATGAACTTGATGGAATTAGCGGCCTGCACTTCCACACGATGTGCGAGCAAAACTCCGATACATTGTGGCGGACAATTCAAATCATAGATGAAGAGTTCGGTCATTATTTACAGAAGATGAAATGGATCAACTTCGGTGGCGGTCATCATATCACTCGTCCTGATTACGACCTCGAGACATTGATTCGTTGCATTCGTTTCATGCAAGATAAATATAATCTCGACGTTTATCTAGAGCCAGGTGAAGCTGTCGCCCTCAACACAGGTTTCCTCGTGGCGACAGTACTTGATACGATGCATAATGGCATGGACATTGCTATTCTCGATACATCGGCTTCTTGCCATATGCCAGACGTTCTGGAGATGCCTTATCGACCAGAAATTATCGATGCTGGTGCGGCAAATGAAAAAGCCCATACTTATCGGTTAGGCGGCCCAACTTGTTTGGCTGGTGATGTAATTGGGGATTATTCTTTCAATCAGCCGTTGAAGCCGGGTGACCGACTTGTATTTTGTGATATGGCGCATTATTCCATGGTGAAGAACAATACGTTTAACGGGGTTAATCTTCCGTCCATCGTTCTTCATACGCTGGATAATGAAATCAATGTCGTAAAACAATTTGGTTATGAGGATTTTAGGCAGCGGTTGTCTTAAGATATGTGAGTGGGAATGTGAGGGCACGTTGATCTGCGTTCCAGTCGGACGCGTTCGGGAGGGCCCGCCTTCCACTCCGATCAACTAGCGGCATTTTTAATTTTAGTGTGTGATTTCAAAAACCTTATGTAAACGCTAATCTTGAATAATAGCTTTAATAAAGAAAAAACGATTCGCATTTATAAGCGAATCGTTTTTTCTGTCTATATGTCTTTAGTTCAACATCTTATGTGAATATATTGAACCTCACTCCATATTTCCAGAAAGTAACACCAGTTGATTGGAGTGCAAGGTAGGGACCTGGCTGGCTCACCGAAAGCCCACGGGAAAACGTTCACCTGGAACGCAAATCAACGTTGCTCCCCCCTACTCCGTTCTTAAACATTATACTTACTACTCACAGTAAGAAAAATCCAATACCCATAATTAGATAGGCTGAGAACAGCACAATCCCTTCAAACCAGTTTGACTCCCCATCATTACATATATTTACAACTAGTAATGTGGCGGTAATCATCGCAATTAACTCTGGCCAAGTGAATACAAGTGGCATTGCGGTAGGCATCATTAACGAAATCAGTACAAGCACCGGTGTTACAAACATGGCAATCTGCAATGTAGAACCGATTGCAATCTCTACCGATACATCCATTTTATTTTTCATTGCCAATGTAATGGCGGAAGAATGCTCTGCTGCGTTTCCAACGATTGCCACGATGATGACACCGATAAACAACTCAGACCAACCAAATTTTTCACCTAATGTACCAAATGTATGCACGAGCTTTTCAGAAACAAATGCAACTGCTACTGTTGCAACTAATAGGACCACTACGGACTTCTTCTTTGTCCACTCTGGCACTTCATCTGTCTCATGATTTTCGGAACCAAATACACCTCGGTGTGTAAATAACTTAAATACCAGACCTGCCAAGTAAATCAGTATGAGTATAATCGAAATACCAATACTCAGATTCAGTCCAGTTCTAGTATCCATCGTCATCGAGAAGACTTCCGGAATCACAAATGCCACGACAATCGCAAATATCAATAATGCTGAATTAAATCGAGCATCAAAAATATTGAAGTTCTGTCTTTTATGCTTCAGACCGCCTGCGAAAAATGACAGCCCTAGAACTAATAATAAGTTCCCTAAGACTGAACCTGTCAACGAAGCCAGTACGATTGCAATCAATCCGGCTTTTAACGTAAATATGGAAATAATAAGTTCTACCGCATTCCCGAATGTTGCATTTAATAAACCACCGATTCGTGGTCCACTGACAATGGCTAAACTCTCTGTTGCTCTTCCAATGAATCCGGCTAGTGCAATAATACTGTAACAACATAGCGCAAACATCCATAAATCTGACCAATTTAAGAAGGACGCTATAAATACTAGAGGTACGCCTGTGAACGCCATAACAGTAAATACTTTATTCATTGTCTCCACCTCACTTCATAAGCAATTTGTTATAGTCTTTCCCTTATTCATGCGTGAATAAACTGGTTAAAAAATGGTTGATCATCAGAGTGAATATCTACCAAATAGCTCGTATGTAAATAACCATTTATTAGTATTAAAAAAAAGATGAAGAGGCTGGGACAAAACCCTATAAAATGAAAAAAA
>NZ_PDYX01000031.1:0-20220 GCF_002743265.1 Sporosarcina sp. P29 | reverse complement strand
CGATTAGCTCGAGTTTCATTTGCTGGCATCAATTAAGATACTCATTTTGTTTGTGTCACCGTTAGGTGCACAAACTGTATTTCGTTAACGTTTTGCTGTTCAGTTTTCAAGGTTCATCCGGTTAGTCTCTCGTAAGAGGCAACTTTCTAATATTAACATCTCATCGTTTAGTTGTCAACACTTTTACTTAAAAAGTTTTTCTTGTTAAGTTTGATGTTTTCGCAACTGCTTGATGCGACGCTTATAAATATACCACCGCTTTTATGAGAATGCAAGCTTTTTCACCATTCTTTTAAAAAAGAATGGCGAAACCGCATAGCGCCGCGAATCCAGGGACCCCTAGTATCGCTAAGATCATGCCAGATGCAATGTTAACAGGTACATAGATGCCAATAAATCCGCCGGCAATGTTCATTAGAAAGAGAATAAAGAACGCAAAAGCTAATCTAAACCAGAATACCGATAAGCGTTCCATGTTTTTTTCGAGAGTGGTTCGGCTCATACTCAACAGCAATAATGATACGACTCCTAATATAGCTATGACTAAAATCCTCACAGAAAACGCCCTTTCTATCTCATAGATACTTATCTATATGCGTCTCTGGATAGGTTTAGTCCACTCGTTCTCTATCTTCCAATTCTTTTCTATAGTTCTCGACGACCTTCTAATGCTCTAGACAACGTAACTTCGTCTGCATATTCTAGATCTCCACCGACAGGTAAGCCATGAGCGATACGTGTTGTCGTGATTCCAGATGGTTTAACAAGCCTTGAAATGTACATGGCTGTTGCTTCTCCTTCTATAGTAGGGTTCGTTGCAAGAATCAATTCTTGCACTTCGTCTTCCTGGAGTCTTGTTAGTAATGAAGGAACGTTAATATCTTCCGGTCCAATACCGTCCATTGGCGATATCGCACCTTGCAATACATGATACAACCCGCGATAGTCACGCATCTTCTCCATAGCAATCACGTCTTTCGGATCCTGCACGACACAGATTGTTGTGCGATCACGCGATTGATCTTGACAGATATAGCATGGATCGATGTCTGTTATATGACCACAAACCGAACAGAACTGAAGATTACGTTTCGCATCGACTAAAGCTTTAGCAAAATCTAGCACCGTGTCTTCTTTCATACTTAATACAAAAAACGCCAGACGACCCGCAGTTTTGGGGCCGATGCCTGGCAATTTCATAAAACTATCCATTAATTTTGATATAGGTTCAGGATAATGCATTATACAACCTCCTAGAACATCCCGGGCAAGTTCATTCCTTTTGTAAATTGGCCCATTGTGGAGTTCGTAATTTCTTCCGCTTTTGCAAGCGCATCATTTGTAGCGATAACGATCAAGTCTTGTAGGATCTCTACGTCTTCGGGATCTACCGCTTCGGGATCGATAATTACTTCAAGTACTTCTTTATGGCCTGACACAATTACCTTTACCATGCCGCCACCAGCTGTACCTTCCATTCTCTCGCTACCTAGGTTCTCTTGTGCCTCTGCCATCTTCTTTTGCATCTTTTGCATTTGCTTCATCATACCTTGCATATTCCCTGCTCCACGCATAAATAATTCCTCCTTAGTAAATTACTCTTCTATTGTAATAAAATCTTTTCCGAACATCTTCTCCGCTTCAGTTACAAGTGGATCAGCATCTTCAATCGATGCTTCTTCCATAAATGCTGACGTTGGTTGTTCCTCGTCTAACTGTTGAGGGTTTTCCTTGCTTTTCTGACTGGCCAATCCACTCTTTTGTATGAAATCGGCACGAACTTGCAACCAGCTTTCCTCTGCCACGTAGACTACTTCATAACCTTTACCTGTCAGTCGCAGTAGTGCATCCGATAAGCCTGCTTGTAATGTAGCATTTTCAGAAGCCATCAAGCAATGAATTTCATATTTGAATTTTAGCACAAAAGCCGTCTCTGATGCTGCTACAGGCTCCGTCTCTTCCAATAAAGCGGCATGAGAGCGTTGCATACTTTGCATCATACCCGCCCACTGCTCACGAATCACTTGAATATCGGACTTCGTTGCGCCTTTTAATACTTCTACAATTTTACCTGTTGGCACTTTGGCAGATCTGGAAGCAGTTGAAGCAGCCCTTTTTGCCGGCGCTTGTGGCTCAGCGGATTGCTGTACAGCTCCTGCTGCTAGTTGTTGCTGTAGTTGTCTAACAGTCTGTTCTAACACGGCAAACTTCTGAGCCATTTCAGGATCAGCTGCGGAGTTAGACACTTGTCGTTGCTCGCCGGAATGAATCATTTTCAACAAAGCGGATTCAATATAGACTTTCCCGTGATTAGAAAAACGCATTTCTTGCTGTGTTTTTGAAAGAATATCGATGTACCGGTACAATTCATCCGAGTGAAACTCTTGGGCAAGCTCTTGAAATTTATCTCCGTCTGAAATCAGTTCCAGTAGATCTGTCAATTCAGGCGCTGTTCCAAGCAGTAATATATCACGGAAAAATGTAATCATGTCTTCGGCGAGTCTACCTACATCTTTCCCTTCAGCAATCAGCTCGTGCAATAAAGACAATGCGGATCCCGCGTCTTTCGCTTGAATTGATTGTGCTAGCTGATAGAAGATCTCTTCACCAATAGCTCCAGTCACCAGCAGCGCGTCACTTGTTGTCAACTCATCTCCACTGAACGATACGGCCTGATCGAGCATACTAAGCGCATCTCGCATTCCACCTGTTGCAGCTTGTGCAATTGCGCGCAAAGCACCAGTCTCTGCAGTAACCCCGATATCTCCAATAACCTTTTCCATTCGCTCAATAATTTCAGGTGCCGTAATCGGTTTGAAATCAAATCGCTGGCATCTGGAAATGATAGTGAGCGGCAGCTTATGAGGTTCCGTAGTCGCCAGAATAAATACGACGTGAGCTGGGGGTTCTTCTAGCGTCTTCAGCAATGCGTTGAAAGCTGAATTGGACAGCATATGCACTTCATCAATAATATAGACTTTAAATCGTGCATTGGAAGGTGCCACATGCACACGTTCAATAATGTCGCGAATTTCTTCTACGCGCGAATTAGAAGCCGCATCAAATTCAGTGACATCGGTGTTAGATCCCTCTGTGATACTTTTACACGTCTCGCATTTATTACACGGTTCTGCTGCTGGACCATTTTCACAATTTAGTGCCTTTGCAAAAATCTTCGCCGCACTCGTTTTTCCTGTTCCACGAGGTCCGGAGAATAGATACGCATGCGTCGTCTTCTGATGGAGAAGGGTATTTTGCAGAGTTTGCTTGATCGCCTGCTGACCTGACATTTCACCAAAAGCCTGCGGTCTGTAAGCGCGGTATAGTGCTTGATAAATCAACTGCGTTTCCCCCTTTTTCTCCGATTGCATAATACTTCTATCATAACATGAAACACGATTTTTTCACCGTGTACCGCTTGGATATTTTACGCAAATACTTCTGTCCACTCGTCTTTCTTATTAAGCATTGTGCGTGCAATTTCTTTCGCACCTTCAAGGCTATGGCTTGCTGCCCAGCCACACTGGACTTCATTACATGCCGGTACTTCTGTTGCTAGCAGTACATCGTTTAATGTTTTCTCTACTATAGAAAGAATGTCATTATAGTCTTCATGATTGATGACAGCTAGATAATAACCTGTCTGACAACCCATTGGACTGATATCGACGATTTGATCTGAATGGTTACGGCTGAATTCTGCCATCATATGTTCTAGTGAATGAAGTGCTGGCATATCCATATGGTCCGAATTCGGCTGGCAAAAACGAATATCATATTTCAAAATCTTGTCGCCATTCTTTCCTTCTGTAGTTCCCGCTAATCGGATATAAGGTGCTTTCACTTTCGTATGATCTAAGTTAAAACTTTCAACATTCATTTTTTTCTCAGTCAATGTAAATCGCTCCCTTTCAGCTATACGTACTATCTTGAAGTATACACTATTTAAGGGACATAAAAAACTCGCCCATAGTAAAATGGACGAGTGAATTATTGAATTAATGCCGTGCACCTATCTTCGACTGCCGCACATAAGCGTTACTCTTGTCGTTGGCTCGGTCTAGGCTACCCCGCGGCACATGAGAGAGTCCACTTAATGCTGCTTCCTTCCGGACCTGACATGATTCATGGGTTCCCATTGCGCAGGACCCAGACGTCAACACTACGTGCAAGAGGCAGACCCTACATGCGGACAGCCTCAGAAAAGGAGTTCAGTCTTGCTAGAGCGGATTGCAAGTTACAGGGCACCGCTAATTCCCCACCTAGCACGGCATTTCTTATTATACCCATAGTTAATAATGATTGCAACGGTAAACCTTGTATTCATCAGAATGTGTTTTAACATCCTATTACGTAAACAGTTAATAAACCATTCTATTCGCACAGAGTTGGGTAGTATACTAATTTAAATGAGCGAGGTGAATAGTATGGATCCAACTAAACGTTATAAGCTCAGTTTCCGTAATATCGAAGTTCGAGTGTATACAGCCATTGTTTTGCCCGCTGTCTTGCTCGGCCTAACGATATTTTTTCTCTAGTTCAGTTTTTAACTTTATGTATGCCGCTCTAATACAGACCGTCGCATTGATGAGTTTCTATTGTTGGCGCTTCATTTATCGCCGCAGAGAAAAAAGTGAAAAAGAATAGTTGACGCTATAAATATGATGTGGTAAGATATTATTTGTCTGATACGGAGGAATACCCAAGCCCGGCTGAAGGGATCGGTCTTGAAAACCGACAGGGGTGTTAAAGCCCGCGGGGGTTCGAATCCCTCTTCCTCCGCCATACTTTTGACAGCATACGTTACTCGATGTAACGTTTTTTTTATTGCCTTAAAATCTAAATAGAAGTAGAAATACATACATTACGAAAAACAGCGCCAGTGACTGAATCAGTCCTGACGCTGTTTTTTATTTTGTGATACATGCGCCGGTCTCTGCTGGTTGCAGGGCAAGTGCTTGATAATGTGGAAAGCTTTGTTCTAATGAAGCCGCCACTTGTTGCTCTGTTCCTGGTGGTACAGCTACAAAAAGGGACGGTCCTGCTCCGCTAATTGTCATGCCGTACGCTCCCGCTTCCTTACAAGCTAAACGTATTTCATCGAAGTTAGGGAATCCAACCTTTCGATAGGGTTCATGATATACATCCCGTTCCATCATACGTCCCGCCGTCACCCAATCCGATTGCGCAATAGCGGCAGTCATAACACTGCCCGCAGCACTCCCACGTACCGCTACTTTATGCGTTAGTTGCTCTGGTAACAATCCACGTGAAGCTTCGGTCTTTAAAGCAACTGGCGGCACTAAGATGACAACACCGATCGGGGGTGCTGGAAATGTTAGTACTTCCATCTCATCTTCAGTGAAGTACGACACTGTCATCCCACCAATCAACGCAGCCGTGACGTTATCGGCATGTCCTTCTAGTTCGCTACCGATTCTCAGCTTGTCTTTTGGTGATAGTTGCAAATCCGCTAGTTCACTTGCGATTTCAATACCTGCAGCTATTGCCGTAGCACTGCTACCCAGACCTTTTCCTAAAGGTATATCAGAATGCACCACTAACTTTTGTGAAGAAATGACTTGATCATACCGCGATGCTACTTGCTGAATGGTCTGTACGATCAAATTTGTTTCGTCCGTCGGCAATGCAGCATATTCTTTATCTTGATACAAAACATACCACGCACTAGCTGGCGCAACTTCTATCGTCATGTTTAGTGAAAGGGCAAGACCTAAATGATCGAAGCCGGGTCCGAGATTAGCCGTCGTGGCTGGCACGGTCACTGAAAAACCGGCTTCTGTCATTAGTTGTTCCCCTCTTTCAATTCTTTCAAGAAGTTATCGAACTGTTCATTTGTCATCATAGGCTTGTGTGCATTGACGTTGATTGCAGTTTCAGGATCCTTCAATCCATTACCTGTTAGGATACCGACAATCGTCGTTCCTTTTTCAATCAATCCCGCATCAAGGCGTTTCTTGATGCCTGCAATGGTTGCACAAGATGCAGGTTCTGCAAAGATACCATCTGTTGCAGCTAGTAATTGATATGCTTCAAGGATTTCTTCATCAGTAGCGGACAAGATGTCCCCACCTGATTCTTCAAGGGCTTGAGTCGCTAAATGCCAACTTGCAGGGTTTCCGATACGGATTGCTGTTGCTACCGTTTCAGGCTCTTCGAATACACGATCATAGACGATTGGTGCTGCACCATCTGCTTGAACTCCTAGTAATTTCGGTGTATCCGTACCTTTTTTCTCTGCGTATTCTTTGAAACCTTTCCATGCCGCGGATATATTACCTGCATTTCCAACAGGTAAAGCGAAGATATCTGGTACTTTGCCGAGTTGTTCAATTGTCTCAAATGCTACCGTCTTTTGCCCTTCCAAACGATAAGGGTTCACAGAGTTTACCAACGCAATTTTACCTTCGCCTAGTTCACGTACCATACGGAGTGCTTCATCAAAGTTTCCTTCGATAGCTACGATTTCCGCTCCATACATTTTTGCTTGTGCCAGTTTACCAAGTGCAATACGACCTTCAGGAATAACGACGATTGTACGCATGCCCGCACGTGCACCATAAGCTGCGGCTGCAGCAGATGTATTACCCGTTGAAGCACAGATCAAAGCCGTCTTTCCTTCTTCTTTCGCCTTTGCAACCGCCATCACCATTCCACGGTCTTTAAAAGAACCAGTTGGATTCGTTCCTTCTGTTTTCACATACAGATTGATTCCCCATTGCTTTGATAAGTTCTCAAGATAGATTAACGGTGTGTTTCCTTCTTGCAGTGTTAATGCAGGGGTATTCTCTGTCACCGGTAACCACTCTTTATATTCTTCGATCAATCCATTCCATCTTCTCATAATCCCTTATTCTCCTTCCACACGATAATGACTAGAAATGTCAATGACCGCTGGTGTATCTTTTAGGTCTGCTAAAATGTCTAAATGCTGTTGACGAGAAATTTTATGTGTAATAAAGATCAAATCCGCACCTTCATCATGCAAATCAGAATCTTGGACGACTGTCGCTAGACTTGCTTTGTGGTGGCTATAAATGGACGTCAATTCTGTCAACACGCCTACTTCATCACGTACAGTAATACGGTGGAAGTAGCGAGCATACTTCTGTTCATCTGTTTTTACTTTACGCTCAAATTGTGGTGCATGCATTCTCTTACCATTCACACCTAGCAAGATATTACGGCAAGCTGCCACTACATCACCTGTTACAGAAGTTGCTGTGGGCAATGAGCCAGCCCCAGGTCCGTAGAACATTGTTTCACCTACTGAATCACTGTAAACATACACTGCGTTGAATTCATTATTAACTGTGGCCAGCGGATGAGAGTTATGAACAAAGACCGGCTCAACGGCCACTTCAATACCTTCTTCATCTTTTTTCGCAGAACCTGTCATTTTAATCGTGTAACCGAATTGCTCCGCAAGCTGAAGATCACCGTCTGCAATCTCTTTCATACCACGAACAAATACATCGTCAAGATGCACTTCTGTGGAAAAAGATAGGGACGCAAGAATAACCATCTTACGTGCCGCATCAATACCGTCTACGTCAGCAGAAGGATCTGCTTCAGCAAAGCCTAATTCCGTCGCTTCCGCTAATGCGTCTTCATAAGTCTTATTTTCATGCTTCATCTTTGTTAAAATGAAATTAGTCGTTCCGTTGACGATTCCTGTCAATGCAGTGATCCGGTCTGATGCTAATCCATCTTCCAATGTGCGGATCAACGGAATACCGCCACCCACACTCGCTTCATATAATAGGTCGCATTTATTTTCATCTGCTAATTTTAATAATTCAGGTCCAGATTCCGCCATGACATCCTTATTCGCAGTGACAACACCCTTACCTGCTTCGAGTGAACGACGTATCGCTTCAGAAGAACCTCCTGTCACTTCAATGATCAAGTCAATTTCAGGATCGTTTAACACTTCATCAAGTGATGTAGTGAACATTTCTTTAGGTATCACGCCATTACGTTTCTTATCCAAGTTTTTAACAAGGACTTTCTTGATGGATACAGGAACACCAAGCTTATGTCGAAGGTCATCCTGGTGATTGTGCAGAATTGTTGCCACACCGCTTCCGACTACTCCATAACCTAGCAAGCCGATATTAATCTCATTTTTCTCATTTTTCATTTGACGATTCTCCTAACTATATGTACACTATGAAAAAACAATCGTTCTTCGTATAAGGACAATTATAGAGAATTCTGCCTTTAATAACAACCTGTTTTCACGAATCTTCTAAATATAGATAGATAATCTCAAAAAGATAGGATCTGGTACTCAATGAAAGTTTGTAAATTTGGCGGAACATCCGTCGCATCCGCGGAACAAATCCGTAAAGTGGTCGACATTGTCGTATCCGACCCATCGAGAAAAATTGTTGTAGTTTCTGCACCTGGTAAACGCTCTTCGTCTGACATTAAAGTAACCGACTTGCTCATTGATTTGGCAAATACTTCACTTGCTGGTAAAGACACAACAGACGCACTGCAAATGGTTGTGGAGCGTTACAAAGAAATTGCCGAAGGTCTAGGCCTAGATGAAGATATTGCACAAGTAATCGAGCAAGATGTCATTAGACGCCTGAATAAAGATCAGTCAGACGAAATTCTGTACGTAGACAGCTTGAAAGCCGCCGGTGAAGACAATAATGCAAAAATGATTGCGGCTTACTTCCGACATATTGGCGTCGAAGCAGAATACGTAAATCCTCGTGAAGGTGGATTACTTGTTAACCATCGTCCAGAACGAGTACGTGCTCTTCCAGAAGGCAATGAAAAGCTCTGTAAACTACGTGATAAAGAAGGTATCATCGTATTTCCAGGATTTTTTGGCTATACAGAAGACGGAACATTGCGTACGTTCAACCGTGGCGGCTCCGATATTACAGGCGCCCTTCTAGCAGCAGCGACAAATGCAGAACTTTATGAAAACTTTACCGATGTGGACTCCGTTTTCGCGGCGAATCCCACCGTTATTGAAAACCCACGTGCAATTGATTCGATGACATACAGGGAAATGCGTGAGCTTGCATACGCAGGATTTTCTGTGTTTCACGAAGAAGCGCTGGTACCTGCATTCCGTCACAAGATTCCTGTCTGTATCAAGAACACAAATAATCCAAGTGCACCCGGCACAATGATTGTCCGGGATCGCGACCATAATCTTCAATCCGTTGTCGGAATTGCTGCCGATAAGGGATTCTCTACACTCTTCGTAGCTAAATACTTGATGAACTTAGAAATCGGTTTCGGACGTCACTTACTACAAATTCTAGAAGAAGAAGAAATTCCATTTGAACATACACCGTCTGGTATTGATAACTTGTCTGTCATTATTCGCGATGAACATTTAACACCTGAAAAAGAAGAACGTATCGTTAAGCGCATTGAACAGGAGTTATGTCCCGACGATGTACATTTCCAGCGTGATTATTCCATGGTAGTACTCGTAGGTGAAGGCATGCGACACGCAAGAGGATTGGCAGCACGCGCGGCATCTGCTATTGCACGAACAGGTGCAAATATCGAAATGATTAACCAAGGATCTTCAGAGGTCAGTTTAGTATTCGGTATCCAAGAAAAGGATGAAAACGTTGTCCTACGGGAGCTATATCAAGAATTCTTTACAGAAGTGGCTGTTCATTAATACAATCGACATCCCTTATACACGGGGTGTCGATTTTTTCATTTCTTCAGCAATTCTTCCGATAATCAACTCAATATCCTCTTCATTTTCTAACAGATCATATTCTTCGATGTTTAGTCGAATGACCGGGCATGCAGTAAATGAATTAATCCACTGTTCGTAGCGACGATACATCTCTTCCCAATAACCTCTTGGCGTTTGTAGCTCCATATCCCTGCCACGCTCTTCAATACGATCGAGAATGACAGGTAATGGTCCTTCCAAATATATGAGAGCACTTGGGTGTGGAAAATACGGCGTCATAACCATTGCATCATATAGATTCATATAGGTTTCAAAGTCGACCGCTTCCATAGTTCCTTCATCAGCGTGCATTTTAGCGAAGATCCCTACGTCTTCGTAGATGGAACGATCTTGTACAAAACCGCCACCGCTTTCGAATATATGCTTTTGCTCTTTAAAACGTTCTGCCAAAAAGAAGATTTGTAAATGGAAGCTCCAACGTTGGAAGTCATCATAGAACCTCTCTAAGTATGGGTTTTCTGCGACGTTTTCCAAGGACTCTTGAAAGCCCAGTCTTTTGGCAATCGCATGTGCCATTGTCGACTTGCCTACCCCTACCATTCCCGCTACCGCAAACACACTATTTTTTGATATATTAGGTGATTTCATTTAGCTTCAAACCTTTCTGGACCGCTTCATACACTTTATTTAGTATTGCATCCATATCTTCTTTATTGCGCACATAGTCCACTTCATCCCCGTTTATATGGATAACTTGGATGTCGGGGTGAGTCGCTTCGAACTCCGGTAAATAGGCACGGTAATCCTCCGAAAGCTGCAGTAAATAATTGGGGTCCATATCCGCTTCATACGACCGACCACGCTCGTCGATTCGATTAAGCAATGTAGGAATGGATGCCGACAATGAAATAATGACATTTGGCATAGGAAGATCTTTCGTCAAAATATGATAGATTTCTTTATATTTCACAAAGTCTTTTGGCTCTAATGTGCGTTGGGCAAATAGCATATTTTTGAATACATGATAATCCGCCACGACAGGTAACCCTCGCGATATGTATTCTCTATTGATTTGCTTCAATTGTTCATAGCGATTACATAAGAAAAACATTTCCGTCTGGAAGCTCCATTTTTCTTTATCTTGATAAAACTGATCGAGAAAAGGATTCTCTCCACTAATTTCTCTTAATTGATTATATGAAAAGGTCTCAGCAATCGCTGCCGTGAGCGTAGTCTTCCCTACACCAATCGGACCTTCTACCGCAATAAACGGGACAAACATGTACCACTCACCCTTTCAATTCATTACCTTTCCATTTTATCATAGACGACCATATAGAATGCGACTTTTATTGAGGTGTTTTATTGTTTTCCTCTTGTCTGTTTCACGTGGAACATTTCACTAATTGATTTTGATGTTTCGCATGATAGACTGTTGATAAGGAGGGATGAATTGATGAAAAATGATGAATACTACATGAGACTGGCAATAGAAGAAGCAGAAAAAGCTGCTGCTTTAGCTGAAGTACCGATTGGTGCAGTCATTGTACATAACGAAGAAGTAATTGCCGCTGCACATAATCTGCGTGAAACCACTCAAAATGCAGTCACACACGCAGAGTTATCTGCCATCCAAATAGCTTGTGAGAAGGTTGGAAGTTGGCGTTTAGAAGATACTACACTATACGTCACACTCGAACCATGCCCTATGTGCGCGGGCGCCATACTACAATCCCGCATTCCGCGAGTCGTCTACGGCGCACGTGATCCAAAAGGAGGTTGCGTCCATACCTTTTACCAACTACTTAACGACTCCCGATTTAATCATGAATGCATCGTAACCGAAAATGTCCTCGGTGAAGAATGCGGACAACTCCTTACTACCTTCTTTCGATCATTGAGAGAAAAAAGAAAAGCGGCAAAAAAAGAAGCCCAACGCCTAGAGGAGAACTCGTAAGCGTAGGGCTTCTTTTCACTAATTAGTATTTGCATTTCAAAAGACAGACTTGTTGACTACGTGGAGAACAGATCAATAGCGTACACATTTTTACTTAGGTGCTTCAATCTTTTCTTTTCCACCCATATATGGTCGAAGCACATCTGGAATGACAACAGAACCATCTTCCTGCTGATAATTCTCCAAAATTGCTGCTACTGTACGACCAACAGCCAAACCACTACCATTCAACGTATGAACGTACTCAGGCTTCGCACCCGGCTCACGGCGGAAACGGATATGTGCTCGACGCGCCTGAAAATCTTCAAAGTTAGAACAAGAAGAAATTTCTCTATAGACATTTTGTGTAGGAATCCATACTTCCAAATCGTACTTCTTGGCAGCTGTGAAACCTAAATCTGCAGTACACATCTTAAGAGCACGATACGGCAATTTCAACAATTGCAATACTTTTTCCGCATGGCTAGTTAATTTCTCCAACTCATCGTATGAATCTTCCGGCTTCACAAAGCGAACCAACTCCACTTTATTGAACTGGTGCTGGCGAATTAATCCACGCGTATCACGACCTGCAGACCCTGCTTCAGAACGGAAGTTAGTACTATACGCTGTAAATGCAATTGGCAGCTTAGATCCTTCTATGATTTCATCGCGATAGAAGTTAGTAACAGGAACTTCAGATGTCGGGATCAAGAAGTAGTCCTCTTCTTCAATTAAAAACGCATCTTCTTCAAACTTCGGTAGTTGTCCCGTTCCAGTCAAGCTTGTACGGTTTACTAAATATGGTGGCAGCATTTCCTCATAGCCGTGTTCCTCTTGATGAAGATCCAGCATGAAGTTGATTAATGCACGTTCAAGTCGTGCACCGAGTCCGCGGTAAAACACAAAACGACTACCTGTTACTTTTGCTGCTCGTTCAAAATCGAGTAGTTGAAGATCCGTCCCTATTTCCCAGTGTGGTTTAGGTTCAAAGTCAAACGTTGGGATCTCCCCCCACGTACGTACTTCTACGTTATCATCTTCACTATCCCCTACTGGCACGCTATCATGTGGAATGTTTGGAATACGCATAAGTATATAATTCAGTTCCTCTTCCACTTTAGAAAGTTCTTGATCATATGCTTTGATTTCCTCACCAACTGTTTTCATCTTTGCAATGACTTCATCCGCATCTTCTTTATTACGCTTCATTTGTGCTACTTGCTGTGATACTTCATTACGCTCGGCTTTGAGTACTTCTACTTTAGATAAGATTTCGCGTCGTTTCTCATCAAGTCCGCCAAACTTTTCAAAGTCGGTTAAATCTTCTCCACGTTTACTGAGTTTCGCTTTTACTTCTTCATAATTCGCACGTAATAGTTTACTGTCTAGCACGTCATCCGCCTCCTTGTATTTACATCACTGATAATAAAAAACAATAAAAAAAGCCCTCCATCCCCTAAAATAGGGACGAGAACTACCCGCGTTGCCACCCAAATTGACTGATTGCCCAGCCCACTTGTTTGAGATATCGGCTCAACTGACCGGCAAAACCTACTGATTCGGCTCTGCTACTCCAGGACGGATTCACACCAGTTTCTACCGGCTCCCACCATCCGCCGGCTCTCTAAAAAAAACATGGTTGCTACTGCTTCCTATCATCGTAATGTATGTGAAATTAGATATACCATACTACAATTTCTGACTATTGACAAGAGACACGGTACATTTTTGCATGACAAACATCATAAACGTTAGAGGTTACTTCGACTATAAAACTACTTTAACACATGCTCGAATGGCTCGATTGTTTAGTTTACGGAAAGACGAACACATTATACTTTCTCAGGAAATATCTCTTGTTACTAAAGTGGTACCTTTCTAAATCTACTTTAAAAACTCAACTTGATTCCTACACTATTGGGTTGGCTCAACTATTGGATTCGTCATGGCCATGAGACAACTCATTTGTTTTGTAATTGTCTCATGGTTGGACGTAATCCTGTATTGGCCATGGGGATCATAGCGCTCCCTGACTTCACTTTCCTAATTCAATCGTAACTTATGAGCTACGAATCGCCATCAATTCACTTTCGGCAAGCTGAGAAATTTCCAATCCTTTCATCGGCGTGCCGATACCTTTCGACAGCTTAGCAATCAACTCGTAATCCTGGTAGTTTGCGGTAGCCTGTACAATCGCACGTGCAAATGCTTCAGGATTTTCTGATTTGAAAATTCCTGAACCAACGAACACTCCATCCGCTCCAAGTTCCATCATCAATGCTGCGTCAGCAGGTGTTGCGACACCTCCGGCCGAATAGTTCACAACCGGTAAGCGACCAGCTTCTTTAATAGCAAGCAGTATTTCATATGGAGCACCGAGATTACGGGCTTCTGTCATTAATTCGTCTTTGCTCATATGAACTACTTTACTTACTTGAGCATTTATCATTCGCAAGTGGCGCACGGCTTCCACGATATTGCCTGTTCCCGGCTCCCCTTTTGTGCGGAGCATTTTTGCCCCTTCACCTAAACGTCGCGCTGCTTCTCCAAGGTTTCGTGCCCCACAAACAAATGGTACGCTGAAATCGCTTTTCAATAAGTGAAACTCATCATCTGCAGGCGTTAATACTTCACTTTCATCAATGAAATCGACACCCAATGCCTCCAGTACACGTGCTTCTGAAATATGCCCTATACGTGCTTTTGCCATCACAGGAATGGATACCGCCTTTTGCACTTCTTCTACAATTCGTGGATCAGCCATACGTGCAACACCGCCTGCTGCTCGAATATCAGAAGGTACTCGCTCTAGTGCCATAACTGCAATAGCTCCGGCTGCTTCCGCCACCTTTGCCTGCTCTGCATTGATTACATCCATAATGACGCCGCCATACTTAAAACTCATTTCATTTCCCCCTTTTTGTTATTTTCAGTATAATTGAAATTGACCATATGGAAATAGCCAGTTTCACATTAAACAGCATGGTCAGATTAGAGGGGTCACTATGGACATGATTTTTATAGAGCTTCAAAAAGATTCGGATATCCCGCTTTATCAACAAATATATAATCAAATCAAACAAGACATAATTGATGGCAAGTTCCCGGTTGGCATGAAACTACCCTCCAAACGGCAACTGGAAGAATTTCTAGGTGTCAGTCAGACAACAATTGAAATGGCTTATGACCAACTAACGGCAGAAGGTTTTATCGCAGCGGAACCACGAAAAGGTTATTTCGTACAAGCAATAGAGGAACTCGCCTATGTACAGCCTGTAAAGTCAGAGACCGTAGCTGAAATTCCTATAATCAAACCTATTCATTACGACTTTTCACCAAGTTCAATTGATACGGAAAACTTCCCATTCATCATATGGAGAAAATATGCACGAGATATAATGGATACAACAAACGCGCACTTATTACTACTCGGAGATCCGCACGGTGATATTGAGTTGCGTCAAGAAATTGCCCGCTACTTATACCACTCACGAGGAGTGGACTGTACACCTGAACAAATTATTGTTGGTTCCGGTACAGAACAACTTTTGCCTTTGATTATCCGAATACTAGGTGAATGGGCTCGCTATGCGATTGAAGATCCAGGTTATCTAATGACCAAGCACGTTTTTTCGGAATACTACAAAAAGACGATTTCCATTGCAGTCGACCATGAAGGACTTGACGTAAAGGCACTACAACGGTCCGATGCCACCATAGCCTACGTTACCCCTTCCCATCAGTTCCCGACTGGCACAGTACTGTCTGCCGCTCGCAGAACCGCACTTTTGAACTGGGCAGCATCGAATCCTGAGTTTTTTATAATTGAAGATGACTATGACAGTGAATTCCGTTACCGCGGACGTCCTATACCTTCCTTGCAGGGGATGGATAAAGGAGAAAATGTTATTTATTTAAGTACGTTTACTAAATCACTTATGCCATCTATGCGAATTGCCTACATGGTGTTGCCGCCAAGGTTATTGGATACATACCGACAGGCTTTCATCCCCTACTCTTCTTCCGTACCGCGGATTGATCAACATATCTTGGCACGTTTCATGGCAGATGGACAATTCTCGCGCCACCTAAACCGTATGCGGAAAATCTATCGTCGGAAAATGCATACATTGACGAATTTATTAAAATCGTATGAACCTACCATTTCATTCTCAGGCGACGAAGCGGGTATGCATGTCTTGCTTCACGTTCATACCAATAGAACGGAAAAGATACTTATCGATGAAGCTCTTCAATCAGGAATTAAAGTTCGTGGTCTAGACACCTATAAGGTAATGCCCGATCAATCCCCTCCTTCATTCTTGATCGGATTTGGCGGATTAACTGAAGAAGATATCAAACTGGCAATCCCGAAGTTACTCGATGTGTGGAACATCAAAAAGACAGCAATACCTGAGTAGGTACGCTGTCTTTTTGTAGTTAATTAAATAAGCCCTTTACAAAACCAGTAGAACTATTCCACGCACTAGAGAAGAAGTTACCAATTGCCCCCATAGTTAACGAGAACCAACCAGCTTTCTTCACTTCTTCAGTTGTGACGACTTCCGTATTAACTATTTTCCCATCAATAAAGCCATAATCTGATCCATCTTTTTTTACAAGTTTAACATGACCAACAACCGTACCTTTTTTAATTGGCGCTTGGACTTGTCCATTTTTCACCAACTTCTCATCTAATACGAGTTCAGTAGTATAGTCTTGATCTTCATCTTTGCGGACTAACATGCTTATAGGTTTCTTTGTAGCAATCGCTACTTTTTTCTCTTTACCTTTTATAACATCTAGAGTCTTCTGCTTCTTGAACTGGTACCCTGCTTTAAGTAACTCTGTTTCACTAAACTCCTTAAAGCCATAATCGAATAACTCACGAGTTGCATCAAAACGCGCTTCATAAGATCCAACGCCCTTATCATCCACTGCATTCATTACAACAGCAATAACACGTTGGCCATCACGTACTGCGGTACCCGTGAAACAATGTCCTGCAAATTCCGTAGTACCCGTTTTCAAGCCATCGATTCCTTCATATTCATATACTAAGCCTGGCAACATAAAGTTCCAGTTTACCATGTCAATGGCATCATCTGTTCCTTCACGGAAAGTCTTTTTGGCAATTTTCGTTGTCTCTAGTACTTCCGGATATTCTTTCAATAAATGATAGGCTAGTTTAGCAACAGAACGTGCAGGCATAACGTTTTCATCTTTCTCACCAAACTCACTTGGGTGCATACCTTGTAAGTCACTGTTGTTCAAACCCGTAGAATTGACAAATTTATAATCTGTCAATCCAAGTTCTTCAGCCTTTTTATTCATTAGATGGACAAATTCCTCTTCTGACCCTGCAATTGACTCGGCAATCGCTATAGTCGCCGCATTTGCCGAATAAATTGCTACTGCTTCATAAAGTTCACGAATCGTATAGGATCCATCTCGACGAAGCGGAACATTACTTAAACGACGATCCTGCGAAACCTTATACGTATACTCGGTAACTTTGTATTCTTGATCCCAGGTAATTGTTCCATCGTCAATTGCTTCGAACATCAAGTATTCCGTCATCATTTTGGTCATACTTGCAATGCCAAGCGGCTTATCTGAGTTCTCTTCGTATAATACCTTACCACTATCTGCATCTATCAAAATAGCTCCGTTTACACGAAGGTCCAGTGAAGAATCACTTTCCTTCGCTGCTACAGATTCCTGCATACCTAACATCATAAACAACATCATTGGCACCATTAAAGTTGCCAACCATCTCTGTGTTACTTTTTTCACTCATCTTACCTCCGTAGTCACAATATCAAAAATCAGTGTACCATATTCCCGGCAAGTCAGATATGCTTATGGCAAAAAAACATATATTCCCCTATGGAAACCGTCATATTTCTTTGTATTTTATCATTCCTCATATAACAACAAAAAAGGCAGGAGGAAATTCCCCCTGCCCCTTACCTAGTAAATTAACGTACCGAATAGTTCGGTGCTTCTTTTGTAATTTGTACTTGGTGTGGATGACTTTCTAGTAAACCAGCACCCGTCATACGAATAAACTGTGCATTTTCACGATGTGCTTCAAGATCCTTCGAACCACAGTATCCCATACCCGCTCGAATACCTCCTATAAGCTGATGAATTGTATCAGACAATGGCCCTTTATACGGCATACGGCCTTCGATGCCTTCAGGTACAAGTTTCTTTTCATCTTCTTGGAAGTAACGATCTTTTGACCCTTTTTCCATCGCAGCAACAGAACCCATACCACGGTATACCTTAAAACGACGTCCCTGGAAGATCTCAGACTCCCCTGGGCTCTCAGTAGTACCTGCGAGCAAGCTTCCAAGCATAACCGCATGTCCACCGGCAGCCAACGCTTTGACAATATCACCAGAATATTTAATTCCACCATCGGCAATAATTGTCTTGCCGTATTTACGTGCAACAGTTGCACACTCATAAATAGCAGTGATCTGTGGTACACCAACACCTGCAACTACACGTGTTGTACAAATAGAACCAGGGCCAATACCAACCTTCACTACATCAGCACCTGCTTCATACAATGCTTCTGCTGCTTCTGCTGTTGCTACGTTACCTGCAACAATCGCAAGGTCCGGGTAATTTCCGCGGATCTCTCTTACTGTGTCAATAACACCCTTAGAGTGTCCGTGTGCCGTATCAATGACGATTAGGTCGACTTCTGCTTGTACAAGCTTCTCAATGCGCGTAGAAGTGTCTACCGTGACTCCTACAGCCGCACCAACAAGTAAGCGTCCAGCCTTATCTTTTGCTGCGTTAGGGAACTCAATAACTTTCTCGATATCTTTAATTGTAATTAAACCGTTAAGAATACCTTTATCATCTACGATTGGTAGCTTTTCAATTTTATATTGCTGTAGCATCTTCTCTGCGTCTTCCAGTGTAGTTCCTACAGGAGCCGTCACCAAGTTTTCTTTCGTCATGACTTCATCAATGATAATGGAATAGTCCTGAATGAATCTCAGGTCACGGTTCGTCAAAATACCAACCAATTTCTTCTCTTCCATATTGTTAACGATCGGGACACCTGAGATACGATATTTACCCATTAAATGCTCTGCATCAAATACTTGATGTTCCGGTGTAAGGAAGAACGGGTTTTTAATTACTCCATTCTCAGAACGTTTAACTGTAACAACTTCCTCAGCTTGTTCTTCAATACTCATGTTTTTATGAATAACGCCGATTCCACCTTGACGAGCCATAGATATTGCCATCTTGGATTCCGTTACTGTATCCATGCCTGCACTCATGATAGGTATATTCAACTTAATGCTGTCCGTTAAGTTCACAGATAGCGAAACAGCCTTTGGCAATACATCAGATGCAGCCGGCACCAATAATACATCATCGAACGTCAGACCTTCACGAGAAAACTTTGATTCCCACATTAACTTTCTGCCTCCTAAAATTACTATTGTCTATTCAGATTATTAAAAGGTTATCAGCGTCAATCGGGCGTGTCAAGATAGAAGATTGTAGACTGATTATTCCTATTACTCACTAAATATTTTATCCAATGACTTTTGCATCTTTAATGGATTCGTCTGTGGTGCAAAACGATCAACTACTTGTCCATTTGAATCAATCAAGAACTTCGTGAAGTTCCATTTGATTCCTTCCGTCAATACACCCTTTTGCTGTTCTGCTAGATACGTAAATAAAGGTTCTGCTTCATCCCCTTTTACATCTATCTTGGCAAACATCGGGAACGTTACGCCATAATTCACTTGGCAGAAGTTCATCGTTTCATCAATATCGTCAAATTCCTGGTTATTGAAATTATCCGATGGGAAGCCCAGTATGACCAATCCTTGATCTTTATATTCTTCGTATAGTTGCTGTAGTTCTTTAAATTGTTTTGTGAAACCGCATTTACTCGCAGTGTTGACAATGACCATTGGACTTCCTTCAAATTCCTTTAGAGATTTCTTTTCTCCACTAGTAGTTTCCACTGTGAAATCGTAAACTGTCGTCATGCAGAATCGCCTCTTTTCTTTTAGTATATGTTACCTGACTATTGAAAGAATACCTAATATCCTGTTTGGTTCGAAGGCCTTTTAGTGCAATATGGTAAGAGATTTAGATGTGTTTTGCGGGGGGATAGAGCGGTGGACGTGACTTATTGAGCGGTTAAGCGCGGGCATAGAGCGGGCGCCGTGATTGATTGAGCGGATACGCGAGAAGATTGAGCGCTTGCCGTGATTCATTGAGCGGATACGCGAGAAGATTGAGCGCTTGCCGTGATTCATTGAGCGGATAAATGGAGTGATAGAGCGCTCGCCGAGACTCATTGAGCGGTAAAGCTTAGAGATTGAGCGCTTGCTCTCATACATAGAGTAGATATTGGAAATTCATGAGTGAGTGAAGTACGAGTTCCCCAATCCTACATTCAATCAATTACTATAATAAAGCACAAAAAAGCCACTCCCCAAAGGGAATGGCTTCGCGTGCCTAGCAACGTCCTACTCTCACAGGGGGAAACCCCCAACTACCATCGGCGCTGAAGAGCTTAACT
>NZ_PDYX01000004.1:0-189443 GCF_002743265.1 Sporosarcina sp. P29 | reverse complement strand
AAGTTACATGACGTACTACAATCATTATCGTGGGCAATGGAATTTAAAAAAGTTGCCGCCTGCAAAATACAGGCAGCAACTTCAACAAATAGCATAGGCTTTTTTTAATTGTCCTTTACAAGGGGTACAGTTTACTTTTGGAGTGGCGGTTTTTTTGTTTGGGATTGAGCGGATAAGGCTTGAGATTGAGCGGATAACCTGATTGTTTGAGCACTTGAAGCACGATATAGAGCGATTCACACGATTGATAGAGCGCTCGACGACTGACATTGAGCGGATTACTCGATTGATAGAGCGCTTCCCCGGTATTGAGCGGTTAGCTCGACCGATTGAGCGCTCCAGCCGCGTCATAGAGCGAATAGCCCAACTGATAGAGCACTCCAGCCACAGCATTGAGCGGATAGCTCGACATATAGAGCACTACAGTCCATACATTGAGCGGATAGCTCAACTGATCGAGCACTCTCCCCAACAAACCACCCTCCTTCATTAAAAACCAATACAAAAAAACTGCTCTCATGAAAGAGAGCAGCCAAATGAAACAGCTTGAAAGCAACCCTGCTGGAATGTGGTGAATGTCCGCAAGTAAGGGAGGGTTGCGTTTGGGAATTAGCGCGGCAAAGCAATGGTGGGCTTTTGTGCGCTAATTTCCAATGAATAGACGTGTACAGTTTGCTTTCAAGTGTTTACGCGATATACAGTGTTTGCTGACGGGTTACCGAAAGCCATCTATATAGTGGAGGCCTATTCCACTGCATAGATCACTATCGGAATGCCAGCGACAAGTTGGTGCTTGCCGCTGCATTAAATTACTTGGTTTCTACTGTTTCTGCGGGCAAATGTTGAACTTTCACATCGAATGTCTTCACTTCATTACCTAATATTGGACTCGGTTCAGCCGGTGCTTTGGCGTCATGTGATTTTGCATTTTCACGACTATGTAGCCAGCTATCGAAAAATTGACGGTCTTCCCATGTCGTACATACTTTTATTTCATCGCGATCTTCGTTGTCTTCATTCAACAATACTTCCATACAAATGAAGCCTTCAAATGTGTGAACAGCTTTTGCTTTTGCAAAACGTGCGGTTACTTGCTCGCCTTTGCCTTTTTCAACATAGATCGTATTGATTGCGATCATTTTCTGCATCATACTACCTCCAGTTTAATTGACTCTAAATATTTAAGCACGGGCGCCGATTGTGCTCCACCTACTGCTGCATGACGAAGTAACGGAATGCCGTGTGGACCTTTTAGTTCGTCCCAGCTCGGATACCACTTCAACAACGCTTTTACGATTTCAAGTTCACCGAGCATAGCAGCCGCGAATATATCCATCCGCGCACCTTTTTCTAATAAATAGACCGCAATATCTCGATTGCCCGTGTGCGCCGCAGCCCCTAGACCGCTTTCCCAGTCATCGCCGCCCCAGTTCATGACAGCATGTACTAAATCAGGCTCCTGTTCAATCAACCTTTGTACTTCCACAAAATTCCCATGTGCGGCAATCACATATTCTCGTACCAGCGCTTGATCAATGGGTTGCTTCATTTTTGCTTCCGTTCTCATAGCATTCACCCTTTTCTAATTTACTTGGTGTGAAAAAGCATTTTCCATTATTCATGAAAATCTCTGCGTCGATTTCGAAAATAGAGTGGAACATTTCTTTGCACAGCACGCATTGTGGAATTCCGTCAAAGCGCACGCTACCATCTTTCAACACGATGAGGCGGTCGCTGTAACTTGCAGCTTGATTGATATCATGAAGAACCATAATAATAGTCATTCCGTACGTTTCATTTAATTGTGTGACCAACTCCATGACTTCCAATTGATGTGAAATATCCAAATACGTGGTCGGTTCATCTAGCAATAACACTTTCGGTCGTTGCGCAATTGCCATTGCAATCCATGCACGCTGACGTTCGCCACCAGATAATGACTGCAACATGCGATTCTTGTATTTCTCTAATTTCGTTACACCGATTGCCCAGTCAATAATGTCCTGATCTTCGCGGCTCAACTTGCCGTAGCCTGTCCGGTGAGGATGTCGTCCGAATTCTACTAACTCGCCCACCGTGACATCGAGCTGATGATCTTGCATTTGCGGAAGCATAGCTAAATTCCGAGCCACTTCCTGAGATTTCATTCGTTTCAATCGATCGCCGTTCAGCAAAACTTCGCCGCTTCCTGGTGTGATCAGTCTAGATATCAATCGCAGAAATGTCGATTTCCCCGAACCATTAGGGCCTAGTAAGCTGACGATTTCTCCCTGCTTTATATGCAAATCAATGGACGTTAATTCGAATGAATCCGAATGACGATAGGTAAGTTCCTCAGTTATCAGCAAATGAATCCCTCCGTTTTTGAATGAGATACAAGAAGAATGGTCCACCGAGGAATGAGAGTAAAATTCCTACCGGCAGTTCGATTGGATTAAATAATGTACGGGCAATCGTGTCTGCTACTACGACTAGCAATCCACCACCGAGCGCAGATGCCGGTAATAAAAACCGATAATCGCCTCCTACTATGGAGCGCATAATATGCGGCACGACAAGGCCAACGAAACCGATTAAACCAGAAACACTGACAGCCATTCCAGCAAGTAGCGTACTCAACACGATGAGGAAAAATCGACTTCGCTCCACATTATGTCCGAGCAACTTCGCCACTTCGTCACCGAGACGCAATATACGGATATGCTTGACCGAGAAGATTGCTAGCACGAATGCCGCAATCGCATAATAGATGATCATTTCAAACTGCACCCAGCCGACACCTGCGATTCCTCCAGCAAGCCAAGGCAACACCGCTTGTACACGGTCGCTGTACAGTAACATCAATGCACTCATACATGCGCCGATTACCGCGTTAATAGCGACACCGACTAAAATGATGCGTAAAGGCGACGCCCCACCTCTCCATGACAACGCATAGATGACAACGGCTGTTGCAAGCGCTCCAAGAAAAGCGGCAAGCGGTAAGAACATGATATAGGCTGGATAAATAATCATAATCACTGTCGCCGCGAGTCCCGCTCCCGATGAGACACCGATAATTCCCGGGTCAGCTAACGGATTCCGCATCACTCCTTGTAAGATGGCGCCGGCGACAGCGAGGCTTACCCCTACAATTATGCAGACCAGCACACGTGGAAAGCGAAGTTCCCATACAATTCGCCGTTCCATCGTGTCATTGGCTACAAAAATCCCGTCCAAAATTTCCTGCATAGAGAATGAAACCGGACCAATCATCAGGCTCAAAATAGCCGCGATCACAAGTAAACTACCACTCGTTACAAGAACGATGACCCGCTTTTTGGCAAGTGGATGACGTTCTTTCTGCGTCTGTTCTCCTGTTGCAATCACCTTATTTAACCTGTCCTAAGCTTTCTTTCATCACGTCAAGCGCTTCCACTACTTTTGTGCCAGGATTCGTACCGAATAAGTGGGAAGGTAAGACAATGACGTTTCCAGCTTTCACTGCGTCTAGATTTTTCCACGCTGGATTCTTCAACATTTCGCCTTCAAATGCCGCTTTGACAGCTTCCGGCTCACCATGTGTAATCAACATCACCATTTCAGGATTGCGTTCGATAATTTTCTCGACGCTTAAGCTTGCGTACTGTGGATATTTTTCTTCATTCGGGAAATCACTAGCAATGTTTTCTCCACCAGCTAGTTTTAGTAGATTACCTGATAATGAATTCGGAAGCGCCACCATGTATGTACCCGGTGCTCCATATACTAATAAAGTTTTCACAGCATCTGCTTTGTCCGCTGTGCTTTTTTCAATTTGTTCTGCGATCGTGTTTTGTATGGTTTTTGCTTCTTTGTCTTTATCAAATAGCTGACCGAATAGTCCAATCGTCTGTTGAATGTCTTCCACAGAGTTAGCTGCTGTGTAGACGGTCTTCGTTCCTTGGCGCTCCATATTCGCTTCATGTTGCTTGAAGCTTGGTGCAGCGATCAGGACTTCAGGATGTACTTCCGCAATCTTCTCAAAATTCGGCTGATGTGGATTCCCAATTTCAGCGATGCCTTCTAAGTCTTTATTCGGAGGGCCTTGCACTGTCGGTCGTCCATCTACTTCTATTCCGAGTGCTAGTAACATGTCGAGATCACCCGAACTCAATGTTGCGACAGATTTTGGTGTTTCATCGAATGTTACGGTTTGGCCTGTCATGTCTGTCACTTCGATGCTTGTATCAGTTGTTTTCTCAATCTCTTCTGCTTTTACTGCGGATGCGTCTGTTTTATCTTCTGCTTTTTCTTCCTCTGCACCGCACGCACTGAGTACAAACAGCAACATCAGTACGCTGAACACACCAGCTAACTTTTTCATCTCTTTCATTCCCCCTCGAATATAATGAGAATGTTTCTCATTGAGGAATATCATAGTCGATAATGAGAATCATTGTCAAATAGATTCGTGAGAATGAATACTTTGTACTAGTTTTGAGGGGGCGTTGTTCGACTGGTTGTTGGGGACTGGAGTTGGTGAGTGTCTGCTTTCTGGACTCGCGCCCTACCCCGCAGTTGTGCCTGCGCTGCTGAGTGGTATTTACTTTGGTTGTGGTTCTAAGATTGATAAATTGCGTATCTTACCCAATCTAGAAACGCGGTTGACGGAAAGACTATGCGGCTGCGGGTCTTTGGCACTTTTGTTGGGGTCGTTGCTCGACTGGTTGTTGGGTACTGTAGTTAGTGAGTGTCTGCTTTCTGGACCCGCGCAGGCACGTGGGGGATTGCCTACAGCCAGGAGCCAGCTGGCGGTAGTGCTGCCAGTTGTCTCCCGGCCACGGCCTACCCCGCAGTTGTGCCTGCGCTGCCGGGTGAAATTTATTTAGGTTGTGGTTCTAAGAATGATAATTAGCGTATCTTACCCAACCTGCAAACGCGGTTGGCGGAATGACTATGCGGCTGCGGGTCTTTTTCACTTTTGGTTGTGGTCGTTGCTCGACCGGTTGTTGTTTACTGAAGTTGGTGGAGGTCTGCTTTCTGGACCCGCGCAGGCACGTGGGGGATTGCCTCCAGCCAGGAGCCAGCTGGCAAAGTGCCGCCAGTTGTCTCATGGCCACGGCCTACCCCGCAGTTGTGCCTGCGCTACCGTTGGGTATTCAGTTAAGTTGTGATTCTAATAGGAAAAAGATCAGTGATTTGGTGATACTGATCTTGTAGTTTTGAAAAAGAAGTATACGAACTGCCCTACACCCACTCCAACGAAGGCGCCTGCTGTGGTAGGCGTAGCGAAGAGACAAAGACAGGCGAACCTCCTGTCTCTGGCTCCTCGCGAAAGCCATCCACCAGCGCCGAAGTGGGGACAATGGACTCGCCACTTACATAGTCAGCTAAACCACAACCTCCTGATCAAACAAGAAACAGAAAAAGCACGGGCAAGAACCGCAACCCAAAGCCGCTTATTACGCACCCTTTACAGAAACGTAATCATGGTCACTTACGCACTAATCACTTTAATAAAGCTATATGAACTGCTGTACACCTACTCCAACGAAGGCGCCTGCTGTGGTAGGCGTAGCGAGGAGACAAAGACAGGCGTACTTCCTGTCTCTGGCTCCTCGCGAAAGCCATCCACCAGCGCCGTAGTGGGGACAATGGACTTGCCACTTACATAGGCAGCAAACCACAACCTCCTGATCAAACAAGAAACAGAAAAAGCACGGGCAAGAACCGCAAACCAAAGCCGCTTATTACGCACCCTTTACAGAAACGTAATCCATGATCACTTACGCACTAATCACTTAAAAAACGCTATATGAACTGCCCCACACCCAATCCAACGAAGGCGCCTGCCGTGGTAGGCGTAGCGAGGAGACAAAGACAGGCGCACTTCCTGTCTCTGGCTCCTCGCGAAAGCCATCCACCAGCGCCGAAGTGAGGACAATGGACTCGCCACTTACATTGACAGCTAAACCACAACCTCCAGGAAAAAGAAAAAGAAAATGCACCTGCAACAACCACAAACCAAAGCCGCTTATTACGCACGCTTGATAGAACTATAATTCACCTCACACTCAATCACTAAAGCCAAGTAAAGCCCCTTTCTTCTGCCACTTCAACATACTCGGCACAATACCCAAATCTTAAACTTAACCGCTAAAGCTGTTTCCTCCCCCTTCATCAAGGGAATGTATAAAACAACCACCAAAGAAAGGAGTGAATGGGATGAGCACTGTACAAATCCTCATTTTATTAACCATCGGCTACGTCGCGATGACGATTGATAAAAAGCAGAAAAACTTTCCACTTCCTGTCTTTCTAGTCGGAATCGGTTTCGGCCTATCATTCATCCCCTACTTCAATAGCATCACTATATCCAAAGAAATCATCTATACTATCTTTTTACCCGGCCTGCTATTTGCCTCCGCTTACCACTACTCGGCCGCTTCATTACGAAAGCATGCCAAAGTGATTGGAACGCTTAGTACGGCTGGATTACTTGTGACTGCCCTACTTCTAGGACTCGCTACCTATTGGATGGGAGCGGGTATAGAGATTTCATTAGTAGGGGCATTATTGATCGCTTCGATTCTGACACCGACTGATCCTGTTTCTGTTGTATCCATACTGAAAAAGTCGTTGGATGATCCCTCCGTTGCAGATATAGTCGACGGGGAATCTATGATCAACGACGGGACTAGTGTCGTGCTGTTCACTGTATTGTTGACGATGTTCACGACGCAACAGGAATTTGAATTTTGGCCGTTCATAGGAGAGTTTCTTTCCGTATCGATCGGTGGTGTAGCTACAGGATTAGTAGCGGGTTGGATAGTCAGTAAAGCGATTCACCTTTCTACACATCGAGAAAATCAAGTTTTACTCAGTGTCATTATTGCCTATGGAGCATTTCATTTAGCTGAAGCATTCGGGTTTTCAGGTGTGTTGGCGACGGTTGCAGCAGGCATTATGCTATCTGCTGAACTTGGACGTGCTGACAAGGAAGAAATGCACCGAGAATATTTGAATGGATTTTGGGAAGTAGCGGAACCTGCATTACTTTCGATCTTATTTTTAGCTATCGGAATTGTAGCTGCTGATTACTTATTACCTTTACATCACGGGTGGCTCGCCATCGGAATATTTATTGTTTCGATCATTAGTCGATTTATCGTAATCGCTGGGACGATGCAATTATTCTCGGGTTACCGAAAATTAATGAACGTCAAAAAAGCCTCGCTCTTATCATGGGCAGGCATTCGAGGAACGATGTCAATTTTCTTATTGTTAAGCTTGGCCGATGCCGCAGACAGTTCCGCGGATGCGCTCGTTTCATTAGGGTTCGCAGTAGTACTGTTGTCACTCGTCGTGCAAAGTATCGGCATTTATCCACTTTCAAAAGCACTCGAAAAGTAATTACTTCGAGTGCTGCTGTTGTCGCTGTATCATTTGCATACGTTCATTAAACAGTGTCGGATAGGAAAGTAAACCTAAGCAAACACTCGTTAATGCCGCTGTGGTCAGTAATAGAAATATAACTAAGATTTGAAATTGAACAGCCTCTAATGGGTCAGCCCCTGCGATGATTTGACCGCTCATCATACCCGGCAATTGCACAAGTCCTATCGTCTTTTGGCTTTCAATTGTTGGGATCATACTGGCCTGAATAGAGCGGATCAATTGCTTATGTATCGCTTGTTTTGGTGTGCCGCCAAGTGACAAGATCAGTTCACTTTCTGAACGATGCGCTTCGACTTCCGACACGAAACGATTAAGGAATAAAATCGCAAGGACCATCGAATTTCCGATGACCATACCGGTCAATGAAATAATATATTGTGCAGTAGCTGGTACAATCTTGAAGCCAAGTAAGATACTTTGCGTCAACACTTCTAGCAATACAAACGTCACGATCAACTTCCACGTGATTCCTTTAATGCCTTCCCCTTTTTTGCGCGCATTTTGCACAGCTGCTCCAATCATCAAGACGACCATCAAGAAGATGAACGTATAACTTTCTGAATCAAAGACAAATTTCAGTACGAAAC
The DNA here is from genome assembly GCF_002743265.1 of Sporosarcina sp. P29. Classification (NCBI taxonomy): domain Bacteria; kingdom Bacillati; phylum Bacillota; class Bacilli; order Caryophanales; family Caryophanaceae; genus Sporosarcina; species Sporosarcina sp. P29. The sequence continues at coordinate 181,437 of NZ_PDYX01000004.1, read as the reverse complement.
CGACCGCCACTAATTGCACAGTCGAACGAATCGTCGCAATAATGGTGTCTTTCTCCAAATTCAATCCAAGTGATTTGGACAGCGCTAACGGGATCAATACAAAGATCAGTGTCAGGAATAAAGCAGTGGTACTCATGAAAAGTCCCCTTTCAAAAAGCGATCGACTGACGGGATATCTGAATGATCAAGTACAGATATTTCGCCTGCATCCACTAATTTCCCATCCACCATGATCCATGCATACTGCCCCATTCGCTTCGCCTGCTCCAAGTTATGTGTGATCCAGATGACCGTAATCTCATGCTTTTCATGCAGTGTACGAATCAAGTCTTCTACTTCATTCAATGATGATGGATCTAGCGCAGACGTGATTTCATCCATCAATAAAATCTTGGACTCATTCATTAATGTTCGAGCAATCGACACTTTCTGCTGCTGACCACCCGATAAATTCTGACTGTCACGTTCGAGATATTCTCCTTCAAGACCGACTTGATCTAAAATATCCAACGCTTTTTCTTTACTCAATGTCTTGCCCTGTAAACGCAGTGGCAGTGCCAAATTATCATAGACGCTCCCTGCGAGCATTGGAGAATTTTGTAACACCATTCCTGCTTTTCGACGGAGATCGATCGGCGACATTTCATGAATGGCACGCCCTTGTACGGTAATATCCCCACTTGTAGGACTCAGCAGACCGTTACACATTTTCAATAACGTCGTTTTCCCTGCACCCGATGGACCGACCAACACCGTAATCTGATTGGTAGGGAAAGATCCCGTTATCGAATCGAGAATCTTTGTATCCCCTACCTCAAACGATACATGTTGAAAATGAATCGCCGGCTCATATAAAGATTTATTCTGTTTACTATCCATCTATTTCACCTTTCCCACACTTCTTCATTCATCAATCTTCAATAAATCCAACGGGGTAATGATGCCAATTAGCTTCTCATCTTTACCACCTTGTTCCGTGATGAGCAGGGCTTGTAGTCGTTTCCCCGACAAAATGGATTTTCTGAAAAACCCTTCTGCTTCATAAACCGACATTGTACTTTTGACAAAACGATAGGTTTTTCTTCTTTTCTCGTGATTATATACGTCTAATAATGTCGGTATTTCCCGGGAAATGCAATCTGTTTCCTGATCTGCCAGCCAATTCATAATGCCATCTGCAGTAATTAATCCGATAAATTGACCCTTTTTGTAAATAGGTAGTTGATTAATTTTCCATTCTCTTACTAAACGCAGACCCGTTGCCAGTGATTCATCCGCTTGCACAGTATGTACTTTACCGGCAAATAAATCTTTGACCGTTACAGGGTTGGATAACCGTTCATCTATACTCTCAATCAATTTTACAATTTCATCATGAGGCTCCGCTATAGCATAGTCAAAGCCTGTCCGATTATGCACAATCGCATTGCGTAAACTTCCAAACTCCCGTAGATCATCTTCGTAATGAGCAACTAAAGCATGTTGGGATTTAGCTCTATCAATTTTCTTCGAGAATGAAAAATGGTTAGGCAAATCCGTAATCTTCATTAATGATTTATCGATACGATTATATGCAATGAGAAAACGCTCTGAATTTTTATGCTCCATAACACATCGCCCCCTTTTCTAGGCAAAGTATAGCATATTTCATTCCTTTTCAAGCCTTTAGACTTCCTGGTTAGCACACTTTTTAAAATACAAAAAAGCCGTTGCGGTGCCTACTTACAGTCACTGCAACAACTAATTATTGATTGGAAATCTGTTTAATTTGATAATCACCATATTCGTCGTAAATCAGGGTGTACAACTTTTTCTTTTCTAAAAACTGTACCGTTCCATCTTCCTTCGTGAAATTCAATGTTTCATACGTATACACTTCAATCGATTGATTCGTATACATAACATCTGTCACAGACGTATCAATAAATTCATAAAACTCATTTTTCATAGATAAGTCATTTAGAAAATCCCATAATTCACTCTCCGCGGAACTTCCGGCCGCAACATATGGTGCAATATACTCATAATCATTATAGTCAATCGCTAATTCATACTGACTCCTAAAACCATGAATAAAATCCTCTACTTCTTCATCTGCAACTTCTGTATCTTCCAGCTCTGGCTCTTCTGTATAGTCTTCCTCTGAATCGTCGAAACCACCATAGTCTTCATAGTCCCACGACGTATCCTCCGAATCTTGATACGACTCTGGTACATAATCATCGTAGACGTTGAATAACGCAGCCACCGCCTTACTGCTCATTGGTGCATGAATCCATTCGTCTACTTGCTTCTGCATACTGTGCATCGGAATAGAAAATCCAAAGACGGTATTATCTTTATATAGTAAAGAATTAATGCCAATCACTTTACCCGTTGTTGCATCTAGCAATGGACCGCCACTACTGCCATGATCAATCTGTGCATCAATTTGATAGATCTTCTCATAAATGAAATCCATTTCCATATCACGATTCAATCCAGTTAAATAACCAATAGATGCCGTATTCTCAAGACCTTTAGGGCTCCCTAACGCAATCACTTCCGTACCAATCGGTGTCTCTTTCGTCTCGGTGACAAACGGTTTCACATGTTTATTCGCTTCTGATTTAATTAACGCGATATCATAACGATCTGAAATGCCAATAACAGTACCTTCAAAATTCTCACCTACAGAATTCTTCACCGTTACATCGGTATAGCCGGCCACTACGTGTGCATTTGTCACGATATAGCCACCAGCCTTATACAAAAAACCTGAGCCCAATCCATCTCTCGTGCCAATCGTAAAAACACTTGGCAACGACTCTTTAATGAGTTCCGTTTTATCTTTGACCTGCTGTTTCGTTTCATTGACAACAGTAGGCGCCTTTTTAATTTTCAATTCGGCCTCATCTTTATGAACAACTTTTGTTTTAACGGAAGCTGTCGTTTCGGACGGCCATTGAAAACTCCAATCTGTCGCGTAGCCATAACCAGCCCCACCTATGAGTAATGTCAACACTACCGCAAGAATAGGTTTCGCATTAGTGGACCCATACATCGCCTTGCCGCAGCCACCACAAAAGTTCGCTTCATCCGTATTTTTATGACCACATTTCGGACAATACATATAGTTTCCCCCTCTTCCATTCCCCATTGGCTTCGAATAATCTTTCTTTTCATTATACCATATGACCTAATACAAAAGACATGCCATGAAGTTTGAAATTCACACATTTCTCGATGCTTTTTCTCGTTAATCGCCCCAAGTATTATCATAAATACGTGTTGAATTAAATTTTCTTTCAATATACATACACCAACCGATTCTTATTGAATATATCCAATGAAGCGGCACAGTTCTCTAGCAAATTTCTACATACGCTAAAGAGAGAGGAGGTGCATACAATATGTCATCTAGAAGGTTCAAACCTGACAATGATTATGACGTACCGTATATTCCGAGACGAAAAGCGCGATGTTATGATGAAAAGAAAGTCGTTCATATACTTGTCGACCTGACAATGGGCGCACCTGTAGAGATTACATTGAAGGATTCAAAAGAGGTACAACATAACGGGTACTACCTACAGTTCGATCGAAAAAATCGGACTATCCACTTTCAGCCATTTGGAGAATCGGAAGTTCAAGAGATTGATGTAGGAGATATTTGTACTATAAGATATGGCTCCTGAAAATAAAAAAATGTACACAGCGCACTGTGTACATTTTTTCATTCTATTTGGCTGATTTTCAGATCGATTGCTTCCGTCAATGCACTTACCGTTTCAGGCACATAACTTTTCATCATGGAATTAATAACCGATCCCATCATACCCTTCCCCCTGATATCAAGATAGCCTTTTAGTATCGTGGTCTCTGCAGCTTCTTCTAGTTGGAAGCTTCCGTTCCCCTCGAGACTCTCATTCAGCCCCTCAAGTGTAAATGCTATCATTGAACGTTCAACTTTTTCTGTAATATCAACTTGCATGACAATATTCTTTTGCATCATGCCAAGATCAGCCCGAAACTTCCAAGTAAATTGATTTCCACTAACTTTCTCGTGTGCAATATAGCCTGGAATGAGAGGAGCCCACTGATCTACCTCTTCGAGAAAACTCCATACATGTTGCGCGGATGCTGTTACGTTGATTTCCTTTGTACCGTTCGGCATAGACCATTCCACCTTCCCTAACAGTTAACTTTTCATCATACTACTATGAAATCCAGTTTTATACAAATCAGGTTGCATTGTGCTGTAGTACACCTCTTTTGGAAGATAGGGATTGTGGGTGGTGGGTGGTGATTGAGCGGATAGACGGGTGGATAGAGCACTCGCGGGCGATGATAGAGCGGATATTTGGTCGGATAGAGCGCGATTGGGCTTGGATAGAGCGAATATATCCACCTATAGAGCGCTCGCTGACTGGGATAGAGCGCAAATGCGCAAACGTTTGACCACAGTCATGATAACCCACAGAGTCTCGCTGGCAATCCACGATTGAGCGGATAAACAGGCGGATAGAGCGCGGGCAGGCCTTAATAGAGCGGATAAATACACACATAGAGCACTCACCAGCTTGGATAGAGCGAATATATCCACCTATAGAGCGCTCGCTGACTGGGATAGAGCGCAAATGCGCACACGTTCGGCCACAGTCATGATAACCCACAGAGTCTCGCTGGCAGGCCACGATTGAGCGGATAAACAGGCGGATAGAGCGCGGGCAGGCTTTGATAGAGCGGATAAATACACACATAGAGCACTCACCAGCTTGGATAGAGCGAATAGATCCACCTATAGAGCGCTCGCTGACTGGGATAGAGCGCAAATGCGCACACGTTCGGCCACAGTCATGATAACCCACAGAGTCTCGCTGGCAATCCACGATTGAGCGGATAAACAGGCGGATAGAGCGCGGGCAGGCTTTGATAGAGCGGATAAATACACACATAGAGCACTCACCAGCTTTGATAGAGCGAATAGAACCACCGATAGAGCGCTCGCTGACTGGGATAGAGCGCAAATGCGCACACGTTTGACCACAGTCGTGATCACTCCCCTCACAACATCACTCCAACTCATCCGCACTCGGCATCGCGGACAGCGCGCCGACTTTCATTGCACATAATGCTCCCATTTGATTACCGAACTCGATATGTGCAAGCATTTCTTCAACCGTTTTAGGTTTGCCGTTTAGATGAAGGCCGCGAAGTACGCCCGCCAAGAAAGCATCTCCTGCTCCTGTTGTATCTACGGGATCGATGGGCTCCACGGTTACATGATGTTGCGCCCCTTCAATGATGGCCAGAGTTCCTGCTTCCCCCATCGTCATCATGATAACAGGGATATTATAGGCAGCAAGGTGATCTAATGCTTTTTCTATATCCGATTCTTGCATGAGAAAAGTAAGTTCTTCTTCCGTAAGTTTCAGCAAATCCGTTTGATCTAAAAATGAAAGGATTGTATTACGACATAGCTCTTCACTTTCCCAACGTAACGGACGAATATTAGGATCTATTGAGAGATAGAGACCATGTTCTTTTGCCAATTCGACAGCTCTTTTCGTTGTTGCTAAAGCAGTTGGCTGGAACATCGTACCGGAACATATATGTAAAATTGAAGCGTTTTGGAAAGCTTTCTCTTGTAAATCACTCGGTTGGACTTGAAGATTGGGCGTGTCATCTATGTATTTCACAAATACTCGATCATATTCTGGAGTCAAATGTACATAAACACGGTTCACTTTCTTCTCAGGAATACGGACAGCAAATGTTACATCGACACCTTCTTGTCGCAGTTGATTTTCTGCAAAGTTTGAATCCTCGTCTTCTCCGATTACGGTAATTAATGAAGATTTTGCACCTAGGCGTGAGACACCTGCCGCTACGTTGACTGTTGCCCCACCAAGAAATGTAGAGAATTTGGTGTTTGTTTCATCTGTTGCGATATAATCCACGAAAATGTCACCATATATTAAAACATGTTTATCTTGTCGATTCTTCATGTATTCGACCTCCTCAGAAGTTTTCTCTCTATCGTATCACGGAATTAGCTTAACTGTGATAATGTCCAAATAAAATATTGTTCAGTATTTTCTGTACGAATTGAATTATAGTAAACTGCACACACTACAGTTTAATTCATGCGGTTCCTGGGAAATCATATAACTAAAAGGGATGAAAATATACATGATCTATGAATGTGCCATTATTGGTGGCGGACCCGCCGGATTAAGTGCGGCTTTAGTACTTGGACGGGCAAGACGAAATGTTATTGTATTTGATGATGATCAAGCAAGAAACCGCGTCTCCCGTGCATCACATGGATTTTTAACACGTGACGGTATGCAGCCTTCGGAATTACGACAGATTGGTCGGAAAGAACTGACACAGTACCCGTCTGTGGTATTTCATCATCAGAAGATAGTTGCGTTAGAACGTTTGGATGAATCACATTATGAATTAATGGCAGCAGACGGCAGGACGTTCCGCACACAGAAAGTACTTCTTGCTGTCGGTTTACGTGATGAACAGCCTAACGTACCAAGTATTGAGCGCTTTTACGGCACATCCATTTTTAGTTGTCCCTATTGCGACGGCTGGGAATTGCGTGATCGTTCATTGGCTGTATTTGCGGATAAAAATGTATTTAAATTGGCTGCAGAAGTGTATACCTGGAGCCGAGATCTAATTGTTTTCACCGGTGGAGAAGGTCAGCTGACGGCAGAGGAACAAAAGAAGTTGAGTGCGAAAGGGATACAAATTGTCGATGATATCATTTCAGGACTTGAAGGTGAGGATGGGCAATTGCACAGGGTGCGGCTTGAAGACGGTACCTTGATAGACCGAGCAGGCGGTTTTGCCTCTCCTCTTTGGAGTCATCCTAATCATTTCGCTCAAGACTTAGGATGTGAACGCAATAAAAATGGTGGAATTTTGACCGATGAATATGGACGGACAACCGTTTGGAATGTTTACGCAGCAGGAGACGTCTCTCATATCGTCCCCTCGCAACTACTAGTCGCTGCGGGTACCGGAAGCGCCGCCGCTATAGGGATTAATGGTGACTTGACGAATGAGTTTTTCAATCGAATAGATTAAAAATAGCCCCTCACCGTTTTAATCAGGTAAGGGGCTATTTTAGTTTTTATTACCATTCAAGTCGATCTACATAACCGCCGTGTACATATAGCGATCCATACGGTGCTTTATCTGAACGAATTTTTATCCATGGATTTTCAGGTAACTGATCATCTTGAATAATGAGCGGCATGCCCACTTTCGGATAGTAATAAATCTGAAGTGACTCTTTTATTGGCTCAATTCGCACTTTCAAATCAACGTAATTTGTCAATCCGATCTTTAACTGATTCGCCAATTCTTCCCCACCCATCGAACGATCCATTCGATACAGATGCCCTGCGATTTTAGAACCCCAGTATGGATCGGAAGCATATTTGACGTTTACACCAACCGCTTTGTTACCGAAATTTGTCCCGTTCGCATACGCCACGTTCGGCGGCAGATAGTTTCTATTCAAGAAAGCATCGACTAGCTCTTGAATATTCTGACTGACTGAATCAAAATTCTTCCTCTTCGGATTATCATCCGTCACATACAACCCAAATAAGTTATTATCGGCCAACGCGCGCTGACTTAGTCCGTACTGACTTTCATGTTGCGCCAACGCTAAAATATGCATCGCGTTCACATGACTATCTCGTTCAATACGTTTTAACTCTGAACCTAATCCAATCAACTTACTTCTTGTCGTAGCGTCTTTATAAATCGTGGAGTTAGGATTAAATTCTTCTAGACTACGTAACTGTTTCATAATATACGCATCCAACTCTTCAGCTGTATAGCGGGTCATGCTGCGCATCGGCAAGTACTGAAAGTATTGATGTGCCGTGCCAATTAAAGCCCCTGTTTCATTATAAAAATGACTGCCGTCGGTGCTATAATACTTTACCCCTTCTTGCATAAAGCGTGGTGCAGCACCCATCTCATACGAAGCGAACGACTTAGTCTTATGTGAGTAAATCAAATGGTATAGTGAATTTTTCGACACTTTGTAGTGTGTGCGATCCGTTATGGTCTGACTCGGTAGCATCGTTGCATTTTGTGGTTTGATATAGAAGTGTCTTCCTGCCAGTTCGACTTTTACAGATGTCGCTGTCGAGTCAACATACACAAGTTCCGTATCTACTGGAACATAAGTTTCCTGACGTTTTAAGTCTTTATCGGCATACAAAATTGTCAATGAGCTGCCACCGTATGCCACAGTTGAGATCAGCCCGCTTGGCATGTGGATGATATGGTTTTGGAACAACACGACTTGGTTGCCATTCATACGGCTTGCCGCTGCTTCAAAACTTGGAAACCTTTCCACTACGTTTGTCGTGCCATTGGCTTGTACATTCGCCAAGTCATATGTTCTATCCGTCATAATAGAGAACGTTTTAGTCACCGGTACTTTTAATGGATTGCCGTCTGTATTATGCACGGCTTGCGTAATATGCAATGTGTAAGTTTCTCCACTACGGTAATTACCTGCTGGTGGCGCGATATGTACTTTCTTGTCGGAGTCTGAGTATGTTATTGCATTGGTCTGCGTTACTCCTTTAGAATCCTTGATATAAATTGTGTCTTCGCTGACCGTATCTTTATTTACTGGTTTATTGAACGTGACTATCCACGTCTTGTCCGGATTCTGATCAGGCGAAGGGTCCTGCCAAGTAGCAGCTTCAGTTGATAGCGTCATCGCAAGGGTGATCAGAAAAGCGATGACAGCTGTTGTGATAAGTTTTGTCATAGATTTCAAATCTAGTAACCTCCTTTTGGTGTTGATTATACAGGTTATTACTAGATTTGACATATAGAATTACAGAATTGTTCAATAGTATACAGAATACGGCACACGCATTCATCGCGTTGAATTGAGCTGATGGTATGTTTAAGGCTAGCCGACTCCATAACCAGAATAAGTCCTTCTGCTGGAATATAATTTTGTTTCCAAAATATATTGTAAGCAGAGGGACTTATTTTTTCATAATCGCATATGTCTACGTATCGATTCTTTTAAGCATTCATTACTAAACCATTGTTCTCTAGTATAGATCGTGCTGGTGTGTAGTGTAAATCCTGTGCTTCCGCAACAGCTTTATATGTGACATGGCCATTCATCGTATTTAAACCTTTTCGAAGTGTTTCATTGTCTAGAAGGGCCTGTCTACATCCTTTATTGGCAATTTGAAGTGCATAAGGTACAGTTACGTTTGTCAATGCTACTGTAGATGTCTGTGGTACTGCACCAGGCATATTCGCCACTGCATAATGAACTACATCATGTTTTGTATAGATCGGGGCATCGTGTGTAGTTACACGATCTGATGTTTCAAAGATTCCTCCTTGATCGATCGCGATATCTACAAGGACCGATCCAGGTTTCATAGATTGAACCATTTCTTCAGTGACAAGCTTAGGCGCTCTAGCTCCCGGGATCAGTACTGCACCAACCACAAGGTCTGCTGCTTTGACTGATTCAGCGATATTAAATGGATTGGAAACAAGTGTCTGAATATGATTGCCGAAAATATCATCTAATTGACGTAAACGATCTACTGACAAATCCAGCACTGTCACCTGAGCACCCATCCCTATTGCAACACGTGCAGCATTTGCTCCTGCCTGCCCACCGCCAATTACTACGACTTTCCCTCGAGAAACACCTGGTACTCCTGCTAGCAGAATACCTTTTCCACCTTTCGTTTTTTCAAGATACTGGGCACCAATTTGTGTGGCCATTCTTCCTGCCACTTCGCTCATCGGTGCGAGCAGAGGTAATGATTTATTAGGCGACTGAACCGTTTCATAGGCAAGTCCTGTTACTTCACTTTCTAAAAGAGCTTTAGTCAACTCCATCTCAGATGCTAAATGTAAGTATGTGAATAGTAGTAACCCTTTACGAAAATAACGATATTCAGAGGCAATTGGTTCCTTTACTTTCATCACCATTTCAGCGCTCCATGCTTCTTCCGCTGTCTGAACGATCTTGGCGCCCGCCTCGACATACTCCTCGTCTGTAAAACTTGATCCTAAACCAGCTTCCGTTTCAATAAGTACTTCATGGCCAGACGAGCGCAGTGTGTACACTCCTGCGGGGGTCATCGCAACACGATTCTCGTTATTTTTAATCTCCTTTGGTACACCAATCAACATACCCATTCCTCCTCGGATCAAATGCATACTATTGTATAGTTTTCAGTTTTCTGAGATTTAGCGGTATAAGACATCCATATTACAAGACGCTACTTACTGTATAGAAAAGGCACCTCTGACTACACTTCACTAGTAGACTAGAGGTACTTTAAACACAATTACGAGATTACAACCTGTTATTCATTCTCTTTAAATACTTTTTTAATAACGGATACAATGAAGTCTACATCTTCATCCGTACAAGAAAGTGGCGGGCAAAGTGCAAGAACATTATTGAATCCTTCTACTGTCTCACCATTTCGACCGACAATCAGTCCATTCGCTTTACATTCTCCAATAATTTTCGTGATTCGCGCATTCGTTGCAGGCTCTTTTGTTTTTTTATCTTCAACAAGTTCAATCCCCATCAAGAAACCAATACTTCTAATATCTCCCACATAGGGATGATCCTGTAAGCATGCCAGTTCATCCGATAACCGCTCGCCAAGTTCTGCTGAACGATTGATTAGATCTTCACGTTCCAAAATCTCTAAGTTCTTTAACGCGACTGCACAAGCAGCCGGGTTTCCACCAAACGTATTGACATGACGAAAATGACTGTGATCTTCGCCTGTATCAAACTTTTCATAAATATCTTTGCGGATTGCTGTCACCGATAATGGAAGGTATGCGCTAGTTAGACCTTTCGCCATCGTCACAATATCCGGCTTCACATTGTAGTGCTGATGTCCAAATGCTTTTCCCGTACGCCCAAATCCACAAATCACCTCATCAATGATTAATAGGACACCGTGACGGGTACAAATTTCTTGGACTTTCTCTAAGTACACCGGATGTGGGATTAAGATTCCACCTCCCGTAATGAGTGGCTCCATAATAATCCCCGCAATTGTATCTTTTTGTTCCCAAATAATTTTTTCTTCGAGCTCTAAAGCACGCTGTATATTATAATCCTCCACTGAGATCCCTTCAGGTTTTCGATAATTATCTGGAGGTGCTACATGTAAAAATCCTGGTACTAGCGGCTCATACTTATATTTACGCAAAGCTTGACCCGTAGCAGATAGCGCTCCCATTGAGCTGCCATGATAAGCACGATAACGGGAGAGGAATTTATATCTCGAAGGTTCCCCATTTTGCTGGTGATACTGACGTATAAGCTTGAAGGCTACTTCATTCGCATCGGATCCGCTATTTGAATAGAAGATTTTATAGTCGTCTCCTAGCATTTCATTTAATTTGGCAGCTAGTTTTATTGCCGGTTCATGGCTTTGTGTCATGGGCACATAAGCCAGCTTTTTCAATTGCTCATATGCTACTTGAGCTATCTCTTCTCTTCCATAACCCACATTGACACACCAAAGCCCTGACATACCATCTAAATACCGATTACCTTTATGGTCTGTAATCCAGGCGTTTTCGCCACTTTCAATAATCATCGGAGGATTTTTTTCATTATATGCTGAAATATGATGCCAAACTTTATCACGATTTTGTTCCGTAAAGGACTTTTTATTATTCTGATCTTGTTCATGTAAAGTTTTCAATAGCATTGCCTCCCCTTTTATCAATATTCGTGACGTGCAGTCAACATTTTCTTACGTGTGTAAAACTCGATACCATCACGGCCATTTGCATGCAAATCACCATAAAATGACTTCTTATAGCCGGAGAATGGGAAGAACGCCATAGGTGCTGGTACGCCTAGATTTATACCAAGCATTCCTGCATCAATTTCTTCTCGGAATTGACGAATCGCCTTTGAGCTATCTGTATATAAACAAGCACCATTTGCAAAGTCTGATTGATTGGTAAGCTCAATCGCATCATCCAATGTTTCTACTCTAATTATCGAAAGAACCGGTGCGAATATTTCTTCTTTCCAAATTCGCATTTCCGTTGTAACTCCTTCAAAAATTGTCGGCCCTACGAAATAGCCTCCTTCTGAAGTAGATTGATCGCCTCGGCCGTCACGTACGAGAGTCGCTCCCTCTTTGATCCCCGCTTCGATATATGAAAGTGTTTTATCCTTATGTGAATCTCGAATGACTGGTCCGAGGAATACTCCTTCGTCTAATCCATTTCCAATAGTTATTTTATTAGCTTCATCAACTAAACGCTCCACAAGTTGATCCGCAATATCTCCAACTGCGACTACAACTGCAGCAGCCATACATCTCTCACCAGCAGAACCAAATGCTGCATTGGTAATATTAGTGACTGCCAAATCCATATTTGCATCAGGCATAACAATCGAATGATTCTTGGCACCTGCCAGCGCTTGAACACGTTTACCATGAGCCGTTCCTGTTTTATACACATACTCTGCTACCGGCTGTGATCCAACAAATGAAACGGCCGGGATATCTGGATGGCGTAAGATTCCGTTAACGATATCATGTGCGCCATGAACGATATTGAACACTCCTTCTGGTAATCCGGCTTCAGTTAATAGCTCCGCTAATCTATTCGCCAGGAGTGGTGTACGCTCTGAAGGTTTTAAAATAAATGTATTTCCTGCTGCAATGGCAAGCGGGAACATCCAACAAGGGACCATCATTGGGAAGTTAAAAGGTGTAATCCCTCCAACAACTCCTAAAGGATAGCGATACATGCCCGATTCGATGTTTGTTGCAATATCAGGCAGTTGGTACCCCATCATCAATGTTGGTGCTCCCGAAGCAAATTCCACACACTCGATTCCGCGCAGAACTTCGCCATAGGCTTCCGTATAATTTTTTCCGTTCTCTATAGTAATCAGTTGTGCCAGCTCATCCCAATGAGCAATCAGAAGTTGTTGATATTTAAACAGGATACGAGCTCTTTGCGGCACAGCAGTTTTCTTCCAAGTAGAAAAAGCTTTTTTCGCTGCATCTACTGCAATTTGTAGATCCTCTTCAGTTGAAATAGGTACTTCTGCAATAATCTCACCTGTAGCTGGATTTGGCACCTCTTCATATTTATCAGTGAGTGATTTTACCCATTGTCCATTAATAAAATTTGAAAGCGTTTTCTTTTTCACAACTATTGTATTCATTTTCATTCCTCCTATTCATCTAATCTTGCTTTACAACAAGACTTGAGCTAAACTACTTTCTATAGTTTAACAATTATTCTAAATACTTTCATTTTACATTGTGTAACATCGTACTGAAAATCTTTTCACGTTATGGAGGTCTTTTTTCATGAATGAACTTTCTTTGACCGTTAAAGATGTTTTAGCTCGCGAAACGTTCAAGCACGCTAAAGTCGTAGCTGGAAGTAATGGATTGGATCGTCAAGTTAGATGGTCACACGTATTAGAGGTAAGTGAATTCAGTTCACTAGTTAACGGCGGTGAAATCATCTTAACTACTGGCCTGCATCTGCAACTCGATAGTGCGACACAGTTAAAGTATATAAAACAGTTAATCGAACTGGATGTTGCTTGCCTTTGTGTTGAAATAGGGTATTACGTTAGTGAGATACAGCAAGAAATTATTGCACTCGCTGATGCACAGCAATTTCCTATAGTGGTGTTCGAAAAAGCAGTTAAGTTTGTCGATATTTCACAAGATTTACATACCGTTATCATTAACCGCCATTATGAAATGCTGTCTAAATTGGATACACTATCGAGAAGGTTTAATGAGTTAAGTTTAATGCCCAATGGAATTTTGAAGATTCTCCACGAGTTACACTCACTGTTTAATCAACACGTCTTGTTTATATCTGATGAAGCGAAATCCTATTACTACCCTGTTGAATCGAGTTCGTGGAAAAAAAGCATAAAAGAATTTCTTAGTGAGAGCCCTACGCAAAAACTAAAACAAGACATCTATATAATCGATGATCAGGCATTTGTTTTGTTTCCAATCAATGGTTTAGGCCAAGCTCTTGGATATTTATGCCTTCATCTTCCACAAGCAACAGCTGATAAGTTTGCCATTTTAATCTTGGATAGAGCTTCTCTGGCGATCGCTCAAATATTACTACGGATTCGTACTATTCAAGAGAGGAATCAATATAATGAAGATGAATTTGTGCGTAATTTACTGCATGGGCGTCCTGTAGATCAGGAAGATATTCAATCCTACCTACCAACGAAAAGCCCGAATACCCATTACAGAATCTTTGTCATTGAGTTGGATACTAATGAAACCACTATAGATGAAAATAGTTGGGAAGAAATCCGCTTACAACAATCTATGACAATTCGTTCTGTCTTTAAAAGACATAGTTTCTTTCCAACTATCTCCGTAACTAGAAATGAAATTACGATTATTGCATCATTTATTGCTTCAGGTAAACATGTAAAGGATATTAATCGTTTCACCCAAGTAGCCAAGCAATTAACTAGCATGGACGACGACAGTCTCTTTAACGAACGCGAATATACATTTGGTATCAGTTTAGTTCACCATAACCAATCACAAATCAAGGAAGGATATACAGAAGCAAAAAGAGTAATTGAACTCAAACAACTGATTTTATTTGAAAGTGATTTTTATGAAGACTTGGGGATCTATAGACTTTTACTTCTACTCAACGAACAAGAATACCTTGAACACTATGTAGAAGATTACCTACAAGATCTTATTGATTACGATAAAAAGACCGATAGCAACTTATTCGAAACGCTCCGTATTTATCTTGAGTGTGGTGGTTCAAAAAAAGAAACCGCCGATCGTCTATTTATCGTAAGACAAACACTGTATCACCGACTGGAAAAGATTGAATCCATAATGGGTGAGAACTTTATGTCTCCACTAAATCGGATTGCACTCGAAGTAGCCATTCTAGCTAAAAAAGTCTTATCTTGAGTGACATCTCTTTCTACATACAGCCACTGCTCATCTGCATTTAGTGAATAGTGGCTGTATACGATTACATATTTCACTATGACCGCCGTGGAATCCTGTTATAACGGATGATAGCTTCCGCTAATCGCATCCACTATGAGCTGCCCTGATTTCTCATTATCCATCTTGAAATCCGTTAACCAAAACGGACGATAAAAGAGATTCCTATGAACTTCTGTGATTTTAGGCATCGTAACAAACTTGGCTTTCGAAGAAGCATTGTCAAAAATAAACCTTTCAGCCATATCGATCGCTTCTTCTTCTCTAATCATAAGCGCAGGGAAACGACCAACTTCTACTTTCATTCTAGAAAAACTTGGCCGAACATCCACCATCGCTCCTCTTCCCCCAAGCCCATCTATTGTACAAGCTGCTTTCCCCTTAAACTTCAGTAAGCTTTTAGCACTCACTTGATATTCAAAAAAGTAATATGGGTAGTAAATAATATCTTGGATTTGAAAATACGTTTCTTTTTCGTATTGTTGCAATCCTTGCAATACCTCTTCTTTAGTAAACTCGATGTCTTGTAGTAATATAGCGCTCATAAGTACCTACTCCTGTAAGTTATTTATTGTCTGCCAAAAACTTGGATACATTGCTAGCTTCGGGAGCCAAATCGCGTGTAATGTTACGGTCAAATTCTTTTGAAAATACACGTTTGCGTCTGGACTGTTCGAACGCTTCCAGTATTTCACCTGATGGTTTACGACCAAATCGACTTCCGATGATCATACCTAACAGAGATACGATTAAACCCGCCAAGAATGGATGAAGTCCCGTAGATGTTTCAAGCCCCATGGAAGTCCAAATAATATTTGTTGAAGCTCCACCAATCATTGCGCATAGGCAGCCAATATAATTCGCTTTTTTAGAGTAAACAGAGGCAACATAAGGAACTAAGAAAGCATTTCCTAAAGTACCAAAAGCGAATAATACTAAAGCAAACACGGATGGTGGCTCATAAATGGCTACTACAACTCCCACCACTCCCCCCAATAAAATGCATAATCGCGAAACTAGAATCATCGTCTTCGGAGTAGCATCTTTATTGATGAATCGTTGATAGACGTCACGCGAAAGAATAGAGCCTGCCTGCATCAAGATAGAGTCTGCAGTGGACATTACCGCTGACATAATAGCTGAGAGTAATAGTGCCGCAAAGATTCCTGGGAATAACGTATAAGCTAATTCTGTAATAATCATTTCCGGGTCAGCAATTGTGGGTAGTAAGATAATACCAATCATTCCTAGAATGTACGGTACAAAGATAAAGAATTGATTCCATATAGCACTAATTATGACAGCGCCTTTTACAGTTTTTGTACTTTTCATCGACATATGGCGAACTACTACATGTGGAAGTCCCATATATCCAATGGAGTAGATGAGTATTGCACCGAGCACCATCCCCCACTGACCATAGTAGGCTAGGTCTTTCCCCCAGATACTCAAATACGAAGGATCTATAGCTTTCAGCGCAACGTTCAACCCAGTGATTCCGCCTACATGGAAATACGCGAGAATACCGATCCCTACGACACCAAGTACCATGATTAAGCCTTGTACAAAAGAAGTGTATGCAACAGCTAGATATCCGCCTGCCACAGTATAGATAATAATGACGCTAATCCCGATAATCAGAGACAGTTCATAAGTAAAACCTGTCAGTGTAGACATTGCCTTACCTGCCGCAATAAACTGAGCGCATACGTATCCAAACAAAAAGACAATTGAAATAATCGAACCTACCACTCGAACACTTGGGCTTTCAAAACGTTTTTCTAAGTACTCAATCGGTGAAAGCGCTCCCAATATTTCAGACATTCTTCTCATTCGCTTACCTAAAACGGACAGGTTAATAATCGATCCACCTGCATCTCCAATAGCGTACCAAATGGCATACCAGCCATATTTAAAGGCCATCGCCGGAGCTCCCATAAACATGAAACCACTCATTGCTGTAGTTTGCATGGTCATTGCAGTGACTGCCGGTCCGAGAGATCGACCACCGAGTAAGTACTGTTCTGTAGAGGCTGACGATCTTCGCGAAAACCACAAGCCAATCGTTAATAGAATCCCTAAGTATACAATGAAAATTATCCCATCAATGCTCATTGAATGCCCCCCTATCGCAACTACTGATTTTGGTTTTGATTCTGTTCTTTTTCCATCTTCTCTTCCATATCATCGTCTTTTTTCATTTTAAAATAGATAATGGTTGCTAAGCCTAACCATATGAAAGGCCATGGAACAAACCACCAAAATGTTTCTACAGGAAATCCAAGCATATATTCACCTCCCATCTTAATAGAATCTAGCTATTCTAAACCTTTGACATAGTATAGTAATAATTGGACAGTCATACATTGGACACATTGTTATTTAGTGCCAAAAACCTTTAGTCACTATGTCTTGCATATCATTTTCAACGAAATGATTTATGCTAGAGATTTACTAACAAACCTAGAGAACGTCTTATATCCTTGTGCAATATGTGCTACTCACGCTTATAAAAACATCAATATTTGTAGCCAGTTGAATTCTTCCATAATAAAAGCCATCCGAAGATATTCGAATGGCTATCTTTGCTGGATACTACTATTACATCCTTTCATAAAATCGATATAGAACATTGCTTACTTCTGATAAATAGCTTGTTTTTCATACTCTATTCTTCCATCGATCATCGTCAATTCTACAGTTACATCTTTAATACTCTCTATATCTACTGATAGAACACTTTGATCCAGCACAACCAAATCAGCTAATTTACCCACTTCAATACTGCCTTTTTGTTGTTCATCAAAACTCGCATAAGCACCCATGTATGTATAGGCTTTAATGGCATCAAGCACACTCACTCTCTGACAAATTCCTACATCATGGCCTGAAACAGTTTTTCTATTCACTGCCGCATGAATACCAAGAAGAGGATTATGGTCTACTACAGGCGTATCAGAGGCAAATGCAAAAGGGATTCCCTTTTCTAAATAATCATTTGCTGGATACATCACATTTACGCGATCACCGTAATATTCGAGATAGGCATCACCATTCACATACATGAAAGCGGGGTTAGGAATGACTACAACTCCTAATTCCTTCATCCGTTCCTGAAGATCTATACTAGCTATTCCACCATGCTCAATACGATGCCGGTGATCTATTCGCGGATGTTTCTCTAGCGCCTCTTCAATACAATTCAACACCATTTCAATCGCACGATCACCTTGTGCATGCGCAGTGATTTGGTATCCTTTGCTGTGAGCTTCTCCTAGAACTTCATTCATTCTTTCCTGGTCGTAATATAATATGCCTGTATCTGTCGGGTCACTGTTATATGGTTCTCTTGTGGCTAAAGTGGGGCCTGTACTGCTGCCATCTGTAAAGAGTTTAGCCGGTCCAATTTTAAACCATTCATCGCCATCTCCAGTAACTACGCCTGCATCGATCATATGCCGAACGAATGACTCAGAATCCGTCAATGATCCAATGAGAGCGTAGACACGGTTTTTCACATCACCCGAGTCTATACTTTTTTTCATCAGCTTTAAAATATCTGGTCCCCATCCGTAACTACCGGCATCATGCAAACTCGTTATGCCAGACTCCACAAATATCTGAGATGCTAATTTCAATCCACTTGCAATTTCGTCTGCACTATAGTCTGCTATAGAGAATAGTTGCATATGTGCATTCTCAATCATTTTTCCTGTTAATTCTCCATTTGAATCACGCTCGATCTCACCGCCAGCAGGATTTTCAGACTCCTTTGTGAAACCTGCTAGTTCCAACGCTTTGCTATTCGCGATAGATGTATGATTACAAACTCGAATTATCACAATCGGATGTTCAACAGATATTGCATCGAGCTCTTGTATAGTAGGGAAACATTTCTCTTTAATCGCCTGTTCATTAAAGCCCGTAACCCGGATCCACTCTCCCTTTGGAGTATGCTCCGCTTTCTTTCTCATTTCCTCATATAAGATTTCCAACGAATCAATTTCGAGATTCGCACAGTTTATACCGAGCAAGTTCGTTCCATAAATAGTTAAATGTAAGTGCGGATCTATGAAACCTGGAAGAAGGGATTTTCCTTCCAGGTCGATTACTTTTGTGTTTTCTCCAATAAGCCTACCAACATTCTCATTCTGTCCCACTTCGATGATCGTATGATCTTTTATTGCTACTGCTTCCATAATGGAAGAATCCTTATCGACCGTGATCACTTCTCCATTAGTAAATACGATATCTGCATGCACGATAGATCACCTCTCTGTACTAAATTATAATTGGATTGATCAGCTACGAATATAAGTATCTTCTTCCTCGCTTCTCTCTGACTTTGTCAGCAAACTTACTATGATCATGATAATAACATTCACAATCAGTCCAATTATTCCTGCGTGGATACCGAATGGCGTGGAGTCTGCAACTAGTTGGAAATAGAAATTCAACATCGCTCCCACTACCAATCCACTGATTACTCCTTTTGCCGTTGCTCCCCGCCAATACAAGGCACTGTAAACTCCCGGAGCAAATTGTACAATCGCTCCATAAGCTCCTAAGAGTAAGACAATTAATCCTTGACCTCCGAAAATGGTAATAATATAAGCCAATCCTCCGATGACGAATACACCTATACGCATAATCTTTAAAACGGTCTTATCTGATAGATCTTTGAAAATTGTACGAATCACACCGTCCGTTGTTTCCAAGGTTGCGTTATGTGTAATCGCATCAGCAGATGACATGGCAGCCGCTAGTGCACCTGCACCAACTAGCCCATACACCCAACCTGGTAGATTCATGACAGTAGTGATCAAGAATGGGAGTATCTGATCCGCACTTTCAATCAAATTCGCATCTACAATTCCTTTTGCTGCAAATCCAACCAGCAATAAAGGTATTAAGAATAGCGCGAAAATCGGGTAAACCAATACTGTTTTCTTAATGACTTTAGGGCTGGATGCATATGACTTTGTAAATAGATGTGGCCACATCAAGAATCCAATTACGGATACTAAAATAGTCGTTGTAAATGGTATCGTCCCCATCGTAGATCCTTCTTTTCCTATCTGTAAGAATCCAGGGCTTTCTGCAGCTATATTCGTAAACATGACTCCCACTGAGTCGTGTAACTGATTTACGATCGCTATCCCTACAACCCATGAAATAATGATCATGAGTAACCCTTGGAACACGTCAGACCAAGCCGCAGCTCGTAGTCCTCCTGTTGCCACATAGACAACAACAATTCCGTACGCAAGTAAAGCTCCGAGCCAAAAAGGAATTCTACCCTCTGTCATAATATTAAAGATGTGTGCCATCCCTGTTAACTGGGTAGCTAAATATTGAATAGAAGCTAATAATGCAAGTAAACCAACTATTATTCCGAGAGTCTTACTTCTATAACGAATTCTAAAAAATGAAGATAACGTGTAAAGATTGAACTTCTTTCCAATCTTAGAAATCTTAGGTCCGATAATATACCAAGGTAGTATCGCAAATGCTGTATAGATAATAATATAAAAAGCAGGTGCTCCTTTTTCATAAGCCCAACCAGGTGCGCCTAAAAATGAAAATGCACTAAATACAGCTCCCCCCATCAAGAACCACATGACGATTAAGCCTAATTTACCTCCTGCAACAGCAAATTCATCTAGGGAACTGGAATCTTGGCCCTTACCCGCCCACACTCCAACAACCAAGGCGATTACCAAATAGCCAATCATAATAATTAACGCAATTTGCCAATGCTCCATCATTCATCACCTTCTTCTAACTTATGGTCCGGATCAAATCTATACAAAATTAAAACACCTAAAAATGTTAATAAAATTAATAGAATGATATAGAAAAATGAAAAAGGTAGTCCCATAACGATAGGAGTAGCTCGGTTTGCTAACTCGAATAAAGGGAATATTAACAATAAAAAAGGAATAGTAACGATCACTATATAAATAGTATTGAACTTCTTTTTGCTCATCCAATCCCTCCATTAACTATATTCTTTTTGATTTATTACGTTTTACAAGCCATTCTATAAACAGTCTTATAGAGTAGCTCCACTCCAAGCGCAATATCCTCTGGCGAACTATATTCTTTCGGGTTATGACTAATACCATCCTTTGAACGAACAAAAATCATCCCGTAGTCACACACATAGGACATTTCAAGCGAGTCATGAAAAGGGCCACTCATTAATTCCGGTGGAGTTAAATTCATTTCCGCACTTTCTTCTCTCATTATCTGCATAATATTTTCATTACAAAATCTAGGTTCATTTCGCGTATCTTCACTGACTTTATAAGACAAGCTATGTTCAACTGCAATTTTTTCTAGCTCTTGAAGGAGAACTTGTTCAATTTGATCCCGTCGACTTTCATCAATATCCCGCAAATCAACTGTAAAAGTGACTTTTTCAGGAATGATATTACGAGAGTCAGGAAATACTTCCAAACTTCCGACTGTACTAACTGTTGGTGCTCCGGGAACCTCTTGGGCTAACTCATTTAGCTTTACAATGACTTTAGCGGCACCTACTAAAGCATCTTGACGCATAGGCATCGGCACAGATCCAGCGTGACCAGCTAAGCCTTCCATTTCAACAGTCAACCATAAAGGGCCAGAAATACCCGTAACAATTCCAACAGGTTCATCTTTGGCTTCCAATACAGGTCCCTGTTCAATATGAAGCTCTAAAAATGCTGCTATTGTAGAAGGGTCAATAAGGGACTCTTGAAACTTTGATGGGTCACAACCAAATTTGATGAGCGCCTCACGCCTTGTCACTCCATTCTTATCACTCCGTTCGAGCTCTCCCTCCTCTAATTTCCCTAACATGCCTCTGACACCAAACAAGCCCTTATTGAATCGTGATCCTTCCTCATCAGCAAAGGCATATATAACAATAGGTATTTCAGGCTTTATTTCCTTATCGTGTAGCGTTTCCAACACTTCAATCGCCCCGATTACTCCAAGCGCCCCATCATACCTTCCACCATAAGGTTGCGAATCGATATGTGAACCAATTACTAAAGCTGGCGAATCATTCGCTACCCCATCCATTCTCCCGATTAAGTTTCCAAATTGATCAATCTCCGTCTTTAAACCGATTTGATCCATATACTTTTTCACATGTAACACCGCTTCTTTATCTTCAGGTGAGTGTGCAAGTCTGGAGACTCCAGTGGAACCAATTTTCCCTATTCTTCCTAAAACTTGTAGATTATCATTCAATCTACCTGCATGAATTGAATATGTTAACGCCTTCATTTAGACACTCCCCTTTGAATTAAATCTTTCCGTTACTTGGTATGCATACAGTTGTCGCAATTTTCATTACACTTCATATAAAGGTATTGCATAGTTACACAAACGGATAGTCTTATACAATTTTGAATACCACGTGAGAACAGACCAGCGTAGTAACCTCGCTTCCTCTTGTAAATAAAGTCCAAGCGTTTACATTCTATGCATATGATAATAACTTGTACTTTATACAATAATGATTGTCCTACGAAGCAGTTGGTTACCGGACCATGTGAGTCAACTACTCTATTACATGGGGCATCTGATCTATCGCGGGCCGTAAACGCTCTATTACGCGGGATTTCCGCTCTATCGTGGGCCGTATACGCTCTATCAGGAGCCACAACTGCTCTATCACACAGGATTTCCGCTCAATGGTAGACCGTATACGCTCTATGATGTCGGCTATCCGCTCTATAGTGTCAACCGCCATGTCACATGGGACATCCCGCTCTATTGAGGCCCATAACCGCTCTATCACATCAGCTATTCGCTCTATAATAGCCCGCAAACGCTCTATCACAACGACTACTCGCTCTATAGCAGTCCGCAACCGCTCTATCACACGCCATATCCGCTCAATCCCCGCCCCACCACTCTCCCACCCACAAACCCCTCCAAAACAAAAAAGCCCCCCAGCCAAAAAATCTGGCCAGAGAGCTTCCCCTAAACTAAATCTAAAACTCACTCTTTAATTAACTCCAAATCAACCGGAATATCTGCGTCTACGTCTTCGCCGTTCAACATAGCAACCGCTGCTTCCATTGCCTTAACCCCAATCTCCTCGGGCTTTTGTGCAATCGTTGCAGACAACTTACCGTCTTTGACCGATTTAATCGCGTCGTCTGTTGCGTCGAATCCAATGACTGTAATATCCTTACCAGCTGACTGAATCGCTTCCAATGCACCTAACGCCATCTCATCGTTATGCGCGAATACGCCTTGAATGTCTGGGTTAGCTTGTAAAATATTTTCCATGACCGTCAAACCTTCTGCACGGTTAAAGTTCGCTGTTTGTTTCGCTACAATATTCACTTTGCCGTCAACCGCTTCGTTAAAGCCGGCTCCACGGTCACGTGCTGCGGATGAACCCGCGATCCCTTCAAGCTCTGCTACTTGTGGGTTATCTTCGCCAAGCAACTCGATCATGTATTCTCCAGCTAACACGCCGCCTGCTTTATTATCTGAAGCAATGTGGGATACAACTTCTCCACCTTCTGCTCTGCGGTCTACTGTGATGACCGGAATGTTCGAACTGTTTGCTGATTCCACCGCAGATACAACTGCTTCAGAATCGGTTGGGTTAATGATCAACAAATCTACACCTTGTTGAATTAAATCTTCTACGTCACTTGCTTGTTTCGACGCATCATCTTGTGCATCGACAACGATGACTTCTGATCCAGACTCTTTCGCCTGTTCCTTCACGCCTTCACTCAATGTTACGAAGAATGGATTGTTTAGCGTCGATACCGAAAGCCCAACTTTATACGCTTTTTCGCCTTCATTTCCAGCCTCGTCTTTTTCATCTGATGAAGATTTGGAACCGGGTTGTTCTAATGAACATGCAGCCAAAACGAGGACGACGGCCATAAGTAGTAACCATTTGATATTTTTCATACAATTCACATCTCCTTATGCGGTTTTTTTGCGATCTAAGAGTACTGCGATTAATATAACTGCACCCTTTACAACCTGTTGGAAGAAAGAGGATACGCCTATCAAATTCAAACCATTATTCAAAACACCAATAATCAATGCACCAATCAATGTACCGACAATCCAACCGCGACCGCCAGTTAAGCTTGTCCCGCCAAGTACAACGGCAGCAATGGCATCGAGTTCAAACATATTACCTGCTGTTGGCTGTGCGGAGTTTAGGCGTGATGTCAAAATTAATGACGCAATTGCCGTTAGACCGCCTGCCAATGAATAGACATAAATCTTCACTCGATCGACATTAATTCCGGAAAGACGTGACGCTTCTTCATTACCACCGATCGCGTACACACGGCGTCCGAATGTCGTTTTCTTCAATATAAAGTACAGCACTGCAAAGGAGATGGCCATCGTGATGACCGGAACCGGGATACCGAAAATATATCCTTTACCGAGCATTTGGAATGTGAATGAATCGCCAAGCCCTGAAATCGGACGTCCTTCAGTATAGACTAAAGTCAATCCACGGAATATCGTCATCGTCGCAAGTGTCGCGATAAATGGCGCGACCTTCCCTTTCGCAATGATCAACCCGTTGATTGCACCGAGCAACACACCTAGTAATACGCCAAGTAGCATGGCTAAAATTGGATCCATACCGCCTGACATCATACCCGCTGTCACGGCACCGGTTAATGCGAGAATCGATCCAACTGATAAATCAATTCCACCGGTTAAAATAACAAATGTCATCCCGAACGCAATCAATGCGTTAATGGACACTTGACGCAATACGTTGAACAAGTTGTTCAGCGTTAAAAAACTTGGACTCATTACGGAAATAATGACGACGATCAATAATAAACCAATGAACGGTCCTAATTTCTGTAATGACGATTTCATATTAGTCTTGGACAACTTTGTCACCTCCTGTTGCAAAATGCATAATTCGTTCTTGTGTCATTTCTTCTTTCGGTAAATCTGCCATCAACTGGCCTTCGTGCATGACGAGCACGCGATCTGCCATGCCGATTACTTCCGGTAGTTCGGATGAAATCATTACAATCGCGACTCCACGCTCAGCCAATTCATTGATGATGCTGTAAATCTCTTTCTTCGCTCCAACATCGACGCCTCTTGTCGGTTCATCCAAAAACAGAATATCCGGCTCAATACCAAGCCATTTCGCGATGACTACCTTTTGCTGGTTACCGCCACTTAACGACTTGACGATTTGTTCAGGTCCAGACGTGCGAACACCGAGACGTTTAGACATCGTGTCATACAAGTGATTCTCTTTCGTTCGTTGAATAACCCCTGAATTAGAAATTCGATTGAAGTTCGTCAGGCACATATTTTCCCGCACCGAAAATTCGAGAATCAACCCTTCAGATTTCCGGTCTTCCGTAACGTATCCAATCCCAAGCTTCTTCGCCTGCAAAGGATTCGTAATAACGACTTGCTCCCCGTCAATGAAAACCTTGCCCGCAGTCGGTTTCTTAAAACCGAAAATCGATTGAATCACTTCCGTACGACCAGCACCCATTAAGCCGGCGATCCCGACGATTTCACCTTTTCGCACTTCAAACGACACGTCTTCAAAATAGTCATTGCGCGAGAGACTTTCTACTTTCAATTTCACATCGCCTATTTCACACGCACGCGCTGGGAATCGTTCGCCCAATTCACGTCCGACCATCATCTGCACGATCTCATCAAACGTCGTATCCTTTATATTCCGCACACCGACGTATTGACCGTCTCGCAGAATGGTAATGCGGTCGCACATCGCGAAAATTTCTTCCATTCGGTGCGAAATATAAACGAATGAAACGCCTTCAGCTTGCAACGCGCGAACCGTTTTAAATAACGTTTCAATTTCACGATCCGTCAGTGCTGCAGTCGGCTCATCCATCACAATCAGTTCAGCATTAGAAGAAACCGCCTTCGCAATCTCAATAATCTGCTGTTTACCGACAGATAATTCACGCGTGATGGTACGTGCATCAACATGCAAGCCTAACTTCGATAGAATTTCTTCTGCTTGACGATTCATTTCCTTCGTCTTCAAAATTCCTGTTTTCCCGAAAGTCTTTTCTTTCCCTAAATAAAAGTTCTCCGCAACTGTCAAGTCAGGTAAAATATTGAGCTCTTGGTGAATAACCGCAATGCCCGCAGCCTCGGCTTCTTTAGCATTCTTGAATTCTACTTTCTTCCCTTTGACGTAGATTTCTCCTGAATCACGCGTATAGATCCCTGTCAAAATCTTCATCATCGTAGACTTCCCTGCACCGTTCTCTCCCATGAGCGCATGAATTTCACCTTTGACTACAGTAAACTCCACATTGTCGAGTACTTTATTTCCATTAAAACTTTTCGATATCCCGTTCATCGCAATCATCTCTGCACACCCACTTTCAGAATATGACGCCTGACTGTACGATAATATTGGCATAAGGTGTCGACTCTCCTGTACGAATAATAACTTTCGATTGTCTTGATTGTTGTTTTAATTGATCATGTGTCAGCTCATCTATCGGACATTCTAGTTGTGTAATTTCATTATAGATTGTTGGGTTCTCTGCTTTTATTTCGCCTGCAATATATACTTTTTCTGCTTGAAAGTCTTTCAGTAATTCCAATAAAATCTCCGTGAATCCTGGTTTCCCAAGCGTATACGAAAGATCGATGCACGGAACACCTTCAGGAATCGGCAGACCGCAATCTGCAATCGTCAATTGATCGGTGTGACCCATTTTAGCCAGCACAGCCGCCATATCGCGATTGATCATGCCATGCTTTTTCATCGACTCTCCTCCAAACGCGCTTCCACTTCTTCAACTGAAGGCATGCCACCTTGTGCGCCGAACTTTTCTACAGAAAGGGAAGCGGCCGCATTCGCGAAACGAACCGCTCGTTCCAGTTCCATTCCCGCTACTATTCCATGTGCAAGGGCTCCGTTAAACGTATCACCTGCGCCTGTTGTATCCACGACATTTGTCTTAAAGCTTTCTACGATGACATGCTTTTCTCCATCAAAGAATCGCGCACCGTCGTCGCCTAAAGTAATAATTAAACGGTTCGGATACTTCTCTAAGGCGCTCACCATATCCATGCCGAAGATTTGTTCACATTCCGTTTCATTCGGCGTTAAATATGTAATTGAAGGCATCATATCGAGCTCGAATCCGCCCGCTGGAGCAGGATTCAACATCACCGGAACACCAATCGCTTGGCACTTCGCTAATGTATAAATAACAGTAGGAATCGGAATTTCCAATTGAAGCATCACCAAGTCACTGCGCCTGAGCTGGTCTTCTATTTCGTCAATATGAGACGGCATCAACAAAGAGTTGGCACCTGGTACGACGATAATCCGATTATCCCCTTCTGACAACAAAATATTTGCGATGCCAGAAGCTCCGTCTACAGTCGCTACACCGGTGACGCCGACTGTATTTTGTTGAAGATTATTTACAATACTCGTACCAAATAAATCATTTCCCACACACCCAACCATATGTGTTTCACTGCCAAGTCGCGCCGCGGCAATTGCCTGATTCGCACCTTTTCCACCCGGCACTGTATCGAACACATTGCCAAGAACCGTCTCGCCCTGATCAGGGAA
The DNA here is from genome assembly GCF_002743265.1 of Sporosarcina sp. P29. Classification (NCBI taxonomy): domain Bacteria; kingdom Bacillati; phylum Bacillota; class Bacilli; order Caryophanales; family Caryophanaceae; genus Sporosarcina; species Sporosarcina sp. P29. The sequence continues at coordinate 153,789 of NZ_PDYX01000004.1, read as the reverse complement.
ATTCTTCGTGCCAACGACCAAATCCATATTGGCACTGCCAATCACCGTTATCATCATGCTTCACTCCTTGTTGTTTGGCGAATAAGCAACTCTGCCGGAATCAATACTTCACGCTCCGTCAACTCTTGCCCTTCAATTAATTTAATAAGCATCCTCGCTGCCATCGCACCGATTCTATACAAGTCCTGCGCTACCGTCGTTAAACCTGGTGTTAATTGGCTCGCCAACATCGTACCGTCATACCCAACGATTTGAAGCTGACTCGGTACATGAATCCCCGCTGAATACGCAGCTTTCATAGCGCCAGCTGCCGTCACGTCACTGCTCGCAAAAATTCCGTCAATCGGCACTTCTTGCAACACCTTCTTCACCATTGTCTCCGCTATATCAAAATGGAACGGACATTCAATTACATGTGTTTCTACATTTTTACCCTTCACTGCATCAGTGAACCCAGCAAATCGATCATCGGCAGGACCTAATCCCGATGGCCCCCGCATACAAAGAATCTGTGTGCAACCACTATCCAATAAATGCTGCGTTCCAATACGAGCACCTTCGCGGTTATCCGTCGCAATATACGGGATCGACGAATGAATTCTTCGGTCAATCGCGACAATCGGAATATCCAAACCCATATAATGATCCGCTTCCGCATGACTCGTCGCAACGATGAAACCCGCCACATATTTCTGTTGTAGCGTCTTAATATAATTAATTTCCTTCTCCAAATCCTCATCCGAGTTACACAAAATCACTGTGTACCCGTACGCTAGCGCAACATCCTCGATCGCACGCGCCAGTTCCGGGAAAAACGGATTGACGATATCCGGAACAATCAAACCAATAAAAGTAGATTGTTTCGTACTAAGAGAACGGGCAATCATACTAGGCTGGTAGTTCAACTCATCCACCGCCTTAGCAATCACCCGTTTCGCCTCTTCACTTATGTATCCTTTATTATTTAAATAGCGTGAAACAGTCGCTACTGAAACGCCAGCAGCCTTAGCCACATCCCGTATATTTGCCAACTATTTCACCTACATTCTGTTCTATGTGGTACCGGTTACACATAATGATAACAGACTAGGTTTTTTAGTGTCAATAGTGAACTAGTTTTGCGTCGGGTGGGGTTTATTGAGTGAATATTAGGTTAGATGCGGGAGTATTGTTGTTGGGGGATTTGGGGGATTGAGCGGTTGTACAGCTGCATAGAGCGGGTGGCGCGGGCTTTAGATCACTTGAGCCCACACATTGAGCGGCAGTGGACTTGGATTGAGCGAATGGCGCGGGCTATAGATCACTTAAGCCTACACATTGAGCGGACGGCGCGGGCTATAGATCACTTGAGCCCACACATTGAGCGGCAGCGGACTTGCATTGAGCGGCAGCGGACTTGCATTGAGCGGATGGCGCGGGCTATAGATCACTTGAGCCCACACATTGAGCGGCAGTGGACATAGATTGAGCGAATGGCGCGGGCTATAGATCACTTAAGCCTACACATTGAGCGGCCGCGGACTTGCATTGAGCGGGTAGCGCAGGCTATAGAGCGCTTAAGCCCACACATTGAGCGGCCGCGGACTTGTATTGAGCGGATAGCGCAGGCTATAGAGCACTTAAGCCTACACATTGAGCGGCCGCGGACTTGTATTGAGCGGTTAACGCGGGCTATAGAGCACTTGAGCCCACACATTGAGCGGCAGTGGACATAGATTGAGCGGATAGCGCGGGCTATAGAGCACTTGAGCCTACACATTGAGCGGCCGCGGACTTCCATTGAGCGGATAGCGCAGGCTATAGATCACTTAAGCCCACACATTGAGCGGCCGCGGACTTGCATTGAGCGGATAGCGCAGGCTATAGAGCACTTAAGCCCACACATTGAGCGGCCGCGGACTTAAATAGAGCGGATACATATCTACATAGAGCACTTACCCCAAACAATAGAGCACTCACCGAACAACAATGATCACTTCCCTTCCACACAATCTCCAAAGCCAATCAAGATGTCTTGTCTATACATATCTATAGAGGTAAAATGAAATTAGAGTCATAGATAATATCCATAGAGGAGAGATCCGCATGACGAAATATCGAGAAAACGAAACTGTCCAATATGAAATACCTGTGGACTTACGCAAAAGTATAGATTACGTCAGTGGGAATTTATTTATTACAAATCAACGTTTCATCTTCCAGCCATACAACATGCATTTTAAAAGAGATATTTTGGAGTTCAATATTACCGACATCAATAATATTGACTCTTCTTACGTGTTGGGTATTGTCCCAAACGGAATTACCGTCGAGTTAAAAGATGGTACGCTGCATACATTTGTTTTAGAAAGTTCACTTTTTGTGAAGTGCGATGATATTATCAAGACGGTTTGGGATTTGATGTAAATATAATGAAGTTTGAGAGAGCTGCCCAACTCGCGGACAGCTCTTTTAAACATTATGGCGCGGTTCCTCCCCCAGCTCTCCAAACAAAAAAAGACTGCCGCTAGAAGTCATCACAACAAACATGACTTCCAGCGCAGTCTTTCTATCTATCGAATCATTTCCATCACATCACAATATTACTTTCCTTCGCCTTCTCAATAAACTTATCACTCGATTTATTGAAGAACTTCTTCAATCCAAGTCCTACTACGAGCGATAGCGCGAAGTAGATCATTAAAAAGAGGATTTGTTTTAACGCTACTGCCCAGATAATTCCGCCGATCGATTCACGCAATAACGTAATCGCATGCGTGAATGGCATAAATGCAGAGATCTTTTGGAAGAACTCTGGTGCCATTTGGATGGGGAATGTCCCGCCTGATGCACCGAGTTGCATGACCATCAACACGATCGCGATCACTTTACCCGTGTTACCGAATACGGACACGAGCGTGTAGACGATGGAAACGAATACGACACTGATCAGTACACCGAATAATACAAATGGTATCTTGTCGACGACGTAGACATTCATAATGAATAACTCGCCGAGTGTGACGATCAACGACTGAACCGCACCAATACCCGCGAAGATAATTAACCGTCCAAGATACGTTTGATAGCTCTTGAAACGTGTCTTTTCTCGGATATCCACTTTTAGCGTGGATACCATGAGCAATGCGCCCACCCACAATGAAAGGGTCGTATAGAATGGGCTCATTGCGGAACCGTAGTTTGGAATCGGATATAAGGCATGTTCATTTAAGACGACCGGTTCAGCGAGAAACTTACTGACGCCTATCGGATCCGTCGAGAGAACATCTAATAATTTATCCAAGTCCCCTTCATCTTCTAACTTACGGATTTTTTCTGCCATTGTTTCAATCGTATCACGAGCTTCTGGGAAGAGTTGCTGAGCTTTCTCCAAATCTTTTTTCCCAAGAACCACTCCTGCATCCGCTTTTTCAAGCGCAGTACGTAAACGTGGAATCCGTCCATTTACTTCATCTAGTACGTCGGACACGTCATACAACGCATTGGTTGCATCACGCATCGCGGATTTATACTTTCTCGTCAAATCACTATTGACGAAATCGATAGCTTCACCAACTGAACGATCCAATTCGCCTGATACACGATCGACTTCGGCCAAATGCCTTTTGCCGTTCGCTTTCGATTCATTGATCCGACCAACTAAACCGTCAACGGATGAATTGGCAGATGACAAGCTTTCTTGAACCGTTTTAATTCGTTCGATTTCGCCAGACAGCTTATCCGAATTAATGAATTTCTCAAGATCCTTTAATCCATTGTTAATGGAACCAATTGCTGAAAGTCCATTATCGATTCGGCCGACCATCGTTTGAAGAGCACCGATCGTAACCTCAGGATTTTCTGCTGTCTCTAGTAAGCCTGCGAGCTTCTCATCAATTTCTGTCTTCGATGCTTGTAGTTCATTGAAGCGATCACGCAGTCCCTCATCGAAAGTTTGTAACTGTTCAATCGCATCTTTTATCGCTTTTTGGCTATTCGCATCAAATTGATTTCGTGCATCGACAATCTTTTGCTGACTCGCCTGTAGCTGTCCTTGAAGTTGATTCAACAACTCGAGGCTCGGTTTCTCGCCTTTATTGATGGCAGCTTGCACTTTATCGATAGCTTGTTTAGTCGATGATAACTGATCACGTAACGCGACGAATCGTTGTTGCAGACCGCCAAGTACGTCACTGCCTGTCACTTTACCCGCAGCTTCTAAAACAGAAATCACAGAATCCACTTTTCCAATCTGACTTTCTATTGCAGTGGACATACTGTCGAGTTGTTCTTGATATTGGCTGAAATCAATGGATTCACGCTTATCGATCAAGCCTTGAACGACTTTCTGCGCATCGCTATTCACTTCAGTCGCACGATCCAATAAGCCCGTAATATTCGCAGACAGCTCATTTAGCTGCTTCATCAGCTTTTGAGTTTGCGGGGATAATACATTTTCGTAATTGCCTTTAATTTTATCCATATCTTCAGCGAGTTTATCCGACAACGATTGTGTTTGCGTAATTAAATCGGTCGCTGGATTTTTACCGCTCTGCAAATCGGAAATGATCGTTTCCAAATTCTTTTTCAGACGGTTTAAGTCTGTGGCGCTTTCATTCAAGGAGCTCTGCAAGTCTTTAATATTTGTTGAGTCTTTTAGATTCTGATCCTGTTTTTTCAAATACTCATAAATATCATCTAAACGTGCATTCGTATCTTCCAATTTGCCTTGCTTATCACGTAGCGAATCGACAATACGATCGACGTCTTCCCCTTTGCCTGACAGTTCACTCGTCAAATCAGGTACTTTACGGAATGCTGTTTGCGCACTCTCCAAGTTGGATGTAATGACGCGCAACGTGTTATCCACGGTTTTTTCATTCTCTTGCAACTTACTGATCAAACGTGCATTCAACTTTTTCGCATTGGCATGCACCGCATTGACGTCGTCAAGCACAAGATCTACGCGATCGATAGAAGTATCTGCAAAATCCAAACCTTTATCTACCATCTGTAATTTCGAATAAATATCTGGAATATCATATTCCAATTGATAAATTAAGTCACGTAGCTTTTCAATATTTCCACGATTGCCTTCCAGTTCAATACCTAAATTATTGAATACCTTAATGACTGCCTCATTCGTTTGTTCAACGAATGTTTTATCGATATTTTCTACGATAGCAGACGCACCTTTCCCCGCAACTTTCGGGGAAATTGCATTGATTTTTTCGTTAATATAATAATCTAATGTTGGCTTTTTCATATCGTCTGTAACGATACTGCTTAAATTCTCTGAGAAATCTTCTGGAATGATGATCGCAGCATAGTAATCACCGTGTTTCACGCCTTTTAACGCTTCCTCTTTCGTTACGAACTGCCAACCGAGATCATCGTTGGTCGTCAGCGAGACGATCACTTCATCTCCGACATTGAATTCCTTGTCCTCGATTTTCGCCCCTACGTCTTCACTGACGACCGCAACTTCCACGCCTTTCGTATTGGAATACGGATCCCACGACGCGAGGATATTCATCCAGGCATATAGCGAAGGTAGAAACGCAATCGCCGCTATGACAATGAGTGCTGCTTTATTCTTGAAGATATTTCGGAGATCCCGTCTGACTATAAACCATATTTTATTCATTTCGTATAAACCCTCACTCTATATTCCGTCATGTGCACGTTAGACTAACAAACTGGAGAAGATCGTCCCGTTTAAAACGTCCGTTATTTGCTTCTCTGTCAGCTGTTCATCATGCGTTTTGGACCAATCATTAACTAGTGCTACATAAGATCTGAATAAAAGAAATGCAATCAGCTCGCTGTTGCATGGCTTCAATTCACCTTTTGCGACTCCTCGCTCAATCTTTCCTGCAATGAATTTTAATATTTCCTTCTCTATAGAAGTTAAAGCATCTCCTACAGCCGGCGTACGCAACTCTTTCTCTTCTTCAATTAATTTAATGAATAACTGATGCGTCTCGCGAAATTTCAGCAACTGCATAATACGTGCATGGGCATTCTCTTGAAACGACGCACCTTCTATAGCTGTCCGTTCAGAAACATCTTTCATTTCTGCGACCATTTTCCAGACAATCGAATGAAATAACTCTTCTTTATTCGAGAAAAACGTATAGATTGTACCCTTCCCCACGTTCGCGATCTTCGCTACTTGATCCATCGTCGTTGCTTTATATCCGAACATCGAAAATGATTTTTCAGCCGCCAACATGATTTCTTCTCTACGATCCATTATGACACTTCCTTTAGAAATGACCGTAATACCGTTTCGGTCTGTTAGTCATTATATTACATAGATTAATGAATGAATGCAAGATATTGCACAAAAAAACTATCATACAAGCCATATTTTATGACTTGCATGATAGTCTGCAGTTTTCATTCGATTACGAATACTTTTCGAATAGGTTCTTTAATCACTTTCCCATTTGCTGACTTCACTTCGGTAATCGTCAAATAGTATAGCTCGCCTTGTGTATATTTAGTAGTTGGCTTAATTTTTAACGACTTTCCATCTTCTCCAAGCGTTGTAGAAACCTTAATGATTTCGCCTTTTGCATTTCGAACAACTACGTTATCTAAGTTCGCAGGATCATTTTGTAATGTACCAGAAAACTTGATGTTCCACTCTTTTGTCGTTTTAATTTCACTTTCAGAATCAAAATAATTATACGGTTGATCATTATCGAGCACTACCGCTTGCACTATGCCTGCAGGCAGTTCAAGACCTGTTAATGCATCCAGTACTTCGCCCGTCTCCCCAATTTGAACGATCATAATTCCATCCAACACTTCTGTTTTCTCTACTTTGGCAGGTTGGAATTCTCCTGTCTTTTCATCTTTCACTTGAATTTGTAGCTTTCCATCTGTAATGGTCGCTTTTACGTTTTCAGGTGTATCGACTGAGTGTTCAGGTGTAGGATCTGGTTTTGGATCTGGTTTCGGTGTTGGAGTCCAGTTATCCCCTATATCTTCCCCCAAGTTCTTCGTGTACTGCCAACGTAAAATATCATCTTTCTCTAATTCATAAATTCCGGCACTATACTGCGGAAACTCACCATTGACTGAATACATCCAGCCACTTAGTGGACCGCCATCAAATTCTCCTAAATTATTTATACTCTTGACGTATATAGTTGGACCTATTCCAGAAAACTTGATTGGTATGGAGCGATTATCTACTTCACGTTTTAGTATCGTGAATGCCGTATCTCCCGACTCAATTTTAAACTGTTTCGGGCTAATAATATCCCCAGTACCCATTGTCCGTGTTTCTACAGAAAACGTAATATACGTTGGATCTGCTGGTGGAGTTACTACTGGCTTAATTATTGAATTCTCATATTGAGTAATTGCTTGTTTCAAATCACTGATTGCTACGATCACCTGTTGCTGATCTACTTCTTCATTCACTTCTATTGCTTTCGCATCTACGATTGTTGATTGCAGTTGATCACGTGAAGCTTTTGTGAATGTTCCTGCAGTTGTGCCTTCTTGAGTGGATGCCAATTTTTCCTCTGCTGTTTGAATAGCCGCTGTTAATTGTGCTTTATCAACAGTTTCTACTGGCGGCTCTACATTTTCCACATCAGAAAATTGTTGCCACACGGATTTGCCTGTTTTGATTTCTTGTAGGGCAATGAATGATTGCTCTAAAGCTTTCGCATTGACCCATTGATCAGCAGGTAAAGTAAAGGCAAATGCCCCATTTTTCGTTTGGAATTTGCTTAATGCATCTACAGGTGATTTCCCACCCTTTTGCCAATCAGCCGATGTAACGTCTTCTCCTAACGCAACAAGGCCTGAGATTACAGTCGCAATACTATTAGAGTTTTCTCCCCAAGCGCCCCAGCCAGCTGTATCCAGTTGTTGTTCGCGTAGGACGTGTTTCGCTCGTTCAATTGCGGCATTCACCGCACTATCATCTTGATAATTTGCTAGTGCCAATAAGACCATGCCTGTCATATCGGGATCAGCTGCGTCTTTTGCTTTTAATGAAAGCGAAAATCCGCCCTTTTCCTTTTCTTGCTTTAACACATGTTGCAAGGCTTTCTCTTTTGTTGTGTTATCCCATGTTCCTACATCTTGCCCGCGTTTCTCACCTGTATCTAAAGCGAGCATCGCCCATGCATGTTTATTTATAGATCCAATTGATCCGTCTGCCTTTTGTTGTGCTGCTAGCTCTGCATAAAGATTTCGTTTAGTTTCCCATGCAGTAGATGGATCTTTTCCAGCTGCTAGCAAACCGAAGATATAGCGAATATGATCCGTATCTGATTCATCTTGCCGTAATCCTGGATCTTTAGTGAGCCAATCTGGTAATTGTGCTGTGCCGTCGCTTAATTGAGAACTAGATGCACCTAATGCAACCAATTCCGTCCAACTAATTCCAGGCATGCTCCATCTGAAATTGGCCTTATTATATCTCTCCACTTCATAAAACCGTAACGTATCCGCAAGCATATCGTCTACCGTACGAATAACTTCTGGTATAGACGGAGTAATATTCGCAGTAGTTTTCACATTCGACTGCACTACTTCAGCAAGTCCAGTTATGGATAATGCTTCATTTGGTACTTCGCCTTGCACATGCAGAAGTACTTTCTGATTACTTTCAACCGTAACGGAGCCAATTGTTAGGGCACCACTTTCTGTAGTCCAGTTACTAACGTCTGAAGCCGCTTCCGTGAACGTGTCTCCACTTAATGTGAGTTCAATAGTCGGATCCTTGTCCCCGACTTTCAACTTCGTCATGGATTCAAGAACTGCATTGCGTTTATAGAAAATGTGAAGGTTATCATTTTCATTGACTGTGTTATCAATTAGTGAAGTAGATGATCCTGCATTAACATCCACAACCCACTGATCGCTGCCATGTAAACTTCCATTTTGAACGTTGTTAATCGATACAAAATTCTTTTTCGCTTGATCCAACTCGTAAGGAATATTTTGTTCTTTTAACAACTGTTCAACCACTTGTACAATCGTACTGCCTGTTTCGAAAGTTACTTCAGTATCTGAAAGAATCGAGCCATTCAATCCATCGATTTTCACTTTGGCTTTGTGTTTATCAGCTACTGCTTTTTCACCAACAATAATCTTGCTGTAAGGACGAGTAATCGAACTAAATTTGCCGTTCTTTTTCTCAGCTGACAGAAGATACTCACCTGGCTCGGCGAATACTATACTCGCTACTCCTTCTGCATTTGTCTTTACTTCTTGGCCATTTATAATAAATGGTTCATCATTTAAAAGTATTGTTGCATCCCCTACAACTCCACCTTCTTGTTTCAGCCTGATATTTACACGTTGTTCAGAAGTTGTCGTTAGTTCCTCTTGATCAAACCACGAATAAATTTGCGATGTGAAATCAGTAGTGAAATAAAGGGTCACTTCATCGTTTGCTGCTAGTGCATAATCAGCTATTCCTCTATCAATATATTGATTATTAACTGCATACATCCAACCATCAAAGCCTGGATTTATATCAAACGTTTTTAATCCATCGATGCTAGTTATATAATTACCTTGGGAAATATCAAGTTTCTTTTTATCCGATACATTAAAACCATTAGATTCCAAAGCTTTTACAATAGCATGAATAGCCAATGGGTTCTTTTCTGTCACATACCAGTTACCTACTTTATTGTTGCCTACCACATGAGTAATATCATATGGCTTTATGCTTATTTCCGTTAACGGTACAATCGTTTTATTAAAACCTTCTACACGAACTTTCACAGGTATTTCTTCTACTTGAATAGAGGTATCTTCAAATACCGCAAACTTCCCTGGGTGTGTGGCTGAAAATTCAAAGCTTTTTCCCTCTATATTATATGTTCCACCAAGCTTCACCCACTGGGATGTTTCATCTATAAACTCATAAGCCGCTAACTTTGCAGTATCAATTCCTTGTAGCTCATGGTCTTCAAATTTACTAATGAACATTGCTGATTGTTGATTCGGAAATTCTTTAATTTTTTCAATAGTGTCTTTACCTTTAGTTAGCATCATTTGGAATTCAAGTGAGTTTCCTATTAGACGCAATGTAGGAGGTGCAGTCAATGCATTGATTCTCTCATGAGTTATTAAGAAACCTTCATGTGTCTCTAGATTGATAATATCCGATAAATCCGGTAATGTAATAGCATATTTTTTCGCTTCAATCGTAGTAGTTATCGACTTTTCTTCTAACCTTTTTATGTCTGATACATAAAACTTCACATAATTTTCATTCATCGCTCGGATGTTAAGTAGAGATTCCTTTAGCTGAGCTTTTTCCATTTTAGATATCAGATTTTTCGAGTTAACAAATGCAGTTCCAGAAACGTCTAGACTAATATCAGGATCTAGCACTTTATGAATTACTCCACCTGTTATTCCTTCATACTCTACTTTTATTTGTACAGTTCCTGGTTTTAGTCCTTTTACCATTTTCTTATGTTCTGTTTTACCGAATGAATTTACTTCTACCTGACTTCCTTCAGGAGCACTCCAAGTAAAACCATTTTCTATACCCGCAATCTCATTTCCATGTTGATCTAAGACATTTGCTGTATATATGATACCGCCACCTACATTTGATACATGTGGTGATCCAGAATTCACAGTGATAGTAGTAGGAATTTGTTTTTGCCCAATGGTCAGTTGTATATTAGAAGATATAGTAGAATCTGCTTTTAAGCTAGCAGTAATAACTACTTCTCCCTCACCTATCGCCGTCACAACTCCTGTAATAGGATTGACACGTGCTAGATCTTCATTTGAACTTGTCCAAGCTACTTCAGGAATAATAACTTCCTTGTTTTCAGCATCATACGCATCTGCGTATAGCTTTACTGAATTACCCAACGGAAGGTTTTCATAGTTTTGTTCAGACTTAATTTCAATAGAAGAAGGGAGTTGTTTAACTGGATGTGAAGCGCCCATTCCAGATATCTCTGTAGAAACTTCCCCTAGATTACCTGAGAATTTATTAATTGCTGAATATACTTTGACGTATTTGATTTCTTCTAAATGAATAGGCTTTCCATGCTCATCTACAGCCCAACTAATATCCATCGCATCTCCGCCAGATCCTTGGATTGGAGTAGTATAAGGATTATTTGGTTGCTCATAATTCGTATTAAGAACTGGAATCGAGTCCACATAACCGTAACTAATTTGCTTTTTCTCTGTTCCAATCTCTGATGCGGAGAAATTATTTAAAATAGAAACTCCGCTAAGTGTATACTTTTCCTGATTAACTGTTGGAAACTGGTCTGGCGATGGATATCGACGCCCGCCTAATAAACCTTCCCTCCCTTTGTTATCAAACCATTTTCCAGCATTTTCACTTTGTCCTGCAGGATTCCAATACGTCACTTCGTAGTCTGTATAAGTATCGTCATTTTTATATTCGGACCCAGCTAAATGATACCAAGGGCCATCTTTATGGACTGCAACTTCAACTGCCCCAGGCTCTTGATTGTAGATCCCAGGTTTACCATTAACCTCAAAAGGATTTCCGAATACCGTAAAGTCTATGCCATACGGATTTAATGGATCATTTTTTATAGGCTCTTCAAATTCGACAACTAAATAACCTCCAAAACCACCTAACGATAATAAACCGCCATTTTTGGAACGGATTTTTTTTACTGCATCTGTCGTATAACTACCATTTGTATATTGACCTGGCGCTGGTACAAATTCAATAGCTTTTACTTTACTATACGATAAGTAAAATACTCTTTTAATATTCTGACCTTTGGAATCTATTGCTGATAAAAAAATTGTATTCAAACCTTCTGAGAGTTTTATTTCGTATAACTGCTCATTATTGGGTTTAATAAATACATTGTTCATTTCTACTCTAGGCACTAGGTTTTGCCCTTTATCATCTATCGCTTCAATGTCTAATGTAATAGCAGATTCAAACACATTCTCTCCGTACTCATAATTATTTACATAAATGCCGGCAGTTCTTTCTTTATCAAATTCTTTTACTGAGTCTGCTACTTCCACTTTCTCTTCTTCTGACTTGAATTGTTCATTCGCATGTACAATCGGATTGAATGACATTAGCACCCACAATACGCTCAATAACATAGACAACAATATATTCACTTGTTTACTATTTCCCAAATACTCCTACCCCCTATTTTTTTCAATAAAAAAATCCCGCCTCCGGAAAGAGACAAGGATGGATGGATGCGTGTGTAGACATACATAATACAACACAACATACATACCTTTTTCCGGAAGGTTGTAAGCATGGTATTATGGTAAGTCTCCTGACTTTTGGATACAAACGCAACTTCACCCTTCCCAGTACGAATACCAGTGGTTGTCTGAAGTCACTTTCCAATTACAGTGGCCGGACCGTTCAGGATTTTCACCTGATTCCTTTTTAAGTCTTGCAAGCTAGCAAGACACCAAAATACGCTATAAACTACTCTTAATCATAAGGAGTCGACATAACAATTGCAATAGCAAGATTTTTGTCGTTTACGGTATTTACCAAATTCCTATAATTGACCAATTAATTCCTGTGCTATCTTGACTATCTTTTCAGTCTATGTAACGATAAGAGATGGATAAACACTAGGGGTGCTGTAGCTGAGAGAGGCGTTCGCCTTAACCCTTGAACCTGCACTAGATAATGCTAGCGGAGGGAAGTGGACATATGACGGATTTCGGCCGTACTATGCAACCGCTTCGCACAGAGAAGTGGTTTTTTTGTGTGTATTTTTTGAAGAAATGAGAAGTGGTAAGAATGATGACTACTAAAGTTTTAGAATTTACGAACGTATCCTTTCATTATCAAGCAACGAATGCTTCGAAACCAACTGCTATTTTCAAGCAAGTCGATTGGCATGTGAATGAAGGCGAATTCGTCAGCATCATTGGGCCAAGTGGTTACGGGAAAAGCACATTGTTCCGACTCGTCACAGGGCTTGAGAATCCTGACAGTGGAGAAATTTCATTGAACGGAGAAGTGACAGAGAAGCGGTTAGGCAAAGTCGGCTATATGCCGCAGCAAGATTTGCTCATGCCATGGCGAACCATTCTTGAAAATGTTCGATTGCCACTGGAACTTCAAGGCAGTAAACCTTCTTCTGATGAAATCATCCAACTACTCGCTGATTTCGGATTGCCTGGAGAAGAAAACGCCTACCCTGGAAATTTATCAGGCGGCATGCGACAACGTGTTTCCTTTTTGCGAACGATCTTGACCGGCTCCACTATTTTCTTACTGGACGAGCCGTTTAGCGCACTCGATGCGATTACACGGCTGACGATGCAAGAGTGGCTGATCGACCAATGGCAAAAGCTCGATAAAACGATCGTCTTCATCACACATGATATCGACGAAGCACTATTTCTCTCGGACCGCATCTTTGTACTCGCGGAAAAACCGGTGCAGACGATTCGCGAAGTCATCGTACCTCTTAGCCGACCACGCACTATGCGTGACTTAGCACGACCTGAACTGATAGAACTAAAAGAGCAACTCATCAGCGAGCTTCGTTCGGAGGCACGGTTATGAAGAACATCACTTCGTATAGTTGGTCGCTACTTTTCGTTGCGATTTTACTTGGTTTATGGGAAATCAGCGCACGTCTATACGACAAAAGCTTTCTCTTCCCGTCTCCTTCAGCGATTCTGATCCGATTATGGGAGCTGAAAGCGGAGCTGTTTATCCACCACTTACCTCCGACGGCGTTAACGATTTTGATTGGCTTATCAATTTCGATCATAATCGGATCGACACTGGCAATTGCTATGTATAGTAAGAAACCGATCGAGCAGGCGTTTTACCCTATCCTGATCGCGTCGCAAACGATTCCCGTGATCGCGCTGGCGCCGATTTTCGTCTTGTGGTTTGGCTATAGTATTTGGAGTAAAGTGGCGGTCACCGTACTGATCACCTTTTTCCCGATTACCGTCAGCGTTTTTGACGGCTTACGCTCGTCTGATAAAAACTTACGTGAATTAATGCTGACAATGGGCGCATCCACAAAAGATATCTTCTATAAACTAGACCTACCTTCCGCCTTGCCGTCTTTCTTCTCTGGACTCAAAGTGGCGGTCACACTGAGTGTAATTGGTGCGGCTATTGGGGAATGGCTAGGCGCTCAGGCAGGACTTGGATATTTCAGCAGAAGAATGATGACGCAATTTGACAGTGCCGCTGTATTTGCACCGATCGTCTTGCTTTCTGCAGTAGGTATTATGTTCTTTCTACTCGTCGTCGTATTGGAAAAACACTTTTTACAATGGAGGAATCACCAATGAAAAAACGTCTGTTCCTTAGCCTCACGTTTCTACTTTTATTGCTAGCTGGATGTACGAATAATACACCCGCTACAGATCAAGATGAGACACCGAACAATGAAAAGAAACAAGTCAGCATCATGCTCGACTGGTATCCAAATGCAGTACATAGCTATATTTATGTAGCCCAGGAAAAAGGCTATTTCAATGAAGAAAACGTGGAATTGGACATTCAATTCCCTGCCAATCCGACAGACCCTATGAACTTGACCGCAGCAGGAAAAGTGACACTTGGACTGTATTACCAACCGGATGTCATTTTAGCGCAAGCCAATGAAGACATTCCGATCAAAGCAATCGCTTCTATCGTGCGTGAACCGCTAAATTACACCGTCATGCTAGAGGAAAGTCCGATTCAATCTCCTAAAGATCTCGAAGGCAAAACGATTGGCTACCCTGGGATTCCACTAAACGAATCTCTAATTAAAACGATGGTCACAAATGACGGCGGTGATTATGACAAAGTGAATATGATCGACGTTGGATTTGAACTCGAATCTTCACTCGTTTCAAAACGTGCCGATGCCGTGACCGGAACATTCATTAACCATGAAGTGCCTGTCATGAACTCAAAAGGATTCAAAACGCGCTATTTTAATCCAGTAGACTATGGTGTGCCGAATTATAGTGAAATTGTGTTGGTAACGAGTGACGAGACGTGGGATAAAGAACGAGACGCAATCCAAGCGTTCTGGCGAGCTGCACAAAAAGGCTATGAATTCATGGTAGAACAGCCTGAAGAAGCTCTCGACCTGTTGCTGAACAACCAAGATCAAGCAAACTTCCCGTTAGACAAAGCCATTGAAACAGAAAGTTTGAATGTCTTATTGCCGAAGATGGATACAGAAGGTGAAGCATTTGGGACACTGGACGAAACGTCTTGGGAAGAAGTACGAGACTGGCTACATGAAATGGAAATGATCAAGACGAAACCTGAAATCGACGATATGATTTTAGATATCAGTACAGGTGAAATGTTTTCTAAAATTACAAAGTAACACATAAAAAAGGCTGTTGCGGAAGTCTCCTTGACTGATCGCAATAGCCTTTTTCGATTATATAAAATTAGCGAGGCTGTACAGTAAACTTCACAGCAAACGACTTCTTCATCGCAACGCCACTTTTATTCTGCAACCCTCGATCCACACGTAAATAATGAACGCCTTGTGGCCATTCGGTAGTAGGTGTAATGAGTAATTGCTTACTATTTATGGGATCTACTCTCGCTGTAAAACTGTCGATACGTTCTGCACTATTTGGCGAGCGGGTAATATAAATATGTCTTGCATAATCTTTACCGTGTAGTAATTCACTAGTAAATTTGATGTTGAATACTTTATTCGTTTGTACATTTAGTTCAGGAAAATCGCCCGTAAATTCAGATGGTGGCAGGGGTGTTGTAAAAGCTGGCAACGCGTTGCTAAGTCGTTCTATATTGACTAATCCTGCACCATAATGAATGTCTTTACCCGGTACCCCTAAGTCTGTCGCGGTCATTTCAAGTAACTGTCTAATCTCAGAAGGCGTCGCTTCAGGCTTCAAAGACTTCACTAAAGCTGCTACCCCCGCCACAATGGGTCCCGAGAAAGATGTTCCACTGAACGACGTATAGCTGTTATGGATTGCAGTTGTAGTGATTGCTGCGCCCGGAGCAACTAAGCTCACGTGAGAGTTATAGTTTGAAAAGGAAGCACGCTGATTATCTCTTTCCGTTGCTCCAACTGAAATGACTGAAGGATAGGACGCAGGAAACATGATCGAATTCCCCTTTGTTGCATCATTCCCGGCAGATGCTACGACCGTGATACCCGAGTCAACTGCACGCTGAATGACCTTTTCCTCCAGTTGGGATCGGTCGCTGCTTCCGTAACTCATATTGATCACATCGACTTGTTTCTTAATAGCGTAATCAATCGCCTTGATACTATCCGACAATTTACTGAGGCCGTTCAAATGCGAGATTTTTAACGGCAATATTTTGGTGTCATATAGTCCCGTAATACCCACTACTCCTAGATTATTCCCAGCCTTAGCCGCGACTACACCTGCGACAGCTGTTCCGTGACCATCAACGTCCTGAACATTCGAATTATCGGCGTAAAAGTTATAACCGCCCGGCTGAATACGCCCTTGTAAATCCTCATGCTGTACATCAATACCAGAATCAATGACCGCCACGACGATCTTTTTCTTTTGCTCCTGCACCCTAGACCAAAGCAACTGTGGCTTCATCTGGGGAATCCACCACTGCTTCACAAGAATAGGATCATTGAATTCTACATGCGAATAACGCTCATAATTGGGCTCAACATGTAAGACGTTTGGATCTTCTAGTAATTGTTCTTTCATTAACAGCATGTCATCTGAATCTGTAAAGCTCCATAACTCTACTTCATCCGTAATTGTTTCACGGCTTTCTACTCCGGGTACGATTCCATCCATAGAAAATGTCTGACGACTTTCTGCATACTCTACCAATAATTCATTTGAAAAATCTTCCGCACTGACTATCCCTTGAAAACCAAGTAACGCCAGCAATCCAATGCATACACTCAAAACTATATGATGCCGTCTTCTCATTCGCCCCTCTTTTCTTCCCTGCCACACTTTAGTAATATGGGATTCTTTTAAACCATTATAACTCACCATTTACCATCTTCATACATCTTACTCATAGAATAGGACTACTTTAAATGACGGATTTTGAAAAATCCACTGTAATGAATATCCTGCGACCTACTCCCTGTATGCAACAATCTTCCTTACTTCTAGAATAATCCCGTCAGTCATAGTATAATCTTGACTACATTGGTATCTATACTTGCGTTCAAATGATAGAGCCATAGCATGAAGTAGGAGAATTTATATGAAAAAGTGTCCGATATGTAATGAAATGAATACAAAACAGCAAGAGTACTGTACAAACTGTAAAGCACTCCTTGCATCACGCTATTCCAATAAAAAACGGTCGTTACTAAAAACATTGCTGTCTCCCATTGTATTAATAGTGGTTGTACTAGTTGCAATTACAAGCTATTATCTTATGGAAAATAAATACGGGCGACATGCCATAACCGAGCAATTCATTTCAGCACTGATCGAGCAAGATCAAGACGCGTTACATGAATTGATCGTACCGAAAGATAGTCGTATTTCGATCGACGGAGAAAGCATTCAAGCCTTGCTTACATTGGTAGAGAAAAACCCTTCCATCGTACAAGTAATTGAAAACAATTTACAAGAAAATACCGACGATGGCATGTTCTCCATGCGTGTAGCAGGAAAGCGATTCGGCCTCTTCTCTCGCTATACGATCAATCCAGCAGGCTATATCCTCAAAGTGAAATCAATTGGGGAGGAAACCGTCCTATCAATTCACGATACCGAGATGGGCTATATAAAAAAGAGTAAAGAACAAGCAGAATTCGGCCCGTATATGGCAGGTATTTATCCCATTAAAATGACCACAACAGTGAATGACGAAAGTGTGCGGGAAGAAATTCAGGCGAATGTATTTGGTGCAAAGCAATCGGTTCACCTCACTTTTGATTCCATCAAAGAATTGGCCGTCGCAACCAACGTGGAAACCGATAATGATTTGCCAGTCGTACAAAATGACGTCCCGAAAGAAGAGCCTGTCGAAACTGTTATTGTCAAAGAAGTGATTAAAGAAGTGCCAGCTGGCGATTCTAACGAGCATTTCATCATTTCGTACAGCGGTGACGTGTTCCTCGACGAATCCGACCTAAAAGGACTGTCAAAAGATGATTTACGTTTAGCGCGCAATGAAATCTATGCACGGCACGGCTATGTATTCCAATCAAAAGAACTGCAAAACTACTTCGGCTCACAGTCATGGTACGAACCGAATCCATCCTTCGATGGAAAGATGACCAAGTGGGAGAAGCATAATATTGAATTGATCAAGTCACTGGAATAAAAGAAGGAGCAATCCGTGAAGTCATCATGACTTCACGGATTGCTCCTGTTTTTTTGTAGTTTGGCGCGGGCATAATAACGCGATGTCAAGCTAATTCAACTAGCCTCTTCATCTACCTCACTACCACTCCCACCATCTTCTACCAACTTCTTCATAGCCCTCGCTTCATACGTCACCCAATCTTCATCTGGCTTATTAATCAATTCATCCAGAATCGAAACAGCTTGAGTATCCTCACCAAGCTTCCACAAAGCACGGCTTTCTTGAAGACGAATTCCGTCTCGGTAAGGGGATTCTTTATAATTCTCATCTTTTTCTTTACGGAAAGCTTTCGCGATTTCCACAACCTCTTCATACTTCTTCTCGCGCAAATAACTTGATGCGAGGAAGTACGAGGCATCATCCGTGAAGTAATCCGTATCTTCCGTCCGCATAGCATATTCAAAATACACAACAGCTGCTGGGAAGTCTTCCTTTACGAATTGTCTATATCCTTCATTATAATACATATTCGCTGCTTCATTTGAAACGAATTCAAGCTCGTCTTGTTCTTCAGGTTTTACGACTACCTCTTGAACGGGCTCGTCCTTCTTCGGCTCTGTCTCCGTTATGGCAGGCTTTTTCACCGGTGCTATAGCTTTCGACTCCGTAGCGACCTCAGGCTGTGACATGAGGTTGGCAATTAACCAGATAAAGAAGACTAATAGGACGGTCGCAATACTAGCAAGCAGTACTGCCGCCTCTTTTTTCAGCTTACGTTTAACTTTAGGCTTCGGAACCGGTCGTGCGATATCCGGGCGCGGAGGTTCTGCCGCCACGACACGTTTAATGGTCGGATCATCGAGCACATACATAGGTAATCCTGCCGTATAGCGAGATAATGTGCCGCTTTCATAACGTGCCAACAACACCGTTTTCATGCGATATAATTCAATCGGGATGGGCAGTTTTCCTGCCAACTCCATCGCATGATCTATGATCTGTAGTGCGTTTTCGCCAAAGCCTAGCTGAATTTCCGATATGGCATCGTTATATTCAGCAATAATCTGCGTATACGTGTCCCAATTGTCAACGATCGTTTGCTGTAACTTAATAGCATGAAGATCATCGCTGTCTAGTTCCTTCAAGTAGGCTAATGCCACGTGCAAATTTCCGACCTTACTTTCGAGCAACGCTTTATGCCACAGAATTTGCTTGCGGCTAACATTCAACTTTTCCAGTTCGCGTATCGTATCAAGCGCTAACGTGTAACGTTTCTGTCGTATCTCTTGTTGCATTTGCTGTATCAGCATAGGAACGTTAGTAAATGAACTCATCGAATCACCTCCACCTACTAAACGGGCGTACGTAGTGACTCACCCATTGATCATTTGTTATGCTCGTCATAAACGTTCCCCCTTTTACGAAACCGTTTTCACTAGTGCATCTTGAATGACTTGATCTTCCATTGAAAAAGCTCTGCGGAATACAGCCGCCACTTTAAAACGCTCAATCCCTTGCGCTTCTTCAGCCGGTATAGTTCCTACCGCTTCCATATAGCTTTCATCGAAATACTCATCGTACACCGGCAACTCTTGTATACCGATTTCTTCAAGCAAGAGTTGCGCTTGATCCATTGCTGCATCCAATTGTGCAAGTAACTCAATCGCTTCAGGATCAACGTTCTGACGTACATCTTCAAATAAAGTAAAGATTTGCACTGCACGTTTCGCCATTTGTACGCGGTCTTGCAAGGCCTCATCTTGTAGACGCGTAATCGCCTCATCAACCGGCAAGATTGCTTGATTGCTTTCGAGCAACTCTTCTAGTGAGCGGAAACTCGTCGACGTAAACTGCTGAAACTGCTTTAAATCTTCTTGCGTGACAGGCTTCTCAATCGGATCCACTTCGAAATCTTCAATCGTAATTTTCTCCAACTGCAATAATTCTTTGTCCAATATACGCTGTAACTCTTCCGGCCTGTTATTCGCGGACTCATGTATAGTACTCATCGAATTCCCCTTTTCAGAAAACATATGTAATGCATAAATCAAGCAAGAAAAGCCCAGTCTAAGCTTAGGCTATTATACTGATAAGATAGCACTTTTTGATGGCTAACACAATACTAGGCCGTGAATTGTCGAAGGAATGAGGCGACATTAGGACGCGGAGTGACGTGTTGTTACAGGATTTTGCATGGAATGACAGAAGAGCCCTCTGTACAGAGGACTCTTCGTTTGGAGTTTTATTTACTTGCCATATGAATAAAACATCAGTCTACTTTCTTTGTGTAAGGAAAGTAGGTTCGTGTTCTGAACATTTTTTGTCACCGTTAGATAATGGAAACCTTCGTCCCAATATGTAGTCGGTTTAATCCATAACTGTCTGAAATTCAGTGGGTTTACTTTTGCCGTGAATTCATAGACGCGTGTTACACCGTTTGACTCTCTTGAGACAACAATATCCTGACTATAATCCTTAAATGGAGACAATGGCTGAGTAAACGTTACAGTGAATACTTTATCTTTAAGAACATCCTGGTTATCAAAGTCGCTCATAAACTCATATCCAATACCATTATACACCACATTAACCGTTGCAATCGCCGCGACTCCACCTGCCCTGGCCGTCACGAATACGGTACCGACTCTTTTTGCGGTGACTACTCCATACTGGTCGACCTCTGCAATTGAAGAATCTGATGAAGACCAGATGACCGCTTGATCGGTTGCGTTAACTGGTCGAACTTTGGCATACATAGCAAATTTCGATTCCATCGTCGCATCCGTCACCGTGACTCGCAATGTTTTCACGACATTACCAACGTAAAATGTAATCGTAGCAGTCCCAGGATTCTTCGCGACTACCACACCATCATTGTCTACTGAGGCGACATCCTTATTCGAGGATTCCCAGTTCGTCATTTCATCCTCCTCATTTAAGAAGAACCTTCTATCATTCACTTTCATCAGTGCATCGCCCAACAAGAAGTTCGGACGTTGCTGCACCATATTACTAGGTGTGAAATTACTGGATATTTCGTATTCGTGATCAATGAAGAAACCTTCATTAGTTGCTGTCTGGGACATTTTTACATAATACTGACCTGCTGGTAACTCTACTTCCAAAGATAAATCATTCTGACCATGGGGAGTTTTATTATGATTGGCTTTTCCAATCCAGTTCTGTTTTTCATCATATAGATCCAAACGCAGAAACTGATTATTGTAACCACCCTCAGAATCTTCTTTGGTCCATCCGCCTACCAATTTCAATATACCTGGATACTTCCATGGCAATTGATAGAAATCCTCGTCCATAGAAGTCTCACTGATCGTCCCTTTAACATTAGAGTTCACGTAGAGCCAATTAGCTTGTTTGAATGTATCATTTGGTTCTTGTTCATAGGCTGTTTCCATCGTGGAATTCATGGTGGGTAATTGAGTAAGCGCAACAGACTGGGCGCTAACACCACTCGACAAATCCATCGTCACCGCTTCTGTATTTAATTCCACATTATTCACCGGAATGTTTTCAACGGGAAGCTTCAGATGCAGTCGTTCCAAGCTCAGTAAGCCTGATCCAAAATATAAAGAAGTGCCAGGCTCTGCTAAAGTTGTTGCTGTAGATTGCAACAACTTCTTGATCTCTTGTGGTGTTTTTTCTGGTTGCAATGACTTCAATATAGCTGCCGCTCCCGCCACGATTGGTGAGGAAAATGAAGTCCCTTCACTACCACCGTATTTCCCTCCATTTGTCGTCGTGAAAATAGATGTTCCCGGTGCTACTAGAGTCAAGCTTTCATTGTAATTCGAGGACTTCACGTGCTGATTGCGTTGATCGATAGAACCTACTGAAATAACATGTTCATATGATGCTGGATAGAAAGGTCGATTGTCTTCCTCTGCTTTATTGCCAGCTGCCGCCACTACGATGACACCTGCTTGAATTGCGCTTTGGATTGCGCGTTCTTCAATATCCGATTTCACTGGACCACCGAGACTTAAATTAATGACGTCTACTTGTAACTTCACTGCATAATCAATGGCTGCGACAATATAGGAAGTTTTCGTTGTCTGGCCAGCTCCGAATACTTTCAGCGGCAAAATCTTCACGTCAAATGGGCCCGCTATTCCCGAAACTCCTTCTCCATTACCGTACTCTGCGGCGATAATTCCCGACACCTTTGTTCCATGTCCAGTTTCATCCTGCAAATTACTAGTATTATCATAGAAGTTCTGTCCGCCTGGTTGAATTCGCTTCTGTAAATCTAAATGTTGTGTATCAATACCTGAATCGATTACCGCCACAGTCACACGCCTCTTCTGTTCAGACACGCGTGACCAAACCACTTCTGCCCCCACATGTGGAAGCCACCATTGTTCTCCAATAAAAGGATCTTCAGAAGGTTCAGCAGCCAATTGTCTTTTGACGTTCGATTCGACGAACAAAACATTCGGATCTTCCTGGAGTTCCTGTCGAAGCGCCTCTACGTCGGTACCTTCCTTCAAACTCCATAACTCCACATCAGAAGAAATCCTTTTACGCACTTCTACTTGTCCCTCAAATTCTTCACTAAAATTCATGCGAGCATCTTCCGCATATTCCACTAGCAACTCGGTAACCGGTAACTGCGCATGACTATGTACGGGTTCAATAGTAACTACTGCAAAAAATATCGACATAAACCATAGAAAACATAAACTACTTTTCTTCACAACATCCCTCTTTCCTACTCATTCCGATAATCACGTGCAGTCAATGGACTAATGAAATAAATGACTTTAGTCTATGTTACCTTGTGAAGTTCAATAGGACTAGTGAAAATTCCATATTAAAGAAATCATTTAGAATACGCATAGTGTTTATCGTAATAAAAAAGTAGAGGTTGCATTTATCGCGTAGACCAAGTACAGTAAGGGTAATTAAACTTTCACTTATTTCGATAATTCGGAAATAAGGATAGAGGCGCAAAAACCATTAGTACACAATCAGAGGATCATGAGGTTCTATGAAGATTGTCGAAAGGGGAATTTGCCGAAGCGGCGAGACACTCATGATCTCTAAGCTGATTCTGGACTGAACAAGTGCAGGATTGTCATATGGGAAACTGTATGGTGGGCTATCTCGTGCAAAGAAATAATTCATTATTTCAACGCAACAGCGAGCCCTCGTTGTTGCTTTTTGCGTTCACTTACGTATCGCCCCCACCTCTATGTTTTTTAATAAAATGATAGGATGTGGAGAATAATGAATTTCGGATCAATTATGACAGCGATGGTTACTCCGTTTGATGAAAGAGGAGACATCGATTACCCAGCAACACAAAACTTAATCAATCACTTACTAGCCAATGGAACAGACGCACTAGTCATCGCAGGTACGACAGGAGAGTCCCCTACGCTTACGGCGCAAGAGAAAGTGGAGCTATTCAAATTCACCGTGCAAACCGTTGCAGGCCGTGCACCAGTTATTGCAGGCACAGGAACGAATAGCACGAGAGAATCCATTGACTTGACGATCCAAGCAGAAGAAGCAGGCGTCGACGGAATTATGCTCGTCGTACCGTACTATAATAAACCGTGTCAAGAAGGCTTGTACCAGCACTTCAAGACCATTGCACAAACGACTACATTGCCGATCATGCTCTACAACATCCCAGGCCGTAGCGCAGTCAATATGTTGCCTGAAACGATTATCCGATTGGCGAACAACGTATCGAATATTACGTCTGTTAAAGAAGCAAGCGGTGATCTAGAAGCCGCTGCAGCGATAATTGAGCATACGGGGGATGACTTCTTTGTCTATTCAGGCGATGACGCATCTACACTTCCTATGCTATCTATTGGCGGCACAGGCATCGTGTCGGTTTCTGCACATATTATAGGCAATGAAATGCAAGAAATGGTCCGTCACTTCAAAATGGGCAATACCAAGCAAGCCGCTACTATCTATCGCGGACTATTGCCGATCATGAAAGCGATGTTCGCTGCACCGAACCCTTCTCCGACGAAGGCTGCATTGAACTTAACAGGCGTACCAGTTGGTGGAGTTCGTTTACCAATGATTGCGTTGCCTGAAGAACAAGTAGATTCGTTGAGAGACCTTCTAGCTCTTCGTAATCAATCCGCAGTCGGTCTTTGATCAATCTATAGAAACAACTTTAAGCTGCTCCGAGACGACCGCAACATACGGTCATCTCGGAGCAGCTTTTTAATTCACTTCTATATATAATAAGTTGAACATAAGAAATAGCCATTCCATTGGAACCGTTGATTTCCGTTCCAGGCGGACGCGTTCCGCGGGCACGGCCTCAATCTCCTCGTCCGCTACGCTACCTGCGGGGCTTTCGGCTCGCGCTGTTCCCGCCGGAGTCGCCGCCTTCCACTCCAATCAACTTAGTGTATCCTAAAATCTTCAATTCAACTTATATAGTAATAAAAGTCGTAGTTACCTATTACGCATCCTGCAACTGACGCCATAAGATCTTTCCACTACTCGTTGTCGGGAAACTATCACGGAACTCGACAATTCGCGGATATTTATAACTCGCCATCTGCCCCTTTGACCATTCGATAATCTCTTCCCCAGTCACGTTTCCTTTATATTCTGAATCCAGAATAATAAGTGCTTTTACCGTTTCACCACGCACTTCGTCAGGAGACCGAACGACACATGCTTGCTGAACCGCCGGATGTTTATAAAGAATCGACTCCACTTCCGTCGGCCACACTTTAAAGCCGGCCGCATTAATCATCCGTTTGACACGGTCTACGATAAAGAAATAGCCTTCTTCATCCATTCGAACGATGTCGCCAGTGCGGAAGAATTGTATACCGTCTAGCATCATATGACTCGCTTTCGTTTCTTCCTCTTGATTATAGTAGCCTTTAAACATTTGGGGCGCATGGACCACTAGCTCGCCTTCCTCTTCTACACCGAGTTCTTCACCTGATGTCGGATCAATAATACGGGCATCTACACCGAACGCTGGAATGCCTAGACATTGCAACTTAGGACGGTTCGGTGGATTGAAATGGGTATGCGACATCGTTTCGGATAAACCATAGCCTTCTACATAATCAAGGCCCGTACGCTGACGCAGTTTTTCACCTACTGCGATAGGAAGCGTAGCCCCTCCACCACCGACAATCTCAAGAGATGAAATATCATAATCAGCGAGCTGAGGATTCGCGAGGAAGTCAATAAGCATCGTACTAATATTGATCCAGTGACTGACTTGGAAATGCTCAATCGCTTTCATCGCATAGTCGCGATCCCATCTTGTCATAATGACCGTATTACTCCCTGCCAAAATCGGATTCAGCGCACTATGCGTGAGTCCGGTCACATGAAATAAAGGCAAACTTGTTAATACGACCGTGTCAGGACTCATTGCCATCCAATGATACGAACCGATCGTATTGGCCTGCACCGTCCGATTCGTATGAATACACCCTTTAGGCGCCCCAGTCGTTCCTGACGTATACGGAATCATTGCCATATCATCACTCTCGCCTGTGTAAACTGAAGGAGTCTGAGCCGCATCCAGCGCAGATTTCCACGAAACAGTCTTCGCTAGTTCCTTAGCAGGTGCCTTTACTTCTTCAGGAATCTCAGCTAATGCTTTTTCTTCATAAATATAATCAGAATAAGCAGCAGAAATAACCGTTTGTAGTGTCGTCGTACCAATTAACGGCTCTAGTTTTGGGTACAATTCCTGTCCTATAAACGCCAGTTGAATGTCCCCGTCTTCTAGGAAAAACTGCAAATCTTCTGTCGTACTCATCGGATTAATCGCAACAACGACTGCCCGCAAGCGTAATATTGCAAATAAACTGACGAGAAATTGTGGCGAGTTTTGCATGAGCAGCAAGACACGATCCCCTTTTTTCACTTGGCATTCTTGTTCCAAATACCCAGCCATCTTCTCTGTCTCGTCCAATAATTGGCCGTACGTTGCAGATCCGCCATAAAATTCATAAGCCGTTTTATTCGGATATTTCTTCGCAGTGATCGCTAAATTATCATAAATCGTCGTTTCAGGTAATGTAAGAGATTTCGCAATACGTGGCGGCCAAAATTCAAAATGGGCTGTATGTTTCATTCGATTCACTCCTCAACTTTTGTATACGCTTATATGCGGATCACAGACTACTTCCTGTCCTGACAAAAACGGTGCCACGTCAAGCACACCTTTTTGACTGACGAAATGTAAATCATCACCTACATCCATCTCAAGCATCGCTCTGCCTACTTGCGTTTGTGCGAGTAACGGTTCATTTTGATCTTTCTGACTGTCGTAAAACAACTTGGCACTGAGTGCACTATCCGTTAATTGAACAGCATTCTCCCCTGCCAGCAGAATCAGCTCGGATAAAAAGTACCCCGCACCGTAGAAGTCTTCTAAGCAAAATTGATTGGCAGATCCTGCACAAGTAAGCAAAATCGTTTCATCTTCATATTCGTCAAATACTTTTCTGGCGACCGCCGGGCTATTAAGCAATGAAGCAATCCACACTTTACGTGCACCCGCAGCTTTTCGGATGGCCACTGTACCGTTAGTCGTTCTCAGTATCAACGTTTTACCCGCCACTTTCTCTTTAAGAGCTAGCGGCAATGGATAGGAAAACCCTTCTATAGGCAAACCGTTCCACTCACCCGCCATACAATACTCATCAGTCGGCAAGTTTTTCGCAATGTCACGTGCTTCCTTTTCGTCAGCTGTCGGAATCACTGACCGTGCGCCAAATGACAGACAGGTAGAAATCGTAGAAGTCGCTAATAACACATCAAAGACTACAACCGTTTTGGTCGCATCGAGCTTCGCCTCATCCAATTCTTCTTTCTTAAAAAGCAAATGGATTCTCATCCTGTCACCCCTTACTTCCTAGCGCTAATTAACGCGTACTGAATTAGATTTTCAACAAACACATTAAAGTGAGCAAAACGTTGATCTTGCGTTTGTCCCTTTTTGTAACGGTAATAAATCTGCTGGCAAATGACGGCCAGTTTAAAGTAAGCAAACGTCAAATAATAATCAATCGAGCTGACATCACGTCCACTCTTCTCTGCATAACGCTCGATAAATTCGTCTCTTGTGAAAAACCCTTCCATCACGGTGACCGGTGGTTTACCAAGTCCTTTTTTCAGCATTTCAGGATCGTCTACTTGAATCCAATAACTCATCGCAGCCCCCACATCAGCAAGCGGATCGCCTACTGTTGTCATTTCCCAGTCAAACAGCCCAGTCATTTCAGAATAGTCTTCCGAAAACATCGCATTGTTTAATTTATAATCATAATGAATAATCGTAGGCTCAGCAGACTCCGGTACATTACTCTTCAAGTACTCGGTCAATTTTTCCAGATCTTTCACGTCATCCGTTTTCGCGCGCTCATAACGCCCGATCCACCCCGCAACTTGTCGCTCCATAAAGCCTTCAGGTTTCACCATATCCACTAACTTTGTTTTCTTATAATCCACTTGATGCAAACTAACTAGTTGGTCCACTAGCAATTCAGAAATTTTTCGTCCGAGTTCAGGTGTGTATGCCGTGTCGCTAGGGAATTCCGTGTCTAGCACGATACCATTGCGACGTTCCATAATGAAAAACGGACTTCCAACAATCTCTTCATCTTTAGAAAAAACATAAGGTTTAGGAGCCGGCTTGAAATACGGATGCAAACTCAATAAAATTTGATATTCCCGCTCCATATCATGTGCTTTCGGTGCGACCGGCCCTAGTGGCGGTCTGCGCAACACCGCTTCCCATTCTTTGATTTGCAGAAGATACGTTAAATTGGAATGCCCCGCACTGAACTGGCGAATGTGCAATTCCCCTTCAGGCGCTTCCGGAATATGGTCACGAATGAATTGTTGCAGTTTCTCTATATTCAGTTCTTCCCCAGATCGTACGTCAATTGTTGTAGCATTCTCCATAGTAAATCCTCCTTTATACTAACCAGTAGGTATGTTATACGTAAGCTGATTTCTCAGCTTAGCGTGGAATGATTCCTTCAAGCAATAGGCTAGAAAATAATTCAATCAATTCATCAGCAGACATATTCCCTTTTGGATTGAACCAGTTATAACTGTAATTTGTAATGCCTAATACACCAAATGCCACAATATCCGCACGCAAATCTTGACGGAACTCACCCGCTTCGATGCTATCCGTGATCAGCTGCTCAATATTCAAACGAAACAGATCGCGTTGCGTTTCAATCGTTTCCACATTCTGTTCAACTAAATGGCGCATCTCACGGAAAAACACGCGACCACTTGGCCCGTTATTCTGAATATCATGGATCAGCAACGCGATAATCGCTTCCAACTTTTCACGGCCTGATAGATGACCCGTTTCCAAAATCGCCTGTTGGCGTTTTAGTAAATCCGAAATATATTCAAGATGAATTTCCATCAATAATTGCTCTTTACTATTAAAATAATAATAAAATGTTCCTTTTGTTACACCGATTGCTTCCACTATATCTTGAATCGATGTATCGCTAAATCCCTTTTCCTCAAACAACAACACACTCGCTTGTGTAATTTTAGCTTTCATACTCATTCCCCGACCCTCTTCATGTTATTTACCTCATACTATATCACATTTTAGCGGATCGAATCCTCACGCGGAATGAATGAAACGGTAGTCTAATCTTATCAATTACTTATCGGTATTTTTTCAATTCCAGTCTCGCAATCTGTCTCGAATGCACTTCATCCGGACCGTCTGCAATGCGTAACGTCCTAGCCGCTGCATACATATAGGCAATCGGAAAATCTTCACTGACACCCGCTCCGCCAAATGCTTGGATAGCCCGGTCGATGACACGCAATGCCATATTTGGTGCGACCACTTTAATCATGGCGATTTCAGCCTTTGCGACTTTATTGCCGACAGTATCCATCATGTATGCGGCTTTAAGTGTCAACAGACGAGCTTGTTCAATATCCATGCGTGATTCCGCAATCCATTGCTGCACGACACCGTGATCCGAAATCTTCTGTCCAAACGCCTCCCGTTCACTAGTTCTCTTACACATCAATTCAAGCGAACGTTCAGCTGCGCCGATCAAACGCATGCAATGATGAATCCGGCCAGGACCTAGTCTACCTTGCGCTATCGCAAATCCTTTACCTTCACCCCATAATATGTTTTCTGCCGGTACACGTACATCAGTAAAGAGAATTTCTGCGTGTCCGTGCGGTGCATCATCATAGCCGAACACTGGCAACATACGCTCCACTTTCACACCTTCCGCATCCATCGGCACGAGAATCATCGATTGCTGTTCATGCTTCGCTGCGTTCGGATCACTCTTGCCCATAAAGATCATCACTTTACAACGAGGATCCCCTGCCCCTGAAGTCCACCATTTCCTACCGTTTATCACATACTCATCGCCGTCACGTACAATACTTGATTCAATATTCGTCGCATCACTCGACGCCACGTCTTTCTCGGTCATCGCAAATGCAGAGCGGATTTCTCCTTCAAGTAACGGTTCAAGCCATTGCTTCTTCTGCTCATCCGTACCATAACGCGCCAACACTTCCATATTGCCAGTATCCGGCGCATTACAATTGAAAATTTCCGGCGCCAAGAAAGAACGTCCCATAATCTCACAAAGCGGAGCGTATTCGGCATTCGTCAATCCCGCTCCATAGCTATCGTCAGGAAGAAACAAATTCCAAAGCCCCTTCTCTTTTGCCTTTGCCTTCAATTCATCTACAATCGGCGGAATCTTATTCCAACGGTCCCCTTGCTCCTCTTGCTGCTGACGAAATACAGATTCATTCGGATAAATATAGTCCTCCATAAATTGCGTCACTTGCTCTTGTAACTTTACTACTTTCTCTGAATATGAAAAGTTCATAGTTTTTGACTTCCTTTCGTTTATACTAACCAGTTGGTATGTTCCGAATATTACACTTACTATACGGGATTTGGTTTGGGGTTGCAAGGGGTTTTGACGATACGGTACCAGGTCCCCGTGCAATTCCCACACAATTCTGCTGCGACACAGTACCAGGTCCACATACAATTCGAACACAATTCTACTACGACACAGTACCAGGTCCACATACAATTCGAACACTGCGACACAGTGCCAGGTCCCCGTGCAATTCAAGCATAATTCACTCAGGAATTAAATTCTTCTACTGTAACAGCCACAAAAATTCAATTCTTCAAACTCACAACGTGATTCGTATGCACTTTTCGCTATCCAAAATTCAATTTCATCCTTTTGACCAAAACAAAACTTCTCCTCTATACTCAATATATTCATGAAATAATAGGAGATGAAGTCAATGGCAAGACGTAAACGGAATTGGAGGCCAAATGCAAACTACCATGTCGTCATGCGCGGTAATAATAGACAGAGCATCTATGCTAACGAGGAAGACATGTTGCACCTGATGCGCTGCATAGGCCATGCATCTATAGATTATCAATTTACTATTTTCGCATTCTGTATTATGACAAATCACTATCATATTCTACTTCAATCTGAAGACAATCTATCTAAAATTATGCGGCATATCAATCGGAAATACAGCGATTATTACTCTAAACGATACGGGTATATCGGACAGCTTTACCAGGGCCGTTATTATTCGAAAGAAGTAAAATCTCCTTATGCCATGCTCGCCGTCAGCCGCTATATTCACCGCAATCCGATCGCAACCAAAACACCAATGGTCAAACAGTTGGCTGATTATCCATTCAGTACATTCCCCTACTACTATTATTCTTCTGATCCATCACCTTATCCGTATATTGATACATCAGAACTACCGCACTGCCTACCTCAACCATTCAAGAAAACCACAGAAGCCTACGTGAATTATTGTTTAATGGACTTGGAAGATATATTAAATGTCCGCAAAAGTACTGACATTCTAAATGTGCTTACGTAATTCCAATAAAACGAAACTCAAAAAGGCTTCTAATCCAGTGGATTAGAAGCCTTTTGTATTGCGCATTTAATTGTCAGAATAGTTCTTAATTGTGTGAGGACCTGGTACCGTCAGTCTTTGTGTGGGGACCTGGTACCTTAGTCAATCCAGTTTGTAAGTCTTCGTCTCTATCGTCCTATTCTTCTCATTATAAGCCTTGATAGTAACAGAACTTCCCGCTTTTAAGTTAGTAAACGTATGAGTAAACTCGTTCCACCCTGTCATACGAAGTGAAATTCCATTAATCTTTACCGAATGAACTTCAGGTTTTACGGTAATTTTAAAATGATGCAACCCTTTGCCTGAAGTATAGTGCAATGTCTCTATAGCTGCTGATGGATCGGTAACTTCAAAGGGCATTGTTGTTTTAGCGCTCAACACTTCCCCTTTGATCGAGCGCATTTTATCTGACACTTCTAGCTGGTATACCTTTCCTGGCACGTAAGATGTTCGTGGTGTCACTTTAATGGTCCTACCATCACGTAATAACTCTACGGAAGCTGCATGTTTTTTACTACCATCCATTATATAAATATTCGCTTCAGTTACGGTGCTCGGATCAACCTGTAAGCTAAATTTAATGTGCCATGTTTTCATAGCGTCATGGACTGATTTAGATGGGAGTGACTTTGCCGAGGCAGCAGGTGCTATGACTAAAGTGACCAAGCACATTAGTACTGTCGATAAAAAGAATCGTTTCCACATATTCAATACTCCTCACCTTCCTTAATAGGTCGTTCCTACTTTCAAGTCTTCAAGAGAATAATATTTAAGTATGTTCGTCAATAAAGATTGATCTGTCAGTAATGAATATAATGTATAACTTCCTTCAAGTGGGCTAGCAGGTAGATCTGTAAAAACTTTATTCCCTGCGACCATCTTATTAAATGAAGAGTCTACAAGAATATCTGCATCATCATACACTACAACTTCTAAAGTACTGTCTGGCTGAACATCATCAAATACAAAAGTGAATTTACCATTCACTCTAACTTCCGACTCTTTTGATACTTCTCCATCTGCTGAATGAATTGTTGCGACTGCCTTCTTTGCAAATGCATCTGCTTCGACTTCGACTGTAGTTAGTGAGTTGTTACCGAGTTTAGTTGCATACGTGTAAACCTTCTGAATTACCTTCTTTGGAACTTCAATGCGTATATTGTTAATTCCAAATTGATCGATATAATCAGCTAATCCCGAGTCGAGAATATCAGCAAATGATTCTTCAGATTGAATAACGGGGACTCTAATCAATAAATTTTGATTCACTTGTATATCATTCTTATAGTTTCTAAGCACACTTTTTGCAACAGTTACTACTATCCTTTGATCTCGTACAATAGAGTAACTAGTGTTTTGGGGTAATTGTATACTAAGCGTTTTGTTATTTACAATAAACTTACCATCTTTCGCTATAGCGGAAGATGCGATCGCCCACTCTTTTGTTTGGTCAGTTGTCACAAATCCTTTAAGTAATGCAGCTTTTTTACTAGCATTCGTTTCAATGGTAGGATCCCATTCTGCATTCACCAATGTAATGGATATAGAACGATTGCCCGCTCGAACTTCAGACTCTGCAAAAGAGGTCTGTCCTAAATTCGCAGACGCAACTCCACCTATAGAAACTGTTCCATTTTCTATATTCTTTTCTTTTAATCCCATACTATCATAGTCTTTTAATAAACTAGTCTTCATTTTCAAAGTGAAAGACTGTGCGGTTTTCGTTGAATATGTTGGAACAGCAGGCAGTTTAATCGTCAATTTGTTTTTAGCCACTGAGTAGTCAGAAGGCGCGAAATTCCAAGGCAATGATCCACCACTAAACATTGCTTTTACCTCTATAACACTTAATTTATCTTTAAACTCTGCATTATTCAGTGTTACAACAAGCGTTTTACTTCCTTTTTGAACGTCTTCCGTCTCTAAATTCATTCCCGTTCCAGACAACGATGCTGTGACAGCAGCCACTTTAAATGCAGATTCCACTAGTAGTGGTTCAGATGCACGAACACTAAGTAACTCTTTAGGTATGGAAATATTTACATTTTGATCTTCTGTCAATTCGAACGTAGTGTTATTCTCAAGCTTCAATGTTGCAGTTGTATCATTTGTTCTAGTTATATTATAACTAATTGGTTTATTATTAGTTGTCACTAAACCAATCGGTTTGGTAGCTTGAAGACTTTCTAGATTTGATTTCCAACTATCATTTTTCAAAGAAATGATTACAGTTTGACCACCTTTTACCACGTCCAAATCATTCATTTTACTTGTGGCAGTACCTGTAATGGTTGCTGTTTGATTTTTGATAGCTTCAACTTTTAGATTATACACTTTACTTAAGAAGTTTTGATCCGATTCTAGTAGAGACTTTTCTGTTAGCTCTCCGCTCTTAAATTTAATGTCTCCACTAAATTTTGCGGAAACTGCTGGTAACTTGATTGTTACTGTATAATTATTTGTACGTTTCACATCTGCTCGGGCTAATACTTCTGCTTCAGAAGTACCCCATGTGAACGCTTTTAAAAGCTTTTCGCGCTTTATCGTATTAATCGCTATATCGTTTTCCCATTGATTATTTACCAATGTTAGTACAACGATTTTTCCACCTTTAGCGAAGTCTGTCTGCGTTATAACTGGCATTGCTGTACCAGATAATAGAACTTTGGGTTGCGCTTTTATGCTGAATTGTTGAACAGGAATTTTCACATCGTTCTCTAGCAATTGATAAGGAATATTTATAGACAAATTCAGGTCTTTTATTAAATGAAGATTGTCCACTGTAGGAAAAGTAATAGTGACAACTGAACCATTAACATCGACATCTACATTGTTAGAGGTTAATTTGTTTTTAATTAATTCCCACTGATCTTTCTGATCCTTTGCTTGAATACTTTCGAGAAGAAGATTTTTCTTTTCGGCAGAAGACAAAGCCCACTTGGCATTCTCTAATTTAAGCATCAATTTCGGTGAAGGCGATGCATCCCTTAAATCTTTTTCTTGTAACGCTCCATTAACGCTCATAGTAGGAGTGACATCTGATTTAATTGTAAACCTAACAGGAGTTGTTGATATTTGATCGCCAGTAATGATCGTCCCCGTTTCACTAATAATTCCTTCGCTATTTACATTCTCAACTGTATAAAATACTTTAGGTACCTCAACTTGGACATTACCTATGTAGTTACTATTTAAGGCAGGCAATTTTATTTTTAATGTTCTCTTGTCATCAGAGTATGAAATCGTTTTGTTAGGGTCGGTATTTTTAAGTAATTTTGCTGCATCCCAAACACCTACACTCGAGTCTTTAAAGCTATCTAACAATACATTAAAATTAGTAATTTTCGTTATATATTGTTCATTCCACTTGGCATTTAACAACTGTAATTCTATTACTTTGCCACCCTTTTGTATGTTATTCAGTGCTGTATCCTTCGTAATAGACCCACCTAATGAAATCTTCGGCTCAGCAAAAATCCTGAAGTTTACAGACGTTACTTCACCTGGCCAAATTTCAATTAACACAGGATTAATATTGATTGTCACGTCTTGGTTTTCAGTAGCTTTATAATCTTTTCCACTTGGTAATGTTAAGATCAACTCAGTTCTAACTAGTGGATTTAGTTGGACGGTAATATCTTTTTTAAATTTATCCCACTCTTCTTTTTCTTGATCGGCAATAATGGCTTCAAGTAAGATTTTCTTTTTTTCTACATTTGTTAATATGTCAGTAGCCCATTCTTTGCCATACGCCAATTTCAAATTAAGTATAAATCCTGTCTTGTTAATATCTGATACAGTAGTGTATTTTTTATCTAACGTGACCGTTGTGACCGTCTCATCTGCCGCTATAGCAAGTGTGGGTGAAACAGTTGAAAATACAAGCATAATTGCAATTAATGGAAATAACACTATCCTCCATCTGTCCTTGTTCTTCATTTTCTTCATTACATCTCCTCTTTTCTCTTCATCCTGTCTACATTGTAAACATAGCAGTTTGATTCACTTTACTGTTTTGCTATCGGTCAAAACCACAAGAAGTTTAGTCCTTTTTACCAATTACATTAGGTAGATCTAAAGCTCTGTATTACAGGTGCAATTAAACGTTTATTGAAATTCCATTAAGTAAGAATATATTTCAAATTAACATACACTTACTCATTTCATCAGACTCCAAAAAGACCTCTAACCCATTGGAATAGAAGTCTTTTTGAGTTGCGTATAAAATTGTCAGAATAGTTTCGAAGTTGTGTCGGGACCTGGTACCGCCACCGACCGACCAACCAACCCAATCAATAAATCCCCATAATCCCAAGCGCAATCGCAGGAATCAACGAAAGCATAGGGAACACTATCGCAATCACACCCATCTCCCTATACGATTCCTTATGCGTCATGCCCGTTACAATCAAAATCGTCAAGATCGCGCCATTATGAGGAAGGGAATCCAATCCCCCTGAAGCAATCGATGCAATTCGGTGAAAAGCTTCAGGCGCAGGACCAGTAGTCGTCGCAATTTCATAATAGTGCGAGCCAAGCGCTTCTAATGTGATACCAAGACCACCGGAAGCCGACCCTGTTGCTCCCGCTAACACGTTTACCGCAATAGCTTCAGAGATTAAAGGATTTGCATTGATTCCTAAAATTGCGTCGCTTAACTTTTCAAAGCCTGGAACAGATCGTACAATTGTTCCAAACCCTACTGCCGCACTTGTATTAATCATCGCCATGACGGAATCGCTCGCTCCACTGTTTACCGCTTTTGTGAAGCCTTTAAATTCTCTGATCGAAATGATTAATATAAGAACAATTCCCGTTGCAAGAGATATGACAATATCCCATTTTAAAAAGTTCAATGTGATGATTACAGCCAGTAAAGGTAGTAAAGAAAGAATGATATGTGGATACTTCGTACGTGGTTCTGCATTCAAATCCTCTTCACGTTCTTCGAAAACTTCTCCTGCTTCTCTTAACACGCGTACTCTACGATTCAAATACAATATGGAAGAGACAATCATGAACGCTGATGAAACAAGTCCTATTATTGGAGCCGCTGCCGCTGTCGTATGAAAGTACTGTGTTGGAATTAGGTTCTGAATTTGCGGTGTGCCCGGTAATGCCGTCATGGCGAATGTCATCATCCCCGCAACAATCGTTCCCGGTAGAAGACGTCTGCTTATATTCGCTTCACGGAACATATTCAGTGCCAATGGATAGACTGCGAATACTACAACGAACACACTCACGCCACCGTAAGCCAATACACTTGCTGCCACAATGACACCAATGATGGCACGCTCTTTACCAAAAACGCGTGAGATTCCAATAGCTACTGAATGGGCCATTCCGCTGTATTCCATCAACTTCCCGAAAATCGCCCCCAACATAAACACTGGGAACCATTGCTTCGCAAAGTTAACGAAACCCGTCATATATGTATCCGTATACGCATCCAATAAGTTCAATCCACCAAATAACGCTACGATTCCTGCACAAATCGGTGCAATCCAAATGATCGACCAACCTCTATAAGCCAATACCATTAGCAACACTAAACCTATAAATATCCCTAACATCCTACCCCTCCTCCATCAGGCTGTATACTTTTCAATCGTCAAACTACTTTATGTTAGAAATAAAACAGGATCGAAGTTATGTATTCACTACGATCCTGCTTATGGTCAATCAACTACTTGGGAAGTCGAAATCTGTTTTACTTTCATCATTATAAGAAGTATCGAACCATCTCTCAGAAACGGTTTTAGTTTTCGTAAAGAAACGAACAGTATCCGGACCGAACATTTGCCCTTCACCAAATCTAGAGCGTTTCCATCCACCGAAGTTATGGTAACCAACCGGAATCGGAATCGGAACATTCACTCCTACCATTCCCACTTCAATTTGATCCGTGAACGTTCTTGCAGCGCTTCCACTGTTGGTATAGATCGTAACGCCATTACCATATTCATGCTCATTAATCAGATCAATCGCTTGTTCCAGCGTATCTACCCTCACAACGATTCGTGCAGGACCGAAGACCTCTTCCTTATACACATTCATATCGGTTGTTACATGATCAAGCAATGTTGGCGCTAAGTAATAGCCATTTTCATCCGCTACTTTAGGATTTCGTCCATCCGCTGCGAGAACAGCTCCTTCTTCTATAGCCAAATCGATGGATTTTATGACACTCGCTTTGGCCTCAGCACTGATCACAGGTCCGAAATCTGCCTCTTTGTCATCGAACTTTCCGACTTTTAGTTCATTCACTTTTTCTGTTAGCTTGGCAACAAACGCGTCAGCTGTTTTCTGACCTACAGGAATCGCAGTAGAAATCGCCATACATCTTTGTGATGCGGCACCATAAGCTGCACCGAGGAATGAATTGACCGCTGTATCGATATCCGCGTCCGGCATGATGACCATATTATTCTTTCCGCCACCGAATGCCTGTACACGCTTATGATTTTTCGTCCCTTTTTCATAAACTGCTTCAGCTACCGGCGTCGACCCTACAAAGCTAACAGCCATAACATCTTTATTCGTAAGCAGTGCATCCACAGCCTCTTTGTCGCCATTGACCACATTCCAAACACCAGCTGGTAATCCCGCTTTAGACCATAGTTCCGCAAGAATTAATGCAGAATGAGGAACTTTTTCTGAAGGTTTCAGAATCATCGCGTTACCCACTGCAACTGCCATCGTACTCATCGCGACAGGTACCATTACTGGGAAGTTAAAGGG
Organism: Sporosarcina sp. P29; assembly: GCF_002743265.1. Lineage (NCBI taxonomy): Bacteria > Bacillati > Bacillota > Bacilli > Caryophanales > Caryophanaceae > Sporosarcina > Sporosarcina sp. P29. Next base: position 115,835 of record NZ_PDYX01000004.1, on the reverse strand, counting down.
TGAAATACATGTTACAACACCTAATGGCTTATGCATGGAATACGAATTGATCTCTCCCCCTACATTCACCGAGTGCTCTCCTTTTAACAAGTGTGGAGCGCCAATCGCAAAGTCCACTGACTCGATACCACGTGTAATCTCACCTGTTGCATCAGAGATTGTTTTTCCGTTTTCCTCACCTATCGCATAGGCCAATCGATCCGTATTTTCTACAAGTAGGGCACGAAACTTGTGAAGCACTTCCATTCGTTTTCCAACTGAAATCTTAGACCAGTGAGTAAATCCTTCTTTCGCTAGCTTCACGACCTCATTCACTTCTTCTGTTGAAGCCAATGGTACTTTCGCAATCTTCTCTCCAGTGGATGGATTAAAGACATCTCCAAATCGTCCACTCTTACCTTCTACCTCTTCACCATTAATAAAATGAGTTAATGTCTTTACATCTGTTTTTTGCATATGTCTATTCCTCCTAATTTATAGTAGATTTTCTTATACGTTTTGCTTTTGTTTATTCAACTTGTCTTGGATCATCAAGTAGGAAGAAGACATATCTTCATGAGCGTGACCCTTTTCTACTTCCGCTTCATAGTATTCAATAAGTTGCGACGCAATCGGCAGCTCTCCGTCAAGAGAATCCGATACGTGCTTTGCAAGCTTCAAATCTTTTAATAGTAATGAAGTCGTGAATGCACCTTTATTGTACTCATCTTGTGAAATATACGTCTTATAGTTACGAGTAAGAATTGTACTTGCACCCGAGCTAACGTTGACGATGTCATACACGATATCCTGATCAACACCTGCAAGCTTTGCTAATGAAAGAGCTTCAGCAACCGCTTGATTGTGAATACCTGCCATCATATTATTGATGAGCTTAACGATAGTACCAACACCCGGATCTTTTCCTACATGGAATACATTTGATCCAATAGCCTGTAGATAAGGCAGTACCGATTCAAATGTTTCTTTCTCGCCACCGACCATGATGGATAACGTAGCGTTCACCGCACCACTGACACTTCCACTTACCGGTGCACCCAAATATTCAAGATTTTGTTGCAACGCTTCTTTTTCAATCTTCCTATTCAACTCAGGTGAGATCGTGCTTAAATCTACTAACACTATTGGCTTCGTAGCGCTATTCACGATTCCCTCTTTGCCTAGATACACATTTTCTGCAATAGCAGGAGTAGGTAGACTAGTGAAAACGAGATCCACTTCCTTTAGTAACGAAGCAGTTGTCAGACCGACATGCCCACCCAATTCACCGAAGCTCTTTTCCGACTCTTTATTGATGTCCAAAGCATAAACCGAGTAACCTTTTTTCAATAAATTACTTGCCATCGGGAAGCCCATATTGCCAAGCCCAATAAATCCAATCTTCTTTTCATTAGCCATACATATTCCTCCTCTTTAATTCGCTTAGCATATGTAAGCGTTATCATTTATAGTAAAAAAATATAGATACCTAACAGTTTGTATACGATAAACTACTTTTCAATTAGTAATGATTTCTTTCACATACCGTAGTCACATACTACAGTCACTCAATAATATCTAAAATTATCCAAACAGTCAACCCGTTTTCTAAAAATTTTAAATAAATTCGTGAACATGGTATCCTGTTAACAAACATGGTAGAGGAGGAACAGAACATGACAGAACTTACACCCCGACAATTAAAAGCGCAAGAGACCAAGAAAAACCTCCTAGAAAAAGGCTTAGAGCTTTTCCATGAAAGAGGTTTCGATAATGTAACGGTAGAAAGTATTGCAAAAGCATGTAATGTTTCCAAAGGAGCATTCTACGTCCATTTTAATTCGAAATATGATGTCTTTTTGGAAAAGTTTAAAGATATCGATGAATTTTACCTATCATTCATTCCGAGCATTCCCGCTGATCTCAAAGCTTCAGAAAAAATTCTTCTTTTTTATAAAGGCCAAATGACGTATTTGAGGGATGTCTTAGGAAAAGATTTCATACATACGATTTACACCAGTGCGCTTGCTTTAACGATAGATGACGATCACTATTTAACTGACCAAAATCGCCAATTGTATCAAATCATTCGCTCTTATGTAGAAGAAGGAGTAGAACGAAAAGAGTTTAAACGAGAGCTTTCGGTCGATGAGATTTCCATGCTCGTCACACGCTGTATGCGCGGAACGATATACGATTGGATCATTTTTAGAGAGCGTCTGGATCCTGTAGTAGAAATTCACAGTATTACTTCTGTAGTATTGGATGGATTAAAATGTGATAGTGAATGAATGTAATTCTATAAAGAGAATGTGATAACATAACAGACTGCCTAGCACTCGGTTTCAACTATAGAAAATACTAAACACCTTCTACCTGTTTTTAAGGAAGGTGTTTTTACTGTCGGAACGAAATTCCCTCCTTATTCAGTATCGTGCACATGTATGATTTTCACGCTATAATTGAGTAACACGAAGTGAAATAGATATCCTACGGAGGCTTTTATGTTTAAAGATTCATTTATTAATACACTTATACAGTTTGAAAATGATAAAAAGTGGATGTCTGTAGCGAATTGGATGAATGAAAACTTTTCGGTCATCCAATCAGATAAGACATTGCTTGAGGCAGCTAAGATTTTGAAGGAATGGAACATCGAGTATCTTCCTATTATTGATCCACAACTTAGACCGATTGGTATGATGACTCCCCACCATATACTCGAAGCATTCGTCACGGGTCGTGATCAGCACACATTGCTCGAGACTATGTTGCCGATGCAAGTCGCTGAAATAGATGAACGGACATTGTTGAGTGAACTTCCTTTTGACTCCGATAATACGACTGTCTATATGGTGAAAAATCAACAAGGAGTTCTCACTGGCCTGCTAACGCAAAAAGAAATCTTCAATGGGCTAACGGCATTGATGGAAAGCTATATACAAAATGACAAAGTAACGGATATTTTATCTGTTATTCTAGAAAAAGCGTATGAAGGAATTGCTGTAGTCGATGAGGATGGTATGATCATCGAATTCAATGATGCATATAGTAAATTCACGGGTGTACCTAGATCCGAGGCAATGGGAAGGCATGTAACTAATGTAATTGAAAACACGAATTTACATAAAACGGTTCAAAAAGGCATTCCGGAAAGAGGCGTTCTACAAAATATACAAGGACAAGACATGGTCGTTCACCGAATCCCTATCTGGAAAAATGGCAAAGTAGTCGCAGCAATTGGGATGCTCATTTTTGAAGGGGTTTCAGATATTTACCGAATTTATGAACGATTACAGTTGCAGAAAGTCATGGCCGATACAGAACTCCCTCCCCTATCATCCGAAGGCTTTTCGAGTCTCAATCAAATTATCGGAACGAGTGAAGCGATATCCGACTTGAAAAGAAAAGCGCGGACTGCTGCACGGACACAAGCTGTCGTTCTACTATCAGGCGAAAAAGGTACGGGCAAAAATGCATTCGCGGAAAGTATTCACTTATTAAGCCCGATCGCATCAAAACCATTCACGATCATACACTGTACGATAGAAGACTCGAAATACGTGGATGAACAGCTTTTCGGTCTGCATGGAATCCTCACTTCTGGAAACGAAAGCACCCTCTACTTACGGGATATAGAAGCATTATCCATGACTACACAAATGAAACTATTGGACTATTTAAGACACGCTCCAGAAGACTTCCCTGTCCAATTAATTATTTCTTCTACACAAAATTTATATGAATTAGCCGAGAGTGATGCATTCAGCTCCGAGTTATATGCGCAATTAAATCCGTTGCAACTGACCATTCCGGCACTTCGTAACAGGAAAGAAGACATTCCCTATTTACTGTCACACTATATGCAGGAAATATGCTTCACACATAAAATACCCGAGAAGTCTTTCACCACTTCGGCTGTAACGTACTTGATGAATTACGAATGGAAAGGCAATATCGAAGAATTGATTGAGGTTCTTGAACACTTAGTAAGCACAGTTAATTCCGATAGTATAGACGTCACAGACTTACCCGAATTGATAGTGCATGGACAAAGCATCCATACGTTAGAAAATATTAGAGAGAAACAAGACGCGGAAGAAAAAAAGATGATTATCGATTTACTAGATAAAACAGACGGTAATAAATCAAAGACTGCCGAGCTTCTCGGAATCCACAGAACTACATTATACAAAAAAATGAGAAAATTTAATATTTGACCTAAGTGTAGTATTAATGCTACACTCGGTTCATTAATAAAAGTGTAGCCTAGACGCTACACTTTTTTCACTCCTGCTTTAAACGTACTACTCTATTACAAGTATTATAATTTAAGGAGCTGACCTAATGGAAACTTGCAAAACGTTTCAAATGCCACCGACGATACTGTATCAGCAAAATTCTTTTGCACAGATCGGTGAAAAAGCCGAGCTTCTCGGTAAGAAAGCACTGATCATCAGCGACCAAATTATGCAGAAACTCGATTATGTAGATAATTGCCAGCAGAAATTATCGGATCACTCTGTTAAAAGTGTAGTATTCCTCGGTGTAGCATCAGAGCCAAATGATCAATATGTAGAGGGAGCACTTCAATTATATCAAGTTGAAAAATGTGACTTGATTATTTCATTAGGTGGCGGAAGCTGTATCGATACGGCCAAAGCGGTTGCAGTAGTAGCGACTAACGGTGGAAACATCGAAGACTACGTAGGCATGAAGAAAATTGCGCAAAAAGCACCTGTACCTCACATCGCGATTCCAACTACTGCTGGAACCGGTTCAGAAGCAACAGACGTAACCGTCATCACCAACTCAGCAACTAAAGTAAAAATGATGATTAAACAGCCTGCTTTCATGCCGAATGTAGCGATCGTCGATCCATTGCTGACGCTCTCTTCTCCTCAAAAAGTAACAGCTGCGACAGGCGTAGACGCACTGAGTCACGCGATTGAAGCATATATATCTAAAAAATCTCATCCGATGACAGATATGATGGCCTTATCCGCAATCAAGTTAATCTCAAAGAATTTGCATAAAGCATTCACGGACGGTCAGAACATTGAAGCTAGAGAAGGCATGTCACTCGCTGCCCTTCAAGCTGGAAGTGCGTTCTCGAATGCGTCTGTTTGCTTAATCCATGGAATGTCCCGACCAATCGGTGCACTATTTGATGTGCCGCACGGTTTCTCGAATGCGATGCTTTTACCTGCTATACTGGAATATAGCAAAGATTCATGTATTGATAGACTGGCAGACATTGGTCGAATATTTTCTTCCGAAGCAGAAAAATTATCAGATAATGACGCTGCAGAAGTTGCTGTACAATCAGTGAAGGACTTATGTAAATCATTAGATATCCCCAATCTTGAACAATGGGGAATTCAACGCGAAGAATTTGTAAGCGCTCTCAGCAAGATGTCTACAGACGCAATCGATAGCGGGAGTCCTAGCAATAATCCTAAAACGCCTTCAAAAGAGGAAATCGCAGAACTATACCAAATATGTTATGAATACCAATTTTAATACGATATGTAATTACAATAGGAGGTCAACTATATGACAACAAACGCTACATTGACAGTACAAAACTATATTAACGGTGAATGGGTATCCGCAACGACAGACCAAACAGAGCCTGTTTATAATCCCGCCACTGGAGAAGTAGTTGCCCACGTTCCGATCTCAACAAAAGAAGATTTGGATCGTGCAGTACAAGCAGCAAGCGAAGCATTCGTCACTTGGAAGGAAGTACCCGTTCCACGTCGTGCGCGTATTTTATTCAAATATCAGCAACTATTAGTAGATCACTGGGATGAACTTGCTAGAATTATCACAGTCGAAAACGGAAAAAACTTTACCGAAGCGCACGGCGAAGTACTACGCGGAATTGAATGTGTAGAATTTGCTACAGGAGCCCCTACTTTGATGATGGGAGATAACTTGCCATCCGTCGCATCTGGTTTGGAATCCGGAACGTATCGCTACCCGATCGGTGTCATAGGCGGGATCACCCCCTTCAACTTCCCGATGATGGTGCCATGCTGGATGTTCCCGATGGCGATCGCAACAGGAAATACATTTGTACTCAAGCCATCCGAGCGTACGCCGATGCTAGCAAACCGCTTAGCTGAACTACTTGAAGAAGCCGGCTTACCAAAAGGCGTTTTCAATATTGTGCACGGAGCACATGACGTAGTAAATAGCATTCTAGATCACGAAAAGATCGCTGCTATTTCCTTCGTAGGATCTCAGCCTGTTGCAGAGTATGTTTACAAACGCGGAACAGATAATCTAAAACGCGTTCAAGCACTAGCTGGAGCAAAAAATCACTCCATCGTCTTGAAAGATGCGAACTTGGACAACGCCGCTACACAAATCATCAACGCAGCATTCGGTTCAGCCGGAGAACGTTGCATGGCATGTTCAGTCGTCGCAGTTGAAGACGAGATTGCAGACGAGTTTGTTGAATCATTACTTAATCGTGCGAATGAACTCACAATCGGAAACGGTTTGGACGAAGGAATCTTCCTTGGACCTGTCATTCGTGACACGCATAAAGAACGAACAGAACAATACATCGCCACTGGTGAAAACGAAGGCGCAACACTCGTTCGCGACGGTCGCCAAGACAGCGCAGCTAAAGAAAAAGGATACTTCGTCGGACCTACCATCTTTGATCATGTAACGAGCGAGATGAAGATTTGGCAAGACGAAATTTTTGCTCCTGTTCTATCGATCAGCCGTGTGAAAAACTTAGATGAAGCAATAGAATTATCGAATAGATCCAGGTTCGCTAACGGTGCTTGTATCTTCACAAGAGACGGCGGAAATGTACGGAACTTCCGTGAAAATATCGATGCGGGAATGCTCGGATTAAATATCGGCGTACCTGCACCAATGGCCTTCTTCCCGTTCTCCGGTTGGAAAGATTCCTTCTACGGTGATCTTCATGCGAACGGAAAAGATGGACTGAACTTCTATACACGTCAGAAGGTACTTACGGGTCGTTGGGAGTAATCACTATACAATTGAAAAACACCTTCTCTTTGTTTTAAACAGAGAGAAGGTGTTTTACGTATGATCGAATGAAAATTGTCTGAATAGTTCCGAATTGTGTGGGGACCTGGTACCGTTTCTGGTACCGTTTCAACATCTGTACTAATCCCCCCTCCCCCAACATATAGATAGTCCGTAAGAGAAAAGGGAGGAATCATTCATGAAGTCAGCAATTCAAAAAAGCAACGCAAGAGGTACTACAAAACAAACCACAATGAAAGCAGCAATCGTTAAAGAATTCCAGACGAAATTGCAGATCGAAGACACACAAAAACCGACAGCAGGAGCCGGTCAGGCATTAGTTAAACTAGAGGCATGCGGCGTTTGTCATACAGACTTACACGCAATCAACGGTGACTGGCCTGTCAAACCGAAACTTCCTCTCATTCCAGGACATGAAGGCGTAGGAATTGTAGAAGCTATTGGACCGAACGTCACGTCCGTAAAAATCGGAGACCGTGTCGGTATACCTTGGCTCTACTCTGCATGTGGTGAGTGTGATTATTGTCTAGAAGGGAAAGAAACACTGTGCCATAGTCAAGAAAATGGTGGCTATTCAGTGGACGGCGGATACGCGGAGTATTGCCTCGCAGCCGCGGATTACGTCGCGAAAATCCCTGAAAATCTAAGCTCTGTTGAAGCCGCACCTATTCTTTGTGCAGGCGTGACAACATATAAAGCATTGAAAGTATCCGGTGCAAAACCAGGAGACTGGGTCGCAATTTATGGCATCGGTGGATTAGGTCACGTAGCGCTACAGTACGCGAAAGCTATGGGGTTCAATGTAGTGGCGGTTGATATTGCGGATGAAAAGTTAGAGCTTGCGAAGAAACTCGGAGCTGACATTACAATCAACGGCAAAAATGAAGATCCTGCCGAAGCGATTCAAAAGCAAGTCGGTGGCGTACAGGCAGCTATTAGCGTAGCTGTAGCCCAAGTACCATTTGAGCAAGCATATCGTTCCGTTAAACGTGGCGGCACTTTGGTCGCTGTTGGACTTCCACACGAAGATTTACCGATTCCTATTTTCAATACGGTTCTCAACGGCATTACAGTAAAAGGTTCTATCGTTGGAACACGAATCGATATGAAAGAAGCGTTGGATTTTGCTGCACGCGGTAAAGTGAAGGCGCAGATTGAAACGGCTCCCCTTTCCGATGTGAATGCAGTTCTTGAAAAGATGGAAAAAGGACAGATTAATGGGCGTATTGTGTTGACGTTTGATTGATGACAAGTAGAACAGTAACAGCATAATTGCATATCCAGATCATCAGAGTGAGGCTTCCAATCGGTTTATCGATTGGAAGCCTCGTTTTTTGTAGATTATTCAGTTGGTAGAATAGCCTGTGCTGCAAATCCTTATTCGATAATAGAAGAAAAAACACAAAACTCCTTCTCTTACTACTCAGCCAGGTAACCTTTGGCCTCTATTTATTGAAGGATGTAAAAGTCTACTCTATATAATTACTCTTTTATTAACAACAACCGAGTGTATTGCATTACATCGACTTGCTGAACTCGACATATAGTACAGCAAGGAGGTGAAGTTTATGTCTAAATATGAACATGTAAGCAATGAATGGCTTTTCTTCTTCGGGATTATAGCCGGATATGCTTTGCTCGGCTTGTTTTTGATTGTGCCTGGTATATTGGCGGGTCTCTCTGGAAACTTGCTGTTGATAATTCTAGCTGTGATTATCGTGATCATCATCGTGTTGTTCGCCTTGGCGATCATTCTGAAAGGCCTATCTCGGCTGTTTCATCATCGTAGTCACTGATGAATAAATGCAGCCGCCACTTTAATACTGGCGGCTGTGTTGTACATATTGAATTGTGTGGGGACCTGGTACCTAATCCCAAGTGAATTCAGCTAATTTCATTAAATAATACATTTCTTCACGTGCCATGTGATCTGCCATTAAGGGGGTTAGTGTCCCTAGCGTTTCTTTCTTCAAATCCATCTCTTCCTGTAAACTCTTCAACTCATTCATTCCTTCCCTAATCATACTGTGTAGCCGCTGCTTTTATGTATGTGTTCACAGTGGAGATACACCATGGGCATTCCAGACAACCATAGACTTTCACGCGCAACCAGTATATATAAGCGGAGGTTAAATAACTCATGGACGTGCTGCATATAGTGAGCATAAATACAATCAGAGGAAGTGGTTTTCATGATAGAAAGGGCGCTGCTTTTCATTATTCTATTACGAGTTATTTCAGGAAGTATAGAAATAACAGCTGCTGCACTCATGTTTAAATTCAATGATTTGGAAAAGGCGTTTTATATTAACTCTTTACTTGCATTAGTAGGTCCATTTATATTAATTGTAACGACAGGAATTGCACTGCACGGTCTCACGGAAAAAGTATCTTTAGTACGAATGATTTGTCTTTTCACAGGAATTTCCCTCATTCTTTTTAGTTTAAAATCTGAATAAACTCTCCATTCCGTACATATTTCTAAATAGAAAAGAACCTGACAGCTTTTTACTGTCAGGTCCTTTTCAGTCTTTTTGATTGGATTCTTCAATTTCTTCAACATTAATGAACTTAAACACCATAAAAGTCAAAATGACTCCTAGTACAGTGGCAATGATATAACTGCCATTCAGAAAATCTTTCATGGCAATTGACATCAACGGAGGGCCTGCTGCTACACCGATAAATCTGGCCGAACTGTAAAAAGAGGAAACCGTGCCTCGCAGTTCTTTTTCAATATTTTCTGTAATAATGGCATCCAATGCAGGCAATAATGCGCCAATGGCTATTCCCACTATACTAGTCACAATCAACAAGAGGATCAAGTTCTTGCTTGTAAATCCAACAAAAACGACACTGGCTGACATGGCGATTAAGCAAATGACCATGATCCTTTTTATAGTTTTCAGTTCCCCTTTAATTTTTCGGCCCGATAAAAAAGAAGCAATACAAAGAAATAATAACGGAATGGCCAAAACGAATCCTTTCTTAATCCCCTCAATATCATGTGTTTTCTCAAGGTTTTCCGATAAAAAAAATAACATGCTGAATAATACTAGCATGACCAGAACTCCATTCAGAAATACGGTATACAACCATTTACCTTCTGACGCAAATATCTTTTTAGTGTTCTTGATAAACACCTTAAACTTTACGGGTTCGTCTTTTTCTTTCGGGACTTTAACAAAGAAAAAGATGAGTACAAAAGAAATGACACTGAGTGCAGAAATAGAGAAGAATGGTAGAAACCATAATATAGCAGCAAATGCCGAACCTAAGATAGGAGCTAATACTTTTCCAAACGTGTTTGACGTTTCAATAATTCCTAAGCACTTACTGCTTTTTTCGCCATCATCTTTATATAAGTCACCCACAAGCGGTAGCACGATTGGCATGGCACCGGCTGCTCCTATACCTTGTAATACCCGACCAATAATAATCATCATATACGGGTCATCCATCTTCCACGAAGCAAATCCCGCAATCAGCCCCCCGATCAATGCAAAGACCAAACTTGGTAATATCACCATCTTCCGTCCGAAACGGTCTGATAAATATCCGGCTACTGGGATAAGGAAAATAGCCGCCACCGAGTAACTGGTAATGATCATACTCGATTGAAACGATGTAATCCCTACTTTATCTTCCAATAAAGGAAGCACGGGTATGAGCATAGAATTCCCCAGCGTCATAATAAGAGGAATTGAAGCCAGACTAACAATGCACCAGACACTAACCTTGTCCGCACTTTTATCCATTACCACACCTCATCTTATTTTGTTCTAAATGATTAGAGGTATGATTTCCAAACGAGACTTTTTTATACTTGACTACTAATTTCTATATCGTTTTCAACATTATATGTAAATAGCCATGCAAAAACAGCCCAGCGAAGATTAGTTAAAATAACGCTTGATAAGCCTGGATCCCGAAGTAAATTCCAAAACCGATCATAGATATAGAAGAGATAATGGAAACGATTATTAAAAGCCGATCGGATAAGAGCTTGCGTGCCCCACTGGATAAAAAGGCCATAATAAAATCCACAATCATAATTCCCGACAAAATCGCCAGACTGTTTATAATGATTTGATGACCCGTCGAGCCACCAGCTGTTTTTGCAAGAATGGAACCGTATATACCTAGCCAAAAAATTATAGTCAACGGATTCAATAATGACATCAAAAAGCCCGTCAGCATAGATGTTCTTAGTCTGACTCTTTTACCGAATTTCCAACTCATTTCAACTTTATTCAAAGTCAACAAATTTTCTATACCTGTGTACATAAGAACAAAACACCCGAACGACCAGAGAATGATCTTAATTAAAGGATATTCAATAAATTGTCCAACGCCAAAGTACACGAGGAACATATACATAATATCCGTTATCACGGAACCAAAACTAAAAGCCCAAGCATGAAAAAAACCTCTTTTTATTCCCGTATTTAACAGAACGGTTTTAACAGGACCTATTGGCGCAGCTAAAGATGCGCCCAAGAATATATAGACAAACAGTGAATTCACAAATCTCCCCCCTTTGAAATACAGTCCCTGCATTTTATTCGAAAATAATGACGGATAGGACTTTTTAGGAGAGATTTCAGAATATTTTTCCATGCACTACGAATGTTGGCAGCTCAGTCTATCTTTAAGTATTCATCATGAGAAACACCTGGGGACCTTCTGCCGTCTTCAAATGGATTGAATAATAGCTTCCATTTTGTAAATACTGAAAGTAGATAACGAAGATATGTAGCACAAACAAGGAATGGGGTGTCTTCTTGGATCAACAACTATCTAACGGAGAAGATTATAAATATATATGGGCTACATCTATTGGAAGTGGTTCGGGCATTGAAGTGTTACCGGATATCTATTGCCATACCATACAAATTGTGAACATTGTTTTAGTAGGGCATCCAAATACAAAGGATTTTGTTTTGATTGATGCTGGTATGCCTTACTCCGCAAAGAAAATACTAGCGGTTGTAGAAGAGCGTTTTGGTGCGAATGCTCGTCCGAAAGCTATTATTTTAACGCATGGACATTTTGATCACGTAGGGGCAGTCATTGATTTGGTGAAGCATTGGGAAGTGCCGGTGTATGCTCATGAATTAGAGTTGCCGTTTTTAACCGGACTATCCAGTTATCCAGACCCTGATACGAGTGTAGAAGGTGGAATGGTTTCTAAGATGTCTTCTATTTTTCCAACGGATCCTATTCAATTAGGAGACCATATCAAAAGCTTACCACCAGACGGCAGTGTTCCGTTCTTGCAAGAATTTAAATGGATTCACACACCAGGTCATTCACCGGGTCATGTATCGTTCTTCAGGCAGAAGGACAAGGCTTTACTTGTCGGAGATGCATTTGTAACTGTAAAACAGGAATATCTGTATAAAGTGCTAACGCAAGAACAAGAGATAAGTGGTCCACCACGCTATTTAACAACGGATTGGGAGGCTGCTTTGGAATCTGTGATCAAACTAGAAGCGTTACAACCATCTGTCGCCATAACGGGCCATGGATTGCCTATGGAGAAAGAGTTACTAGCCGACAGTCTAAAAAAGTTAGTTGATGACTTTGAACGTATTGCGGTTCCGGATTATGGTGAGTTTGTTGATAAAGATAGAGATTGAACTATTGAATGCGGGTGATTTATCACGTTTAAGTTATCAAAAAGCGTCAACTCCGAAGTTTCGGAGTTGACGCTTTTTTTCTTTAGAATTGTGTGGAAATTGTGTGGGGACCTGGTACCCGTTAAAACGGACCATACCCCGTAAGCACCGCATAAGTAATAGCAATAACGCCCACAACAATCCACATAAGCAATAAAGGAATGGCAAACCTAATCCATTGAGTCCACTTGACGCCACCGATAGCCAGCACCGCCATTAACACCCCGGATGTTGGCGCGATAATGTTTGTAAATCCATCTCCAAGTTTAAATGTGAGAACTCCAGTTTGTCTCGTCATTCCTAAAATGTCGACAATCGGAACCATAATCGGCATAACGATGGCTGCTTGAGCATCTCCTGCTGTGACTAGTAGATTAAAGCCCATATTAAACACGAAGAGCAGTAGTGCACCTACTAATAATGTGGTCGACTCCAATGGAACTAGAACCATATTTACAATCGTATCTAATATATGGCCATTTTCCATTACAATGACGACACCTCTTGCTAAACCGGCTACGAGTGCACCGTATGCGATAGATTGTGCTCCTGAAATAAAGATTTTAACAAAGTTGTTCGGATTGATGCGTGCAATGATTGCCACTACTACACCCATCATAATAAAGATCCCTGCTAATTCATTTATCCCCCATTGTTTAGTGAAGGCTCCGTATACGAAGAAGACTAGTGATCCAACAAACGCCAGAATGACCAACTTTTGTGTAGTCGTAAAACTTGTTACTCTATTTTCCGGAAGATCTCCAACCTCGTCTGACACCTGTTGGTGATCACCGAAAGGTCTACCAGCCATAATGGATTTCTCCGGATTATTTCTAATCTTTCTTGCATAACTATTTGTATAAAGTATAGTGACTGTAATTAAAGCAATAAATACAAATATCCGAAGAACGATTCCTGAGAATAACGGTAATTCAGCAATTGTTTGAGCAAACCCTAAAATCGTAGGATCAAAAACGCCTGCAATCATCCCGGAATAATACCCCAAATAAATCATCGCAACTCCTGTGATCGCATCCAACTTCAAGGATCGTGCTAAACCGATACCAATTGGAATAAAAGCGATAACCGCATTGGCTACAACTCCCATAGAAGCTAAAATACCAAACATGGCACTGACCGTTGTGATTAATATAATATACCGGCCTCTAGTTTTATCTATTAATTTATTTAAACCCGAATCAATAGCACCTGTAGATTCAATAACGGCTATTATTCCTCCAATAATGAAAATTAAGAAAATGATATTTGCAGTTTCAACCATTCCTAATTGAATCGATGTAAACAAATCTAATAAATTGGCTGGATTAGATTCCTGTGCAGTATAACTATTAGGTACGACTTTTGTTATGTCATCAACGGTTTCCCGATCATAAGACCCCGCAGGTATTAGATAAGTGGCAATAGCCGCCAAGGCAATAATACTAAAGATAATGATATATGCATCAGGCATCGTAAATTTCAGACGCTTCTTTTTTCGTTCTTGCTCCATAATGTTCTCCCCCTTCAATCCATCTGATTGCCTTGAATAGATTCTTTTATCTTATGTGAGTATATTTTTATCATCCTGCCAATTAAAAACTAAAACGTTGTGTATCTATTGGTTGGCAAGGCTGCCCTTCTTTTAAATACAAACTTTTATTTGTTAAGTTCATAATGACCGAAAAACAGGTAATCGTATCTGTATAATCTGAAGTCCCAGGTACTTTATGAATACAAATGGAATTGGGTTGGTTTTCGTGGTCAGCTAACCATCCTTCGATGTCTTTTTCTGTTACTACATTATGGTCTTTTGTAGAACCTTCTATTAATTCTCCAATGCGATCAATTCGATTGTATGAATTTTCTTCTGTACTTAAATTATCACTACCAATATCGTCAATAACGGCTTTTGAACAGAAATGATTTGTGTGGCAAAGGTACGAGTCTACTGTTTCCTGCTCGCCAAATTTATTCGGAGATAGCTCTAAATTTATGGCTTTATGGACAGCGCCTTTTGCTTGGGCCATTAAAAAGTTAGCTGAAGATCCTAATTGACCATTCACCACTTTATTTCTAGCCTCTTCAATATCCTCTGAATTTAACACTTCTCTTAATCCTAGATGAATCGGTAGCTCATTTGATTTAAGATTTGAACGTAAAGCATTGAGACAAACACCTAATCCATGTTCATTCAACCCAATCTTCCCAATAATCCCAGCCTCAGTGACCATATGAATTTTCGGGCCATTCTGTTGAGTGATTTTCGTCATAATCAGACTTTTAGATTGAGCCGAAGTCCAATCCCACGTTTGACCCAAAAACGCGTACTCTGATTTAGGAGGCATGATCGCAAAGCTTGTACAACCGTCCGTTTTGTTTTGTGTTAATACAATTTCACTTCGTGCATTTAACACTAAAATATCTTCAAAATCTACAGAAGCACCTTTCGCAAGCCCTTCCATTTCTTCTAGTAAATCACTATTCGTCTTATAAATAGCATGTAAATATTGTTTCCCCATCTCTCTAGCCTGACTCCACGTTATATTCGCATTTTCGAAAAATAATTTTTCATATGAAGTGATACTGGATAGAACTTCACTTTTAGCTTGTTCTCCATGACGTAAACCAATCTCATACGGTGACCCACTTAAGTTTAATATCTTCATTTTACTCCACCCTTTAATAGTATTTACTAATTATTATGAAAAGATGATGATACCGCTTTCATTTTCGACCGCAAAGGTAGTATACTATGAAAATCATGCGCGTTCTTCGTCAAACTTTCCTGACAAACTTTCCACCTGTGTACTTTTTGACAACGACTTCTTCTTGATTCATTTGATATTCTAAGTTTAGCTTGCTAGTCGCCATTCGAGAAGTATATAATTCATATAACAACTATACGTTTTTCGAATACTTAGAAAGTAGGTGACGGAACAATGGAATTAAGACAGCTACGTTATTTTATAGCCGTCGCGGAAGAATTAAATTTCAGTCGTGCTGCAGAACGACTACATATTACCCAACCGCCTTTAAGTATTCAAATTCAAAATCTAGAAAAAGAAATGGGTGTACTTCTATTTCTTCGAACGAATCGGAGCGTCGAATTAACGCCGGCTGGACAACATTTTTATCATGATCTCGTCAAAGTGATCGATATCCTAGAAGGTTCAATTGAAAATGCAAAACGGATACATCTTGGAAAACTGGGGTCTTTGCGTGTCGGATTCGTTGGTTCTGCCACCTATGATATTCTCCCTGCAGTTTTACGGGTATTTCGCAAACAATTCCCTGACGTTCAAGTGCACCTATCCGAATTGTCTACGTTGGCCCAACTTGAAGCATTGCGCCAGAATGAAATCGATGTGGGTGTCCTAAGACCGCCAGTCCTTGAAGACACGCTTCACACCGAAATCGTCTCCATTCATCCTTGCGTACTCGCGGTCCCAAAACAACATCCTTTACTTGAAGTAGAAGTAGTCACACTGGAAGACTTAAAACCATACCCGTTCGTATTAATATCACCAAAGACATGGCCCGGCCTCTACACCGAAATTCTAGGACTGTGCCATCCGGTCATCCAACAGGAAGCACTTGAATTTCAAACAGTCATCGGCTTAGTTGCTGCTGGTATGGGCATATCCATTGTTCCCCAATCGATCATGAACATGCATACACAAGAAGTCGTCTACATTGATTCAGTTCAACAATTACCGCTTGCCTCGATGGGCATTACTTATCGGCGTAGCGATCAATCCATCCTTGTCAAAGCTTTTTGTGAGATTGCAGTTCGAGTTGCTAGGAGTGTTGAGTAGTTTTTGGAACTCGAAGTATATGAGCTTAGACACAATTGTGTGGGGACCTGGTATCAATTAAGTGTGTCATTTCCACACAGCTATTGTTTTACTAGATGTTACATATCTAAAAGCATCAACTCTGAGATGTTGGAGTTGATGCTATTTTCAAAGACGGAATGATTTTTCCATATTCATTTATCCGAATCGTGCGGGAATTATGTGGGGACCTGGTACACTGTTTGAAACAACAAAAAAGCCTCTCGAATGATTGCTCAAGAAACTAATTCGTTTTGCCTGTATTAAATATTCTTTCTAATAGCTAACTTGCATCGTGCGTCATGATCCGACTTGGAGATCATGTGAGAACGCAGCACACTTATGGTTCAGGTTTCTAAATACAAACTATTGATTCATTACATTAATAGATTCTATAATCTTTTGAACTGAACTTGCAGAGCGGTTCAATGCTTTCTTCTCGTTTTCATCTAAAGGTAATTCAATAATGCTTTCGATTCCGCTACCGCCAAGTATTGTAGGGACTCCAAAATAAATATCTTTAAACCCATACTCTCCATCTAAGTAAGCAATCGCTGGCAATATTCGTTTTTTATCTAATAAAATAGCTTCTGCCATCTGAACAAGTGCTGCAGCAGGGGCGTAATATGCACTCCCTTGACCTAGTAAGCTAACAATTTCTCCTCCACCTTTTCTGGTGCGTTCCACTATCTTTTGTATCTTTTCAGAAGATATCAATTTATCTAATGGGATCCCCCCCACATGAGAATATTGAATGAGGGGTACCATATCATCCCCATGTCCACCCAATACAAATCCTGATACATCTTCTACCGATATTTTCAGTTCCATTGCGACAAATGTATTAAACCGCGCTGTATCTAATACCCCGGATTGACCAATTACGCGATTTTTAGAAAAGCCCGTAGTTTTATAACAAACATAAGTCATTGCATCCACTGGATTACTTAAAACTAATACATAGCACTCTGGAGCATAATAGGCAATTTTCTCTGAAACGTCCTGCATAATTTTGGTGTTTGTTGTCACTAGTTCGTCTCTGCTCATACCAGGTTTACGCGCGATACCTGCTGTAATGATAACGAAATCCGAATCCCGAATGTCTTCGTAATTAGACGTGCTAACAATTTTTGAATTTGTTCCCTGTATAGGGCCGCTTTGCTGGATATCTAAAGCTTTTCCTTTAGCTGCATTCTCTAAAGTAGGGACATCAACTAGCACTATATCCCCTAACTCTTTTTGTGCCAGCAAAAGGGCAACGGTAGATCCAGTATTTCCAGCGCCGATGACTGTAATTTTATTCCGGATAAACGCCAAGATGTAACCCCCTTTTATTTATTTCAGCTTCACTTTTTTGTTTTCTTACTTTTAGTTTCTTCGTCCATTAGTCTAGGCTTAGCAACATGTTTTGGAATACTTTCTACTTCTACATTCTTTTTCTGCTTTTTCTTCACCGTAGTCTCTGCATTTGGTAATATTAATTTCGACATCGATTCATCAATGTTTGGTATTGTATGGCTCGCTAGAAGTTCACCAACCCTAGCAGCAGCGACTTTCCCTGCTTCAATAGCCGCTGTTACCGCACCAACATCACCTTCAATTACTACCGTGACAAGCCCTGCATCGATTTGTTCATGTTTTATTAAATGAACATCTGCAGACTTAAGCATAGTATCCGCTGCTTCAATAGACCCAATAAAGCCTTTTGTCTCAATCATACCAATTGCTTTCCCCAAAATATTCACCTCTTCGCTTGAATGCTCATTCAATTACTTTTATTACTTTTCCAAGCTCCTTGGCAGTGTCACGGGCCAATGGAGTGACAATGGTGGCACGTCTAACGAAAATATTTTTACTTGTAATGCTTTTCACTATTTTTTCTGTTAATAGTTTGTCGACTGAAGGTGATTTTTCCTGTGTAGAAAGCATAGTAAACTCATTCAATCTAACGAACTGCACGCCAAATTTTTCAAGCTGTTCTTTATACGCTAACAGGTGACGTGTATATGGTGTGTCCTTTTCGTCAGAGTCTAGTAACCACTCCAAGTCCTTTGAAGGGATCATCGTTACTTTCTTTCCATTTAATAAAAACGTGGCAAGCAACTTACTACACGGATCATCCGCTAAACCTAGCGCACCTTTTACAAGCGTGTTTTGTGAAACGGCACAAAACAGCACATGGTCTACACTTTCCTTTAAGTCATCAGTTACTTCCCATTTCTTTTTCAGCATTTGAATAGCTTCATCATCAGCTTGGTGGACATATAATAGAGGAAGTGATATATCATTTCCATACAGCTTTGATTTCCCCAACTGATTTAACACTTCTTGAACTATGTCCTCGATCACTTTTTTATTATTCATTATTCTTCTCTATGTGACGAATTTTTCCGAACGAGCCATTTTCAATAGCACCCGCATTCGCTTCATCCGTGTCAATATGCATATCCGTTATGTAGTTGGGAGACACACGGATAAGCACTTTTTCAAAAGTCACAGGTCTCTCATTTTGTACTGTCACTTTTACATAATCGCCATTATCTACTTTGAGTGTTTGGGCATCTTTTGGACGCATGTGAATATGCGCTTTTGCAACAATCAGTCCTTCTTTTAAATACACACTTCCTTTAGTGCCCACTAACGTAATAGAAGCTGAATTTTTAATATCTCCAGATTCGCGCAACGGAGGATTTATTCCTAATTTCACCCCATCCGTTTTGCTCACTTCTACTTGAGATACACTACGAGCGGGTCCTAGGATACGTACAGAATGTATACTGTCACGCGGCCCTATCAAAGTGACAGTTTCATTAGCTGCAAATTGTCCAGGTTGCGATAGTTCAGACCTTTTCGTTAATTCGTACCCTGGTCCAAATAATGTTTCAATATCCTTTTGACACAAATGACAATGTCTTGCTGAAATAGATATTGGGATGGCACGACTATTTGATGTACCTGTAGTCATTTCTTTTATCACGTCTTCCACAATTGCTTGAATTACCTCCCCGTCCATGAAGTTCCCCCCTTAGTCTCAATTTAATGAATCCATTTTTGGCAATAAGCTCTCTATTTCATTATGAGGTCTCGGTATTACATGCACTGAAATTAGCTCGCCTACTCGTTGAGCTGCAGTAGCCCCTGATTCTGTCGCCGCTTTCACAGCTCCGACATCACCTCTTACTAGAATAGTTACAATCCCTCCACCCACATGGACTTTACCTACCACTTGCACATTTGCAGATTTCACCATTGCATCTGCAGCTTCTATAGATGCTACTAACCCTTTTGTTTCTATCATTCCTAAAGCTTCGCTACTCATATTGTATTCCTCCTATTTTTCATACATTATTTTTCAACAAACTAGTGATCGTCTCTTTCATCTGTCTCGCTATTACTTTTGATGCAATAAGCACACTTGCTTTTCCGGCAATTTCTCTCCCATGTTCAATTGCCAAGTGAACGGAGTCTACATACCCTGCAATGACTATTGTATAATACGCTTGACTTACTTCTTCTGTTGAGATTACACGAATATTTGCTGTCTTCAGCATGGAATCTGC
This sequence comes from Sporosarcina sp. P29, assembly GCF_002743265.1. Lineage (NCBI taxonomy): Bacteria > Bacillati > Bacillota > Bacilli > Caryophanales > Caryophanaceae > Sporosarcina > Sporosarcina sp. P29. Next base: position 95,744 of record NZ_PDYX01000004.1, on the reverse strand, counting down.
AATAAGGATAGAGTGGGCAACTCCATAGACTTCTATCATGCCTAATGCTTCATTCATTTTTCATCACGTTCCATTCGTAGGTGTGTCTACAATACCGATCACGATAGCATCAATTGGAATCTTTAAATCCATTTGAACAGCACCTGCAGGAGAACCTTGTGTAACTATCACTCTATCTCCTATTCCGGCACCTATACGATCCACCGCTATAATCGGCATCTCAGAAGATATATGTTTCTGATCTACGCCTGGTTGTATGACAAGGAAGGTTAAACCTGTTAATCCGTCCTCTTTACGGGTTGCCCAAATATTTTCTATGACAGTACCCAGTAACATTCCTGATCACCTGCCTTCGCTTCAAATATGTTTCAAGAACTTACTTTTGGCAGTATGCCAGAAATTTCATTATGCGGTCTTGGTATTACATGAACAGAAAGTAATTCTCCTACTCTGCTTGCAGCTGCACTTCCTGATTCAGTGGCTGCTTTCACCGCTCCTACGTCACCTGTTACAAGAACAGTTACGATGCCACCACCGACATGTGTCTTACCAATAATTTGTACATTCGCTGCTTTGACCATTGCATCTGCTGCCTCTAACGCGGCTACCAAGCCTTTTGTTTCTATCATCCCTAATGCTCCATTGATTTCATTCATTCTAATTTCCTCCTTTTAATTACTTAGTGTATTGTTTGACAACTTGTTCTATCGTATTAGAAATCGATAACAGATTTGAATCAAGATCGTTTCTATTTATTTCTCTTATTACTTGATCCACAACTTCTTCAATGTTGATATTGGTTATCCTTTTAGAAGTACGTTCTGTAGGAGCTAGTTCTGAATGAGATGTTTTTGGAAGTATCACTTCATTAATTCCAAAAGCAATTCGCTTCGTATTATACAAATGACGTGCAGTAATATTATCTGATGAAATATTACCTCCATACGATCCGCAACCTAACGTTAAAGACGGCATAAGCGCTGTAGTCGCACCCGCCGCACCGATTGAAGCCATAGTATTAACTAAGACACGAGAAACAGGCATTGCAAGACCAAATCGTTCGGCAGCATCGTCATCTGATGTATGAATTGAACAACTATGTCCCTTGCCGATAAAGTTCAAAAGTTCTGTACAGATTCGATAGGCATCTTCTTCACTTTCGGCAGTGTATAGCGGGAAAATAGGTGCTAGCTTCTCAAGTGAGAATGGTATGCTTTTACCTATCTTGTCCTCTTCAGCAATTAATACTCTAGTACCCTTCGGCACACTAATATTGGCCATATTTGCTATCCACTCTGCTGATCTACCTACTATTTTGGCATTTAACTGCCCCTCTTTAGGCGCTATCACATTCCCTAATCGTTGCTTCTCCTCTAGATTCAAAAAATATGCACCGTGATTGCGTAATTCACGCATTGCTAGTTCTTTAATGTTCTTATGCACAACTATCGATTGTTCTGTAGAACACAGTGTCCCATTATCAAATGTTTTGCTATCCAAAACTAATTGAACAGCTTTCTTTACATTTGCTGACTTTTCAAAATATACAGGACCGTTCCCGGGACCAACACCATACGCTGGCTTGCCCGAACTATAAGCCGCTTTCACTAGCCCACTACCACCCGTGGCAAGAATCAAGTCAATGGATGGATGTTGAATGAGAGCAGTAGTAGCCTCCATAGTTGGTTTTGAAATCCATCCAATAAGTCCTTCAGGCGCCCCCGCCAATATAGCTGCTTCCAAACAAATCTTTAAAGCTTCTACTGTACAATAAGCAGCTGTAGGATGGGGACTGACTACGATAGCATTTCCTGCCTTTAGTGAAATCAAAGTCTTGAAAATCGCTGTAGACGTGGGATTCGTCGTCGGACAAATGGCTGCAATAACTCCAAATGGATAGGCAACTTCGGTTAACTTCAGCTTTGAATCACGCTTGATTACACCTACTGTTTTCTCATCTTTAATGGACTCATATACACCCATAGATCCAAGTTCGTTTTTTATCTTCTTATGCTCTACTACACCCATACCTGTTTCTTCTACAGCAATCATTGCAAGATAGTCCGCCTTTGCAAAAGCAGCTTTAGCAATACTTTTAACTATTTGATCAATTTTTTCAGGTTGAAAATTACTAAACCTCTCCTGAGCTGATTTTGCTTTCTGCACAGCTTCCATCATCTCTACCGTTGCACTATACGAAGTATTGTATGATTTAATAGGAAACGCCCTCTCTACATCCGACGTAAATGTTTCAAATGAATTACGCTAAGTAATCGTTAGTATTGCGTATGAAATCTAACGTTGTCTGAATTTCTGTTAAGCGGTTGCCTCTTTGAATTCTTCTCAGAAATACTATTCCAATTTCGTAGATCCTCAGGTGTTAAGGGAGAGAGTACACTTTGTATCTCTCCTTTTTTTCCACTCGATCTTTGTATCGTTGTTGAAATATCATTCCAGCGTTTTATTTCCGAATCTGTTAATGAAGATGACGGCATTTCTTCTTTCCCCAAGCGTTCCATAACTAATTTAGTGATTTCTGCAACAATATCTGTGTTCATTATTTTGCCTCCTCACTCGAAGAAAGTAATTCAGAGTAATTATGAATTAGTAAATCTGCTTCATGTAGATGTGTTACTTCACTTCCGGTGTAACTGACTATTCCTATAGTAAATTTCACTCCTGCGCTTTTTCCTAATTGAATATCCGCATTAGTATCACCAATCATAACGGAGTTTTCCAACTTCACTCCGTATCGATCGCGAGCGGCATATGCTAAATCTGGGAACGGCTTACTTCGGTCTACCAAATCGCTACCAATTACAAAGTTAAAGTACTTTGATATGTTCAACCTGTTCAATTGCTCATTCGCTTTATCTGTATCATCAGCAGTCAAAACCCCTAAATTATAACCTTTTATAGATAGATGATTGAGCAACTCCTCAACGCCATCGACCAAGCGTAGAGACGCTGAATTATTTTGTCGCTCATTCGCATAATCGACACTATCTCTCGCATATAAAAGTGCGCTATCCCAAGACAATCCTTTTTGGTAGAGCAAGAATGCAATAACCGAAATACTTTCTTCTACACTTCCAATGGCAAGCGGACCTTTAGGATCAATCCCACCATCTTGTTTATTTACACCGACTAGATACTTGATCCCTTCAGCTTGATACGGATAGTTCGAAATAGAATCAGATAGATATCGGTCCACATCTTCTATCCACGGCAACCAAACAGAAGGCAGATCAATTAATGTACCATCTTTATCAAACAGAATAGTCTGCACGTCTTCTTGTGAAAGGTTCATCAAATACTCTCCTTAGCAACCTCAGGAATTAAGTGCACTTCACCTTCTTCTTTTTGCAAAAATTGTTCCTCAGGCGCATCTGCATTGATATTGTGCCGTGCCCATATGAAGTAATAAAGAATAGCTACTCCAAAAACTGCAATACTCACCCAGAAGAAAGTAAGATTTGCAAAGAAGCTTGCGAAAAGTGCTATACAGGCTAACACCATAGAAACAATCGGCATAAACGGATACATAGGTGATTTATACGGCCGATGCAAATTAGGTTCTTTTTTACGTAAGATAATAAGTGAAAGGTTAACTGAGATGTACGAGATCAATGCACCAAAAGTAGCAATTAAGATCAAGTCATCCGGATTAAAGAATGCGACTAAGACTAATCCAATAAAGCCTGGTAAAATTATTGCCATATAAGGCGTTCGACGTTTTGGATGTAGTTTTGAAAATACTGCTGGTAAATACCCCGCTCTTGACAAGGAAAATATCTGTCTAGAATAAGCAAGTATTACTCCTGAAAAACTAGCTATCAAACCAACCAAGCCAACAGAAGCAAGTAATTGAGCCAACCAATAGGTGCCTCCAAATGCTGCGGCAATCGCAGCAGGTAATGGATCTTCCGCTGTACTTAATTGATCGTAACCACTAAGACCAATCGCTACGGTTGTAGTTAACACAGATAAGATTATGAGTGTAAACATTCCCGACAAAATACCTTTTGGCATATCTTTTTTCGGGTCACGAGTTTCTTCTGAAAGCATCGGTAGCATTTCTATAGCTAGGAACAGCCACATTGCAAATGGTAAGGCTGCCCATATCCCTTTTATGCCACCTGGGATCATAGATTGACCTTCACTTCCAAATAAATTCTCGACTTTAATTTGAGGTAAGCCTACAAAATACATAAGCACTAAGAGGGCTAATGCTATAAACACCAGTACCGCTTCAAGTCTAGCGTATTCTTTTACGCCTAGGATATGGATAGCCATGAAGAACACATACATAACCGCAGCCGAAACAATTGGATTAACAGTTGGAAATAGAAAATTAATGTATGCACCAATACCAATAGCTACGACCGGTGCAGCAATAACATATTGCAACATGACTCCTATGCCTGTAACAAAACCTACAAACGGGCCCATGGCACGTCTAGCAAATGAATACGGTCCACCAGCAAAAGGTAAAGCCGTCGATAACTCGGAAATGCCGAATGACATAAATGCGTACATGACACCCATTATGGCTACAGCTATTAACATACCTACATATCCCGAAGAACTTAATCCAAAGTTCCAACCAAAGAAGTTACCCGATATAACGATACCAACACCTATAACCCATAAGTTAAAAGGGGTGAGTGTTCTCTTTAATTCTAAATTTTTCTTATCACTCATAATATTCTCCTTTTAAAGATGTATTTTTTGTTTTATCTGCGGCCGTAAAATATTTTTCAATATTCAAACTTCTCTAGGTATGAAATAGCCAAGTCATCGGTTTCAACTGAATATTCAGCTCCGAGTTCTTCGGCAGTCTCATTATCGCGGGAACCAATCCAAGCTATGAGTTGCAATCTTCTCATCATAATAAACGTTGGAATTTCTTTTTCTTCTTTCGGAGATAGCGAACGCACTTCCCTATATCCTTCAAGCCAAGCTTCTATCAGTTTAGGGACGTAGGAACGATGTTCAATAAATGATAAGGACGTAGCCAAATCATATAAGTACCAGCCAAATCCACTGTCATCAAAGTCGATCACCTGCACAACTTTTTTGTCATTGTCTATTAGTAGATTGGCATGTCGCAAATCCGCATGAATTAAACCAAAGGATTCAGGATCCTTACCAAAGGCCTCCAAACGAGATTTAATCGTTTGTGAAACACGTGTTAAAAGTTGCTCACGTTCTGGAGTAATGCCCCTACCATCTTCCCATCTTCCCCATTTAGGTTGTTCACCCAACAAATTATCATAATCCCAAATAGGACGTTTAATCTCTTCAAACTTTGCATAATTAGAAGTAGAATGTCGATGAAACTGCGCTGTAGTTCTTCCGATTTCTCTAAATATGCGTATTAGTTTTTCTTCATTATCAACATCCGGTGTTTCACCCTCAAGAAAGGTAAATAGCACACAATGATAATTCCGACTATCTCCTTCCAATGTAACCGTTTGCAAAAACTCGTTGTTTGAACCTAGAATAGGCTTTGAAACCATAATAGTCGTATGTTCATCAATAGATTGTAACCACTTGACTTCACTTTCGATTTCCACTTTCTTATGATAGTCAGGTCGGCAAACACGTAAGATGAACTTTTCATCGGTTTTTGGATTTTCCACAAGGTAAGTAGCATTTTCAGAGTAATCCAGGAGCTTGACTGAAAAGTCGTCTAGCCCCTCATACATATCCTTCGCTTTATGCGACACCTGATTAAAGAATTCAATAGAACGATCCCATGTATTCGCACTCGTATTACTCATCTTTAAAATCCCCCTTTCTATCTATCACTACATTTTCCGTACAGCTTGACCAATACTCGTTTCCACACGATTCAGCAAATCATCACAATACTGCTGATCTAACAATAGCCCAGGCTTAAATTGTAAAACCTTTGTATCTAGCATTGAATAAATGGCCCATACCCCATTGTCATACAAGGATCGCATAATATCTTTAGCACCATCATTTTTTTCGAACTCCAAGCCAAGAATGACACCTTTTTGACGTATCCCTGTGAATTGATCTGAATATTGGTTTTTGATTCTCTCTAAACCTGAACGTATATATCGTGATGTATACTCTACATTCTCTATCGTTTCGGGGCGCTGAGAAATTTCTAATACCTTCATCGCCACTACACAGCCTAGTTCCGATCCACCAAATGTAGATATGTGTGCGAATCCATCTTCATTCATCCATTGACCTACTTTATCGCTGACGATAGTAGCTGCAATGGGATATATTCCGCCACTCAGACCTTTGGCAGTTACCAAAATGTCAGGTTTGATATTATGATGCTCAAAGCCCCACAGTTTGCCAGTACGTAAAAGTCCTGTTTGCACTTCATCTGCAACATATAAACTGCCATACTTCTCGCATAAACGTTTTGTCTCTTCAAGATAACCAGGATCAGGTAAAGGGAAACCATATGTAGCTGGTATCGTCTCAATAATCACACACGCTACATCTTCTTGAGAAAGGGCTCTTTCCATTTCATCTAAATCATTGAATAAAACGTTGACTACTTCATCAGGGCTTCCTTCACTCAAAAACAATTTAGAATAGCGTTCATTTCCTAAAGAAACTGCTATCCCTGTGTGACCATGATAGGCGTATTTAAGCGAGACTACTTTTCTTCTTTTCGTTGCGTAACGCGCACTCTTAATAGCTACATCTATAGCCTCTCCACCGCCACTAGAAAATATGGAGTAACGAAGATTGTCTGGCGTACACTTATCAAACTGCTCTGCTAACTGCGCACGTGCGGTCGAAGGGAAATGGTGATTTCCGATATCAAAATGATCCATCGCTTCTTTTAATGATGAGATGATCTCCTGATTTCGATGTCCCAGATTATACGTTCCACCATTTAAATGAAGGTCCATCAACTTTTTTCCTTCCATATCATATAGAAAATAATCTTCACGTTTGCCTATTACTAAGTCGACGCCATCCGTTTGCCACTGTTTCGTCTTACCAGGATTCCAATATTGAATAGATTTATCTAAAACTGCTGATTTGCTCATGTTATATTCCATTATTTCTATCTCCACCTTTACTTAGAAATTAATTTATACAATCCATAAACGATATTTCAACACGTATTTCATTGAGATATACTTTCATTTTAATTTTCAGTTTTCCAAATTAGCTATGATTAAGCCAATTCCATTTTCCTCTAATACATTATTCCATTCATTAGAACACCTTTTATCTGTAACAATCATGGATATATCCTTTAATGAACAAATATGAGCAAATGTTGTCCTTCCAAACTTTGAGTGATCGGCAAGTATTATAGTTTCATCTGCCCGTTTCATCATATGTCTCGAACTACTCGCTCCCTGCAAATCATAATCAGACATGCCTTCATTAATAGATAACCCTCCTGCTGCTACAAAAGCTTTATTAGCTTTTAATTGATTGAGGATAGAAGTAGATAAAGGACCACTTGTGAATTTTTGATTTGCTTCATACTCACCTCCAACAAAGATTACTTTTCCCTGAAAATGTTCCATAGTAGCTAACAATACCGGTACTGACGGTGTAATGATGGTGATATTTTTTTTACTAATTAAGTTAGGGATAATCCCTACTGTTGTAGTACCATGTCCAATAATCACACTATCTCCATCTTCAACTAATTCTGCCGCCGCTTTACATATAGCACTTTTTTCAAAGCTTAGAATATCTGCTTTCAAATCAAATGGCAGCTCTACTGAAGACTTTTCTTTAACCGCACCGCCATACACCTTCTTTAAAATTCCTTCTTTTTCGAGACGATCTAAATCTCTTCGAATTGTTTCACCAGATACTTGGAACTCACTTGCTAGCTCAGGTACATATACTTTTTCATCTCGTTCTAATACTTCTAAAATCACTTTTTTTCTATCTTCAAATGATAATGACATAATTCAATCCCCTATCCTGTTTATGTATGTAGCACCTCACATTCACAGTATAATAGACCCCTTCACTAGAATCGAATGAAAGCTTTCAATATTTGTGGAATGACTTTGATTCCTGTGGATTTACAAAATAATATCATCATCATTCCAAATAGTCAATAGAAAATTCAGAATTAACAAAATAGTAATTTCACTATTTAAAAACGGTTCAATAAATTGTTTTCTTTCTTTTCCAAAACTAATTAGATCATAATAGTATCAGTGATTTTACAACTACAGTCTTAATTACTGTATGTTGTACTTACCTAATACATACATTCATAGAATTCTTAACAATATTTTAACTACTCATATGCCTATATTAAATTCAGAAAATTATAACATTGACTAATTATCTAGCTAATGATAGTATATTTGGAATCCACAAATTACAGCAATATATTGTGGATTCAACAATATAGTTAAACCTTTTATTTACACTTCTATATGTAAGAAATTTTCATTCAATTTTAGGAGGATGATAGAATGAGGAAACAATTTGAAGGAAAAACGGTCGTAGTGACAGGTGGAAGTAAGGGGATTGGCAAAGGTATCGCAAAAGTCTTTTCTGAGAAAGGGGCAAACGTTGCCATTATCTCTCGCGATTTAACACTAGGTCAAGAAACCGCAAATGCATTACAACATAACAATAATAATGTTAACGCTTATACAGCTGATGTAACCTCTTTACAATCCTTAGAGAAAACGGCTCAAACTATTTTTAATGATTTCGGTGGTATTGATATTGTTTGTGCAAATGCAGGGATTTTCCCATCTGCTACTATAGATGAAATGACAGAAGAACAATGGGATCACGTGCAAAACATAAACTCCAAAGGTACCTTCTTCACAGTGAAAGCATTTATGCCCTATGTAAAAAAAGCTGAATATGGACGTTTCATATTAACTTCTTCCATAACCGGACCTATAACTGGATACTCGGGATGGGCACATTACGGAGCGAGTAAAGCAGCACAACTCGGTTTTATGAGGACAGCTGCACTCGAATTAGCCACTGACCACGTTACAATTAATGCCGTCTCACCAGGCAATATCCTCACTGAAGGTTTGGATGGACTAGGAGATGAGTATTTACATGCTATGGCAGCTGCAATACCTTTTAAACGCTTAGGGATTGTAGACGACATAGGACATGCAGCTGCCTTCTTCGCTTCTAAGGAGGCAAACTTCATTACCGGACAAACACTCGTAGTAGATGGCGGTCAAATTTTACCTGAGAGTATTGAATGACTCGCATGTGGATCTAGTACCATACAAAAAAACGGCTATTCAGGAATACCACCATTCCCAAATAGCCGTACTTTCTATTCAACGTCCCAACGCTTCACTTAAAATTTCATCGCGACGTTCTTTCTTCCCCGCTTCATATTCATCTTTAAAGCCTTTTGAGTATACGTTACTGTATCCATTAGCCGCCAAATCTTTTTCCAAAGACTCTATTATTCCATTAAACATGAAATCCGTCTTGGCTTCAAAGGTGTCCGCTACCCCCATATATTTACTATACATATAGGCATAACTGAAACTCTCCTCTGCCTCTTTTTTTATACTGTGTTCATCTTTCACACGGTCAATCACGGAATGGTGCTTGGCATACATTTGACTATAGAAACTTATAATGACCGGTTCGTATTTCTTTTTAATTTCGGCAACTGTTACTTTAGCAGTCGGCATCGGGTTGTTTGCATCCGCATTCGGAGACTCGTCTTCAAATGTCGATAGCGATGAGGGCCTATCCACACTACTGTTCCCCGCAACTTCTCCAGCTGCAGTAGCACTCGATAATCCAGTATCATCAAAACTAAAAGTAGTCTCGTCTTCTGACTGTTCTCCTTCCCGCTTATCTTCTTCTATTACGGGATGTACTTTAATTAGTTTGTCCCCTTTACCATCTTTATGGTCTAACAATAGCTTTGTGCCTTTAGGCAATACCACATCGTACGGATCTTCTAAAATCTCCTCTATCCGATCATCTGCCACATCGTATTCTTTGAATTGAAATAAATAAAGAAGATAGCCGCCACTGACGACAATAAGTGCCATTACTACAGATGATAGAATAAATAATCTCTTCTTCATAAAGAACTCCTTCACTTAATAGGTTTTCTATAAGTTTATCAGATTGCTTACTAGATAGGGAATAGCAATAGGTACATTACAGAACTATTTTTGTGTATAGTAGGCGACTGGATGCCCTTGCTATAACTTTGAGTAAGGTCCCTTGTTTGTCGTCCACTTAAATAATAATAAAAATGTCTACCAGCGCATTGTATCGCTGGTAGACACCTATTAGCACAAAACAAGTAAAGCATAATAAAGAAACTTATCCACCATACTCCCGAATCATTTCAGTTGTCTTTGCCTTTTCTTCATCCGGCACTAACAAATACCAAATGTCATCAATCACTTTGTTCTCACCTGTTATTTGATACGTGGATATATCACGTCGTACATTTTTATAATTTTTATATAATGTTTGAATTTCGTCAAAATCCAAGTTGGTTACTACGTTTTTCCCAAGTATACCAATTAATTTATTAATTTTAGTAACGGACTTGACATTGACTCCCTTGTCAATAACGGCTTGAATTACTTTTCTCTGTCTTTCGTTACGACCTACGTCGCCTTCTGGATCGTTTTTACGCATACGTACATACGAAAGTGCTTCTTTACCGTTTAGCGTGACTTCCCCCTCTTTAAAGGTTCGTCCACCTTCAGTAAACTCAAAATTATTATGAATCGTAATACCGTCAACCGCATCTACTAAATCTTCTAACCCTTCCATATTCACCCGCACATAATAATCCAAGTCAATATCCAAGAACTTTTCAACCGTATCAACAGACATTTCACTGCCGCCAAATGCGTACGCATGGTTGATCTTATCCTTTACACCTTTTCCGACAATTTCCGTCAACGTATCTCGAGGAATACTTACCATTTGCGCTCTAGAATTATCCGCATCTAATGTCATGACAATCATCGTATCCGAACGGCCCTTGTCTCCCTTTCGCTCGTCGACACCCATTAACAAGACGTTTATAGAATCACGCTTCGCCACTTTTTCTTTTGTGACTTCTGTATCAATAGCCTTAACAGGTTCATGAGTATCTTTATTTACGGTAGATTTAACAGAGCCGTACACAGTGAATAAATAAATTCCACCAGCCACTACGAGAATTGCGATCGTTGTGAGTGTAATCCACAACCACTTCAATTTACTTTTTTTCTTTCTTGCCAATCCATTCAGCCCCTAATTCCCTATATTCTACAGAGTATGTATTCTACAAATTTATAGTATGTATGACACAATCTATTATACTCTATAATATCACAGAACTTTTTGTACAGCTAAGATTATTTAAAATTCAAGTAATGTGTATCCTTTTCAAGAAAACCCTCTATATGAAGTATAAAAAGTACAAATTGAGTACTCCAACTACACTGATCTCTTGGGGGAAAACTGTATGAAATTATTAATAAACGATGAGCCGATTCTATTATTAACTTCACTCGAAATGAAAGTCGGATTAAACGTTGCGCTATTCTTGCAGCAACTACACTACCGCTTGAATATTTCAAAAAACATACGGGATGGCCATAAATGGGTGTTCAATACATACGACGACTGGATCGAAGAATTTCCATTTTGGTCCCTCAACACTATCAAGCGCATTACGTACGACTTAGAACAAAAAGGATATATAATCTCCACTTCGAAGCACAACAATATGAAAATCGACAACACAAAATGGTATCGAATCGGTTATGAGCAACTACCCTCTTCCTATAAGCAAAGTGAGATACCCGATGACCCAATAGCGGACGAGACACCATCCCAACATGAGACGACTGCCAACTCACAATCAGACGCTGTGCCAACTCACAGTGAGACGGTGGTGTATCCCACTATGGGACGGCCTATAACCAAAGAACTTAAGAATATAAAGAATAAACCCATTGTCGAGAAGAATCTCGACGTCGCACATTCTGTGATTCAGTACTTAAACGACAAAACCGGAAAACAGTTCAAAGCGGAGTCTGCGGCTACCCGTAAATTCATCAACGGTCGTATCAAAGAAGGCTACACACAAGAAGACTTCATGCGTGTCATTGATCTAAAGACCAAGCAGTGGTTGGACCGTCATGAGCTCAGCGCATTCTTGCGACCGTCGACGTTGTTTAACGCAACGAACTTTGAAAACTATGTTAATGAACAAATCACGTGACCGAAACCGAAAAGACGCCCACTCGTTGCACCTGTGCTTGATTTCAGCGGAGGTGACGAGTAAGTGATAATTACGGAATTAGTAGATCAGGGAATTCTTGCTATGTTTATTTTATGATATACAGGTATGCGGTTTCTAAAAAGTCAAAAGAAACGTTACTCCTAATTAATACTATTTGACTACAATCAAAGGTAGTGATAAAGTTTTAAGATATACGATGATGAATAGAAGCAGTCGAACAGGATATACATAAAGGTAACGATAGAAAAGAATACTGCACATCAGTGAAAAGCGCTTTAGAGGCTGGTTGTAATGAATTTCTGTGTGGTTAAGTTGAGTTACACCCAATGCAATCTGAGGTAAGTGAAGGCGATTAACTAATTGCACAACTGATATCTTGTCTAACCTCATTCAGTAAAAGACCTATTACCGTAAACGTAGAGAGAAGACTCTCTTTTAGGTCGATAATTAAGTTGAAAATACCTTAAGCGAAAACCCACTGATAAAGTTTTCACTCGACATATTTGCAGCTTAATAATAGAAGGTAAGAAATTTAACCTTGCATTGCTAAGGATTGATATGAATAGATAAGAGAGATCCTAAAAGTTATGTTAGGTGGAAAAAATCAGTAAAAACGCTCACGGGTGAGTGTTATCAAGAAGGAGTCTATTGGGATACATAAGTCAGATTTCATCGATAGGCACAGGAATGTCATAAGCTATTGGAAAGAGAAGAATTTAGGTAATGAGTTTAATTTCATTCTTACTCCAGAGGTATAATTCTTCCCTATCGACTCCATTGTAACAAGCAAGTATTTTCTTCCTGAAGCATTCAATTTCTATCTACTGGCGAACGATTTCAGCTATAACTCACACTACAACAGTTTAGGAGAGTGGTTTTTCAGATGCCGCTCTTTTTGTCTTGATATACTATCATTCACCTATTTCCTGCAGCCTGCATTCTGTTTTTTAACACAATAGGTATCTTGTCGTATAAGATAATTAAAGGAGATCTTAGAATGAGAGTATTAGGTTTTTTAAGAGTAAGATGGAAATTTGTATTAACGGCATTGATTGCATTAATTATTGGAACCATGATTGGTCCATCTCAGGATCAACTAGATAGTGCAAATGCTAGCATGAAAGAATTGAAGAAAGATCTATCAGTAAAAACAGGAAATGAAGAAAATTTGGAAAGAAAGAACAAAGAATTACAAGCAAAAGTAGATGAAGCTGCCCCATTTTTTAAATTAAAAGAAGAAGAGCGTAAACAAAAAGCGGCCGAAGCGAAGGCTGCAGAAGAAAAACGCTTAGCTGATGAAAAGGCAAAACAAGTAGCCGAAGAGAAAGCTGCGGAAGAAAAACGTTTAGCCGATGAAAAGGCAAAACAAGTGGCGGAAGCGAAGGAAAAAGCAGAGGCAGAGGCTAAAGAAAAACAAGGCTACAACACGGGAATTACATACGATCAATTAGCAAGAAATCCCGATGAATATTTATTAGAAAAAGTGAAATTCCGTGGTAAAGTAATTCAAGTAATTGAGGATGATGGTGAAACTCAGATTCGTTTAGCTGTTAATGACAATTATGATACTATTGTTTTAGCTATTTTTGATTCTAGTATTGTTGCGTCAAGAGTATTAGATGATGACAGGATTACTATTTACGGAATGTCTAAAGGCCTAATCACATATGAATCGACTATGGGCGGAAGCATTTCTATTCCCGGGATCGCTATTGATAAGATTGATCAGTAATACATCAAAGAAGTTGTCCTAGGTTTATTGGGACAACTTCTTTGATGTGCTCGGAATATGCAGAGTCTATTGCGATAAGTCCAATGATTGTTTCATAAATATTGAGCCAATATTATCATCAAGTTCAATCCGAATTCTGGCGCATAGCGTTCATCAAAAGTCTCTTATCTTTTACACTCTTCAATTGTCGGAATTATATGAGGCAAGTATAATTACTTGTGCAATAAATCATAATTACGAGAAACCAAAAGTAATTGGAGCCAATTGATTGGCAGTTTAGAAGTTGATAGTTATTGCATAATTGCATGATGCACAGGTGCACTTTTTATTCTTTTCTAATACATCATAACTTATCTGATCTGTTTATGAATTGCATCAGGTACCCTTTATTTTCTCAATCCATATACTCTTCCATGCCGAGAAGTTCGTCTATCGTATGTAAACAGTAGCTAACGTAGCCGGAACGAGTTTTCTCAAAAGGTGGTGGCAAGTACCGAAGAATGGAATCCGTATCTATAAAGGTCAATGAAGATATAGCACCCGTGTCATAGGAAGGAAAAGAGCTGAATGGATAATCAGTGAGGCGATCCACCATTGGAATTTTCGTTTCGATTGGATTGCGGTGAATATAGCGGCTGACTGCGAGGAGGGCTTGCGGGGTATCGACTTCTTTGGCAAAATAGCGACTTTGGTAAATACGGCCGACATGTCGATAGCGCTTCGAATAATAGTCGCTATATCTTCGGTTGATCTGTCGCATGATGTGGGACAAGTCGTCTTCCGATCGTATGAGTAAATGAAAATGATTGGTCATGATGCAAAAAGCAATTAACGCAAAACGATAGCTTTCCGCAGCGTGGCTGATACAGCGCATTAGGTGATACATGTCTTCTTCACACGAGAAAATATTCTGACGGTTATTGCCACGCATCACGACATGAAAATAGGCATTCGGTCGCCAATTTCGTTTACGTTTGGACAGCACCTTCACCCCCTATCGTCTGCAAGCCAGTAGGTAGCTGTTTCCATTTAATCGCTTCTTCCAGCGCTTCCATCGAAATATCCGGTCTCTCTTGCAAGTCCGATATTGTGCGGGCGATCCGAATGAGTTTGACCTGTGTCCGATTACTCCATTTCCGTTCAAAGCAGACATCACCAATTATGTTCAACTGCTCAGCCGTAAATCCGGCAGTCCGTTCTAGTTGTTGAAACGAAACCGTACCGTTACAAAGATCATTACCGTATCGCACACGTTGAAGTTTGCGTGCTTTCGCTATCCGCTTGCGAATATCTTCAGAACTTTCAGATGTAATTTTCTCTTTCAATCCGCTGCTCTGTAAAGACAAAACAAAATCCAGCCTGTCTAAAATCGGACCAGACACTTTCAGTTGGTAGTTTGTCACCTGTTTTGAAGAACATGTACAGTATCGCTCATGGGAACCATAATAACCACATGGACAAGGATTCGTGGCAGCAATCAAAGTAAACGAAGCCGGATAGCTTACAGTCTGCTTGACTCGACTAATCGTCACTTCACCAGACTCCATCGGCTGCCGCAACATCGCCGTGATGATGAATGGATAAAAATACGCAAAATATATCCCCTCTATTCAAGCCTATGATATTTAGGGTTTTGCAGCTATTCCGCATAATGGATTCTTTCCACAAAATAAAATGCCCACCACGTATTGTGATGAGCAGGAATTTGGCGAGTTTCTTCTATTATATTAACGTTTGGCTTTTTCGTTGCAAAATCCGGATGAGCAACAACCACCTTTTAATTTAAGAAATCCTTTTTCACACTTCCTAACTCTTCCTTTAAGGATTTCCTCATAGCCTTCAACATTTCCCGCATTCTTTTATTGTAGTGCTTAATCTGAGTATCATCCGATTTAAATGCAGAAATTAAGACCGGAATTAATTCGTCTTGGAACTTGATAGCGTCTTCGACTAGCTTATAACATTCTTTTTCCGTTCTTGCATCAAGAAAATCTTCACCTTCAACAGTTACAATGTGTTCGAAAATCTTAGTGAATACAAAGAGCGTAAAGAAACGAACAAGCAAAGGGGAATTTTCCTTTTCGACTGTAAAACATAAATTCTTATCTAGATAATAATTTACTATGCCAAAATTGCTATGAGCAAAAGGGGACAGGAAACCATAAAACATGTAATAATACTGTTTATCCTTACCAGTTTTAAATCCACTTGGATTTATTAGCTTACCTACTTTATCCCCATCTCGATCAAATATCTCTCCTTCTTCTCGAAGATTGTATTCAGCAAAGAATAAATTTAAGGGAAATGTTATCAGCTGGTCAATGAATTCTTCATTTTCATTAAGATATCTGCTGCTCAAATAATTTTCAAACATACTTCTTATTAATATCAGCGCATCTTCATTCTGCCCCATTTTCAACAGTTCCCTAATGCTAATCAAGGTTTTAGTACTTTTGGTAAAATTAAAGTACTCATGATCATAGGTAAA
The DNA here is from genome assembly GCF_002743265.1 of Sporosarcina sp. P29. Lineage (NCBI taxonomy): Bacteria > Bacillati > Bacillota > Bacilli > Caryophanales > Caryophanaceae > Sporosarcina > Sporosarcina sp. P29. The sequence continues at coordinate 79,280 of NZ_PDYX01000004.1, read as the reverse complement.
CTTTGAATTTGTTTCCCCTGTCATCAACATCTCCGAATAACCGTAAAGATGTGCCGCATAATCAACAAAGTCACGTGACCTGAAAATAAACTTGTTTATTAGCTTATCGAGATTTTTTATGTATAATTCCTCACTCAATATTATTCACCCCTTAGCTACTGCCGAACGATTTTCACACCTTGCTTCTTACGCTCACGGCATTGCTTTTTAAATTCTTTACTTGCTTCTTTATTCCCCATGATAGTAAGGGTAGTAGCAAATTCATTTTTATTGATAGATCGGTACAAGGCGTTAATTTTACGTTTAATATAATTCGCAAAGTAAAAGGTAAGAATAGCTCTATCACACTCAAAGTCTCTATTCTTTATAAACCAATCAGCTAGACGTTCAACATGAATTTCATCTGGCATTAGAAACGCACCATTCAGATACTGGGCTGACCCAATAATTGTATCAACAGTATTGGTTGCTGACATAACGCATCTGGCACCTAAATGTTCATAATGTTCTTGCCCATTATATTGGATAGCATAATGTTTAACTAATCTCATTGCTTCGTCTATATCAGTTTTAATAGTTTGTATATCGTCTGATGTAAGTTTGATAGCTTCACTCATTTCACATTCCCCTTCATTTTAAAAACTGACCTTTTTGTTAATTTTACCATACCAATAAAAAGGCTTGTCTCAAAATAAAATATATCCCAACAACCAAAAAAGAACCCACCAAGCGGCTGCATCAGCCAACTCAGTGGGTTCACATTACTTCTTAACCATATAATATTTACGCTTACTTTGACTATTCGGTAAAACGTCCTTCTGCAACTTCCCCTCTTTAATCAATGGATGAATAACACTACTTCTCATATGCGAATCAGATATGAACATCATGGTATTCATAAAGTCCAGGATTTTACTTTTAAGGTACCAGGTCCTGATACAATTCAGAATTGCGTCATAACCTGGTGTAAACGTTAAACTAGATTCAACAGCTTCCAACAAATAAGAATCAACAGTTTTCCAATATAAATCTACTTTCTATATACTGAAGCTAGTCTATAGAAAGAGAGGAATAGGAAGTGGAAAAGTGGATGGTTTACAATGAAATACATAGATTGCGTAAAGAAGGATTCTCTAATAGTGCAATCTCCAGAAAGCTTAAGATTTCTAGAAATAGGGTGATTGATTACGGAAAAATGAAACCAGATGAATTCTTTAAATTCACTTTGTCTTTACAGACTAGAAGTAAGAAGTTGGATCCCTATCGAGATCAAATACTTGAATGGTTAAAGGAGCATCCCGATCTTTCTGGGGCACAGATATTTGATTGGTTGCAGGAGAAGTTAGCAGTGGACTCCGTGACAGAAGGAACCGTTCGTAATTTTGTTAATGAACTTCGAGAGTTGCATTGTCTGCCGAAATTCAATGTGGAAAGAAGCTACATGGCAGTTCCTGAAATGCCCAAAGGAAAGCAAATCCAAGTGGATTTTGGAGAGACCAGACAGCTAACTACGGATGGGAAATATAAAAAACTGTACTTTATTGCATTTGTCCTGGCCCATTCACGCTATAAATATGTGGAGTGGTTAGACCGACCTTTCAAGACAACCGATTTGATCAGGATGCATGAGAACGCTTTTGATTATTTTAAGGGGATGACTAAGGAAATTGTCTATGATCAGGATCATTTATTGGTCATCAGTGAAAATGCAGGAGATCTTATTCTTACAGCTGAATTTACAAAGTATCATCAAAAAAGGAAATTCAAAATCTACCTCTGTCGAAAAGCAGACCCAGAATCTAAAGGGAAAATTGAGCAAGTAGTGAAATACGTAAAATATAATTTCGCAAAGAACCGTACTTTTGACAATCTGGTTGATTGGCAACAAGCATGCTTAAAATGGCTTAAGCGGACTGGAAATTATAAAGTGCATCACAATACAAAAAAGAGACCCGTGGATGTGTACACTCTGGAAAAGGAACACCTCACGAAGGTCTCAGGGACTTATATTTTTGAAGATATCTATACTTCCAGTATAACAAGACAAATACACAAAGACAATGTCATACGCTTTGACGGTAATCGATACAGCGTACCTGCCGGTACGTACCGTAAAGACGCTCCTAATATCGCTTATGTCGATACATTAGATGGACAGCTCCTAATCCGTCTTCAGCAAGGTGGTCAAGTGCTTGCGAAGCATAAGATTTCTCAAGGGAAGGGGCAAGTTATTTCAGATCCTTCCCACAAAAAAAGCAGCCACACAAAACGGAATAAGCTTATTCATGAAGTGGAGCAACTACTTGCAGATTCTAGTTCTACCAAGTGGTTGATCGAAGAGTTGACTGAGCGCTATCCGCGTCACTTACTTGATCAACTGCAGATTGTCCTTTCTGTAGGCCTCAAATATCCAGACTTTATAGACGAGGCAGTTCAAGAAATGAAACGTTTGAAGCTCACTAGCGCCAATGATTTGCGGGATATCGCATTTTCACTAGAGCTTCAAAGCAAAATGAATCCAATCAAGGAAACTCAATTAAATGAAAAGTACATGAACCTGGTCGCTCCTGAACGGAAGGAAGATATTTATCTTCACGTTCTTCAGTGAGGTGATTCATGATGAAACCCCCTTACGAATCCTTACAGGATAAATGCAGGGCCCTTCGACTCGCAGAGTCGGCTAAAGAGCTGCCTACCCTATTAAGAGAGGCAGAAGCAAAAGGCTGGACTTATCATGAGTTTATTCATGAATTTCTAAGCTATGAAGTGGGCTGCCGAGAACAAAAGAATACCGAGAAACTGATGAAGTGGGCAGAGTTTCCTGAACTTCTGACACTTGAAAATTTTCGTTTAGAAGAACAGACCGCAATTGGTCTAAAACAACTCCAGGTATTGAAGGAATTATCTTGGCTTGAGGAGTGCTTTACGTTAATCATGATGGGGCCGACAGGCGTCGGCAAGACCCATCTTTCAACCGCCTTAGGTATTCATGCGATTGAACAAGGATATCAAGTATCCTTCATCTCGATGGATCGTTTGATTTACGTATTGAAGACAAAAGAATATGTGGCTAAATCCAAAACTAGGTACAAGCGAATTGAGAAATCTGACTTAATTATCATCGATGATGTCATGTATATGGCTTATGAGCCACAGGAGGCCCATTTATTCTTCCAATTCATTTACGAACTATATGACACGGCAGCCTTTATTTTGACCTCAAATAAGGGGCCAGGTGAATGGGGAAAGTTCTTGGGTGACCCAACTCTGACTACTGCAATCCTAGATCGTCTTCTTCATCGCAGCGAAATTCTTACATTTAGTGAAGAGCAGGATAGCATTCGGATGAAATACAGAAAAACCCTTTTTACAGAATGAAGTGTTGAGTCTTAATTGATGAAAACTGTTGAAAGTTATTTATCGAAAACTGTTGAATTCTACTTGACGGTTACAAAGGAGATGGTAAATATCGGGGAAGTTGCTCTGTATCGATGTACGGATCAGGGATTCTTTTAGGTGAATGGTAATACGGGAAGGAGCTGAAAGGATAATCAGAAAGTTGTTTTACCATTGGTGTTTTTGTTTCAATCGGGTTGCGATGTATGTAGCGACTTACCGCCAACATAGCTTGTGGAGTATCAACTTCTTTAGAAAAATAACGACCTTGATAGATTTGTAAGCGTCAAATAATGAACACGTTGTTTCACATAAAAGAAAATGCCCCAAAAGAATCGACCATAAAGATTCTTCGGGGCATTTTCTATTTCTTTGAATGGATATAACAATTCTTTGGCAAGGTCTTCGACCAAGGCGTTAACTCTTCAAACTCCTCGATGTTTTCAAGATTGCGTTGAGGAAGTTCTTCGAAAAGGAACTGTAAGTAGAAGAAAGGGTTCACGCCATTCTCTTTTGCGGTCTCTACGAGACTATAGGCGATTGCACTTGAAGTAGCACCTCTTGTGGAAACTGCAAAAAGCCAGTTTTTTCTACCTATTACGAAAGGCTTTATTGATCGCTCTGCTCAATTATTGTCGATCTCGATACGACCATCTTTCATAAATGCCCTCAATTTAGGCCATTGTTTTAGCGTATAGGAGATGGCAGTTCCAGTTGCCGTCTTCGGAGCGACAACTTCCTTTTGTTCTCTTAGCCATACCAAAAAATCATCCAGCACAGGCTGACTGTCGTTTTTCCTTATTTCAAGTCGTTCTTCAGGCGTTCTGTCTTTCATCTTGCGTTCAATTGCGAACAATCGGTTGCAGAAATTAAGTCCCATTTTAGCGACCGTCGTTCGACCTGCACCAGCTGGCGCACCTTTTAATGCCTTGAGTGCCTCATCAAATTTACGGCGCGCATGGGCCCAACAGCCAGCGAGCTCCACGTTTTGAATAGACTCGTAGGCTGCATAGCCATCCACATGGAGATAACCTTGGTAGCCATTTAAAAACTTTTGCGGATTCTCTTTGGCACGACTTGCTTGATAATCAAAGAGCACAATCGGTGTCTTAGAGTCTCTACCTGTCCGATATAGCCACATATAGGATTTTGATTCCGCCCTTTTCCCTGGTTCGTCTAGAACTTGTAGGACAGTTTCGTCCGCATGGAGCACCTCTTCTTCACGAAGGCGACGATAGAGTTCATCATAGAACGGCTTGAGCCATCGCGTCGTACTCGAAAGCATCCAGTTGGATAGCGTCTGTCGATTCAAAGGAATGCCCATCCGTTCGAGTTGTTTCTCTTGTCGATAAAGAGGAAGCCCATCAGCAAACTTCTGCGTCATCACGTGTGCAATGGCAGATGGGGAAGCTAATCCCTTCGGGATCACTGGGTTCGGCATCTCAGCTTTCTTGATAGGCGTTTTGATTGCATGTTCTTCACAATGACGACAGCTGTAGATATGCTGCACATGTTCGACAACTGTCACTTGCGCTGGGATGATCTTCAGTTCTTTGCGTATCTGTGTGCTCATCTCGTGCATCGAATGATCGCATTCTAAACAGACCTTCTCTGAATCAGAGAGGTCATAGTGAATCGTCTCGACCGGCAGATCTTTCAACTTGTCAGCACGTCCGGTCTTCTTTTGGCGTGTATAGCTAATCGTCTCAAGCGTCGGTTCTGCAAGAAGGATCGCTGAAGAAACTTCTGCCTCATTGAATAATGGTAGTTCAAACTGGTCCTTGTTTGTCTTCTCACTAGAAGTTCCGAAGCGTTTCTGTTGGAGTAGAGTGAACTGTTGCTTGTACCATTCCATCTGAGCCTCAAGCTTTTTCTTCTCTTGCTCGAGTTGTTCGTTCTTCTTCTCGAGCTCTTCAATTGTAAGTTGGGTTTTCTTGTCTGATTTTCTCATAGGAATAATAATAGCATAAAATCATTCTGAGAAGTAGACTCAAATTACTTTTTTCGCAGAGACTGAAGGGTGCGCGTCACGTTGGTTCAACGGTAATCCATCGAGGAGCCAGTTCAACTGTCGACTCGAAATAGAAAGTGGTTGAACAGACTCAAGATCTGGCCAATCGAACAGCCCTTTCTCCAGCCTTCGATAATAGAGCCAGAATCCATTGTGATCCCAGAATAGAATTTTGAGTTTGTCTCTCTTTCGATTACAGAAGACAAAAAGTGCTTTGGAGAAAGGATCAAGTTGGAACAGCTCTTGGACAATGACAGCTAGCCCGTCAATCGACTTCCGAAGATCTGTCGGACCAGTAGCCAGATAGACGCGCCCAACGGCGCGACCATTCATCATATCTGACGTAGCGTCCGGATCACTTGAAGTAACAGAGTTTCATCATAGCCACTCGTCACCTCGATATCCACATGATTTACTTTCAAGGAAATTGGGTTCTCTATCGATTCTTCTACTACGCAGGAGACCCAACTGGTCTCCTTAAGTGCGATATGATGATTAACTGGTGACTGTTTCCTTAGCCAATACTTCATATTGTGAACCGCAACTTCTGCGGTTTCACACCATTCAGAAAGTGCTAGTCCACTGTTTTGATATTCATCGATCTTTGCAGACCAGTATGCTTCTTTTTCTTTTCTTTTCAAATAAATACCTCCCAAAATATGTTCTATGGGAGGAGTATCTCACGAATTAACTTCTATTAGAATGTGTTCACTATTTGACGCTTATTAATTGTGTGTGGACCTGGTACACTATTTTACGGTTATTAAAACTAAAACCTGTTTTTTTCAAAATTCCATGAGTCATGGCACATTGCCACAATGTCATACTTAGCTTCCCATCCTAGCTCTTGCTTTGCCTTTGAAACGTCAGCATAGCATGAAGCTAAATCTCCAGGTCTTCGTTCTACTATTTCAATGGGTATTTTAATATTGTTAGCATCTTCAAAAGCTTTCACTAATTCCAGTACACTGACCCCTTGACCGGTCCCTAAGTTATAAATGTGTATACCTTCATTTAGATTCTCTAAAGCGGCCACATGCCCTGCAGCAAGATCAATAACATGAATATAGTCTCTTACTCCAGTTCCATCCACTGTATTATAATCATTCCCAAATACACGAAGTTTTTCTAGTTTTCCGTTTGCTACTTGACTTATATACGGCATAATATTATTTGGAATTCCAACAGGTGATTCGCCAATTAGTCCACTTTTATGAGCTCCTGCTGGATTAAAGTAGCGAAGAATAGATAACGATATGGCAGGATTTGCTTTTGCTATATCAATTAAAATACGTTCGTTAATTGCTTTGGTTTCTCCGTATGGATTAGTTGTCGGAAGTAAATCCATCGTTTCGACAAATGGTACTTTATTATCCCCATATACGGTGGCGGACGAACTAAATACAAACCTATGCACATTATATTTTCTACAAGCTTCTGCTATTATGAGTGTACTGACCACATTATTGTGGTAATATTCTATAGGCTTTTCTACTGATTCACCAACCGCTTTAAAACCTGCAAAATGAATTACAGCATCTAAATCATGCTTAGAGAAAATACTATTAACAGCTAACACGTCAGTTACATCAACTTTATAAAATGGTATATTTTTTTTTGTTATTTGCATTACTTTATTCAATGTGTCAATTTTGCTGTTAGAAAGATTGTCTACTATAACCACAGTATGACCTGCTTCTAGCAGAGCAACACAAGTATGACTCCCAATATATCCAAGACCACCAGTAACAAGTACTTTCATGATAAACACTCCTCCATCTTTACTAATTGGTTACTTTAGATCCTGAAATCTATAATTCGTTTAATATAAAATTATTGGAACTTCGATTTAAATTTTACAAAGGTAGGCTTGATTAAGTTATAAAAATATTTAAATTCCTTTGTTTGGTAAAATAATATTAAAAATACAAAGTTGGGTATAATAAAGCAAATTAAAGATTTATAAAAGAATGCAAGCATGCTATCCCCTTTAATTAACGAGATAAATTCATAAGTGATCATTCCTGCAAGTATTACAGCTAATGTATAAATGAAGTATTTTTTGAAATATATTTTTAATGGCTTGTTAAAGCCATATTTAAATAACACTTTAGGTTCAACCCAAAAACAGGTAGATAACGTACTCACTAGCGTAGCAAAAAATATACCTACTAAACCAAACTTAGAAGCAAGCAAAAGAGACACAACTAAATTTATTATCGCCTCAAATATTGGTTTATAACGACTATACCAATACAAACCAAAAGCATCTGTAAAAGTTAGAGAAGTTCTTCTCATTCCATTAACAAAAAAATTAATGATTAGTATTAAGATAATATTTATTTCTAATATAAATTTACTACCTAACCAAATTTCGATAAATGGATTCGCTAAAAAGAGTAAAGAAATCGAGCTAAATCCGAATATCCAAAAATTAAAAAAGAATATATTTTGAAAAACTAGGAACGATTTAGTTGCACCTTCTTTTGCACCAAGGTTTCCTACACTAGCTGTTATAGCAGAAAAGAATTGTCCAATGATTGTATTTAATGCATTAATCATTAATTGATAGTTTGAATATAGCCCTACCCATACTATTCCTACATATATAGAGATGATTATATTATCAGTAGACGTTACTACTATTCCTCCCACTTTATGTAAAACGAGTGCTTTAGTATTTTTTTTAATTTCAGTTAATGTTGCTTTGTCTATTTTCTCATACTTCTTTTGGCTTAAAAAAGGATACATTTTATTAGCATGTCTACTTACAAAAATGTTTTCAATAACAGTTAATGTTATTTGCAATATTAAAAACACTATATAGCTACCTGTAATTATTAAAAATATAACTTGCAATATATTGAGTATAGTAAAAAATGAGTATCGATAAATAGTTGCAATATAACGATATTGATCAGCAATAATCAAGTTTCTTTTGTACGAAAAAAAATAAGTTGCAGCAGCATTAATTACAAAAAGAGAAAAAGCAAAATTCAACTCTTTACTAATACTTACATCATTTATAATATGTGGTAAAAGTGGGATCATACACAAACCTAGGACAGCAATAACAATGCCTATTATGATATAAACTTTTTGATAAAATTTCATTAGAGACAAAACCTTTTTTGTATTTTTATCTGCTAATGGTTTATATAAACTGAAAATTATTGCTGGTCCTACTCCCAACTCTACAAGTGAAAGTATCGATAAAATATTTGTGAATAAAGCATTGATGCCAAGATATTCAGGACCTAGTACGCGAATGAAGTAGATACGCGCAATAAAACTTACAATCAGACCAATTAATTGCCCACTCAAGGCAACTGATATATTAATTACCGAACTTTTTGTTCTTCCCATAATTTTACCCCTAAAGTAATTCCGCATTTATACGTACATATACGAATACTATTAATTCAAATTTAGCATGCAGAAAATGATATCTATAAACTATGATTCTTAAACTGCGAGCATATCTAGTGAAATGATTTTATATATTCGAGCAAATACTGTAGAACGGATTGGATACGATTTAAGTTTTGAACATTTCTAATTTAACCCCATTTTAAATTATGGATTCATCTTGTTAGGAAAAAATTATCATAATATCAAAATCCCCAGCGTCAACCTCAAGATTACGGATACTTAGAAAAGCTTTATATGTTTTCTGACAAGAACTTAGTCCAAGACATTTTTAAGTCAAGCTCTTTATATGCTCTGTTAGTAACATAATCATCTAATTTTCTTGGATATTTAATTTGATTAAAAATTGTAAAATCAAGTCGAACGTGGCAGATAATTCATGAACACCTCAAAGGGCGTATTCAAATTAAGTACTTTTCTAGGGACTTAATTGAAATATAACAAGAACTCTATGATTTCCTGTTGAGTCAACTTGCTGAAGTCTGTACCTTTAGGATAAGTGCGGCGTATTCGACCATTTGTATTTACGTTGGTACCGCGCTGGTCAGGAACGCCAGAATCCGAAAAGTAGAAGGGAAGCCCAAGTCGTTTTTCAACTTCAATCCACATATGAAATCCCTTTCCTCTGTCGGCTGTAATAGACTTCACAAGCTTCTTAGGCAGGTGTTTCAGAAGAGAAATGATTTCCTTAGATGTTTCTACTTGCCGTCTTAGACGCCAACTTTTGAACGAGTGTAAAACGACTCGTTCGTTCCGTAAGCGTAAGAATTTGGCTTTTATTAACTTTTACTGATCACTTGTACCTACTTCCCGGTTTCCGATTTCATTTCTAGGGGCCTGACTTGCATGAATCTTTTTCAACTGGGGCATCTTTCCACGCGTCTCTTGTTCATTATTTTTCAGTTTATTACCTTTACGAATGAGAAGCTTTTGTGATAATCGAGAAAAGTAGGCATCAGCGTAACGATAAACACTTGAAACGCCTACAGGAAAGGATTTTCAGTCCTTTTTTATATCAGCCTACAACCATTTCAGGTGAACGGCCCTTCTTCAAATGATAAAGAATGTGCGTAATATCTTCAAGGTTAACCTGACGTTTACAGCCGCAGTTTTTACGCTTACTATCATAGTATACTTGCGCTTAAAGAGCATTATTAGGAGAAATACGCTGTAGTTCATAGTGAATCGTACTTTTACTTCTCTTTAGCTGTCGTGCAATATAACCGAGAGTCTTGTTTGCAATCGTATATTCTTCGATTGAAACACGTTCCCGTGGTAAAATGTGTGTATAGCTCATCGGGGGCACTCCTTTATTAGTTGATTGGCGTTAACTAATGTGTACCCGATTGAGCTATTTTTATTTATCTACCGATCGACTAAATATGATAATCTACAAATATAATTCATTAATCTGATTTTCCCTAAGATTTGTTACTAAGTTTAAATTATAGTTCAATTTAATATTGCTTAGGTCCAGAAAAATTTATACGGAACAATATTAAATCCATCAATATTTAAGAACCATATATATATGATAATATTAAGTACTATTAAAACATATACAATTAGCAAAACAAGACGTTTATCTTTAATAACGTTTATTATTTCCGGTATAAACAAAATTACAAACATATAATAATAATTTGAAATTCGCATAATATTTGTACCAACTAATGCAAATATCATCAAAGAAACACCAATAATAAGAAGTATATAGAGAGCGTTATTACTTTGAGAAATTGAAATTACCTTTTTGTAGAAAAACAATCCAACAATCACTATTAAAGCGCATAATAGCATCCATTTAAATGATTTCGATTCTACAATTCCATAATCTTCGTAAAAGAAATTTATAAATATCGCAAAAATTTGTTGTCGAAAAGTAAAAATCATAACATTAAATAATAAAATACTTATAATAGTGAATTTATTTATTTTTATTTTCACAAGGAAGTATGCAGGTAAAAATATTAAAGCTGACTGATGGAAAAGAGATGCTATCAATACCGAAAGAATAAATTTGAATATTTTTCTTTCTTGTATATAACTGTAGCTATTAAAAATAATTGCGTACGAAATAGCTTGTCTCAGTCCAGAAAATGTGAACGAATAATAATTTAGTGTTATATAAAGTGTAAAACTTAAAAAAGGCATCTTCGAATGTTTATATATTGTTATTCCTATAGGAATAATTGCAATACAAGCAATAACCATCAAGAAAAGTTGGTTATTTGTTGTGAAAATACTGATTAACTTGTTTAAGATTTTATAGCCTGACTCAAAACGATGCCCTAGCATTAATGAATCAAAAGTAGAATACTGTGACATAGAAGAAAAATATGTTAAGTACGTAGGAACATCCGCTCCTATTGTATAACTTCGAAGTGATAGAACTATTATCAACAACGAGGTTGCAAACAAAACGAAAAGACTTTTTATCTTTTCGTTGTTTTTATTAGATACTTTCAATACGTTATATCCTATAGAAAATAGTCCTATCATTGACAAAGTAAATATGTAAATTAACATTTAAATACATTCCCCTATTTATAGCTTATGATTCAATACATTTCCTAGCCAATTTTCATATTTGATCGCTTGTTCTTTTATTGAATAACCTTCTCGCTTTATATCTTCACTTCTCGAATTTCTATTTTCTATTTTTGTATTGATTATTTTTTCAACCCAAAGTTCTTCTTTTTCAATTGATATATATTCAATTAAATCTGTAATTGCAGTTTCTTTCGTTATTTCACTTGAAGCTAATATATTAATACCAGTTGATTGTGCTTCAATTAAAGTCACTGGAAAACCTTCATGCATGGAGGGCAATAAAAAAATGTCTGCAATATTCATTAATTCTGCAATATCTTTTCTAACTCCTAAAAAAATAATATTATCCACTAATCCTTTATCTTGTACACATTTCTTGAGTGTATCTTCTAATATGCCATTCCCAACAAATAATAAAACATACCTATCCGACTTCTTCACTAATAGCTCCATAATATTAATTAAAAATAAATGGTTTTTTTCTTTTGAAAACCGTCCTACATGCAATAACACTATTTTTTTGCCAAGTTTATATTTTTCTCTATTCTGACTCCTAATTTCTTTATTATATCTAAACTTGTTCACGTCAATAGCATTATTCATAAGTATATTCTCTTCATTTTGCAGCCATTTTTCACCATGCAGCCATTTTCCAGCTCTAATCCCACAGGAAAAGTAATAGTTTGCAAAATAGTTGTTTATTAAGCGAGCAATTTTATTTTTCATTATTACTTTAAGTTCATATTCTTCTTTACTGCCATGAGCATGAGAAATTCGTACTTTTACACTATTTAACTTTGCTATTAAAAGTGTTGGAGCGTTAGAAAAGTTTTGATGACAATGAACTACATCATAATTATTTTTTTTAATAACTCTATTTATTTCGATCATATTTTTTAAAACAGAAACTTTTTTAGGTGTCACATGAAAAATATTTGTATTGTAGATGTGTAGACGCTCTTCTAGCATTCCAACATCATCACCATGAACAACAAAATCAAATTGTATTTTTTTTCTATCTAAATTAGAATAATAATTAAATAACATACTTTCCACACCGCCACCATCAAGTGATGAAATAACATGTAGAACTCTAATCATTATTTATACAAACTCCCTCACTAAACAATTTATAAAATTTATTTCTCTTTTGATCTAACAATTTGTAGTTAAACTCTTTTGCTTTCTCAAAACTTCGGTTAGCTTCATCTAACATTAACCTTTTATCCATCTTTTTCAATAAACCACATATTTCATCTACTGAACCAGGTGAAAAAGTAAGTTCTTCATTTATTAGTTCAGGAATCCCTCCAGCTTTCGATCCTAAAGAAGGGCACGCCCTACTCATCGCTTCAACCAAAGCTCTTGGTAAACCCTCTGTTTTACTTGGCTGGATGTATATGTCTATAGTGTCAAGATACTCAAAAATACTTTTGTGAGAAAGAGTACCCATAAAAACAACTTTATCATCTACTTCATATTTTTTTGCTAAATCTTTTAAATATCTATTATCACCACCACCAGCAAGATGATATTCGAAGTTGTATCCCTCTTTATTTAATTGAGAGATGGCTTTAATTACAGAGTCTTGTCCTTTATATTGTACATTCATAGCAGCGATTGTACCTATTATAACTGGAGTGGTATTTTTCATATGTTTTATTTTAGTTATTCGATTTAATAATATATCCCCTTCAATTGAAGGTAGTATTACATCTGAGCAACCAATTGAGATTCCCTTAGTAGGATATCGTTTCTGCAAGAAAACGTTAGTGACATAAACAACATATGATGCATCTCTCAATATTTTTTTTGTGAAAAACCACATGAAAGGAGCTACTACTTTCCCTTTTAAACTATGATTCCATAGGGAATCCCATGGACATCCAACTAATTCAATTAAATATTTTTTTTTCGTTTTTTTTGCATAAGAAACAGCTAAAATTCCATATAAACTTGGCATTCTTACAATTACAAAACTATTTTTATCAATAGCTGTCTTCAACTTGTTGGAAGTTGTTAGAATGCCCTGCTCTCTGTTTTTTTTATTAACAAGCTCAAATTCCACATTTGTAACTTCATTATAATCGTTAATAACTTCTGTGTTTTCTCTAGTAGCAAAATATTCATTTGCAAATACAGTTACATCATCAAACCAATAAAGGTATCTTTGAAAAACTTTATTATTTAATGATCCACTTGTATAAATCTTTCCATTCTTATTTATAAATTTATGATCATGAATAAAAATCATAGTTATTTCTCCTTTATTTTCTTCGATAAATCGATGTGTTTTTTCACTATAATTTCCTTCTGTCTTTTAAGTTCCAAACGAATACTTTCTTGATTATTACATAACATAATGAAAATCTCTTTTGCTTTGTCACTATTAAATTCGCTCATCGAAATGGCATATTCTCCAAGACCTAAATCCTTCATTATGCCTTGTCCTTTATTCCCTCCGTAAGTTACAGCAATAGACGGTATACCTTCAGACATCGCAAATATAACTGAATGAAATCTAGTACCAACTACATAATCAAATCCACTATAAATAGCTTTTAAATCTCTACTAGTATAATCTTTATTTTGTATAAAAGAATATTCATGTGTTTTTAATTTTGATGTAATTTCTAATATACAACTTCTATCACTCTCGTGAGTAGTTTCAGATAATGTATGATCAACAAATACGGGTAGATAGTTATTTTCATAAAGCCATTTTGAAAATACAATCATATTTTCAAGATAGCTTTTATATTTTTGTTTTGGTGAATTACTTCCAGGAAATCTATATGGTCGAGCAGTTATGGCAACTAATTCATGATTTGGATATTCCATCCTTAACTTTATTAATTCATCATTTGAACGCTTGGCTTTCTCTAAAGAAAATCCAAGGTCTGGAAACAACTCAGATTTTACTCCAATATCTGAAAGCATCTCTTGTGATATACTTTCTCGTACCGTCACTAATTCACATCTATCTAATACTTTACGCACTAGCCATTCTACTCCGAAACCTTTAAACGGACCAAAAGAGTTCGGCATCACATAGATAGGTTTTTTAAATGATTGAGCTAATAGAATATGAAAAACTAAGTAGTAGATAGTGTAAGAATCAGTGAACCTTCCACTCGAATGAATAAAACCACCACCTTTTACGAAACATGCTTCACTTTCCTTAATCGTTTTTATTGTTTGTTTAGTTTTTCGAGATAGGAATGGCTGAATAATACTCCTTGTTATTTTTGGCAATATTAACAAACTTCCTAATAAATCAAATAATGCTACAGAACCCCATTGTATAAGTAGCTTAATATCATAATTATTATTTTCATTATTTTTAAATTTTCTGCTTGGGTGTTTTAAAATTGGATAAAGTACTTTTATGCCTATTGCTTTAGATTGTTCAGTTAAAGATTCTTTCTCTGCTAACATATAATATTCTCCAACGAATCCCGCTTTCCTAGCCACTTCTATAGTTTGCCATATTAGTGCTTGATCACCACGATTCAAATCGTTATTTGCTGGAAGAATTACATTTTTTTTCATTTATTTGAAACCACCTTATTAATAATGTCACTATATTTTTTTAATACGTTTTCAATATAGAATTTTTTTATGCTTTTTTTATTCGCAATAGTCATTTCTTTACTTAACTGTTGATTACTCATAATTTCTAGAATTTTTTTAAAATACCCATTTACGTCATTTGGGTCAAGCAAATATCCACCTATACCATTTTTAATTAGATCTGAATTTCCTCTTATGTCAGATGCCACTACTGGTAACCCAGAAGACATGGCTTCCATTAAAGATAATGAAAGACCTTCTCTATAGGATGGAAAAGCAAATAGATTAGAAATCTTATAAATTTCATCTACATCATTTCGATAACCTAATAAGATTAATTGTTTCTCTATACCTAAATCACTTGCTAATTCTTTTAATTTTTTTTCATATGGACCCTGTCCACATATCAAATATTTTATATTTGTATTTCCTAACTTTGCTATAGCTTTAATAATTACTTTATGATTTTTATTTTTGTTTAACTCACCTACGGAGAGTATTAAATAATTATCTTCTTCAACACCTATCTCATTCCTTTTTTCTTCACTATCCAACTCTATTTCATTAAACGTTCCACTATCTAAACCAACACCTGGTATATACTCAATACACTTAGACTTAAAATTCTGTGCTCTTTTATAATCCTCATTATTTATAGTAAGCAATATATCAGTGTATCTTGAAAGCCATTTTTCGATAGGGTAATAAATCAACCAATTCAAAAGTGACGCACCTTTATAGAAATGAAATCCATGTGCCGTATAAATGACTTTAGTATTAGTATCATTCCTAACATCCTTCGCAGCCAATCGTGCTAGAGCACCCCCTACTGGTGTATGACAATGAATGATATCAAATTCATTAGAATGAATAATGTGTTTTAATTGTTTATACGTTTTAAAGTTATTAAATTTAATAGGTGCCCTCTCAAAAGGCAAGTCATAATAATTATCACAATAAGGTATTGCACAGTTTCCCTTAATCTCATAATCATTTTTTGCACAAACGTATGTTTCATAACCGTTTTCTTTATACCATTTTAAAAAAGGAACATGAAATGTCATTATATGAGCTTTTGCAACTGTAGCTACAAATAGAACTTTTTTCTTTTTCATTTTTCTGTCAACCTTATAGATGTTTCAAAATCATAAATTGCATATAGGTTTTCATATTCTTCCGGTTGTCTTTCATATATCAAATCACCAAACATCTTTTTAAATGTATTAATCTTAATTATTCTTATGAAAATATTGAATAATCTGGTCATTTTAATTTTAGTACCATGGATTTCCGCAACCATTTTCACCATTTCTGAAGTACAGACATAATCAATATTCTGCGGCAAAAAAATACCTGTTTTTGTATTTTCAATTACTAACCTTATAAACTCACATAAATTGTCAATATAAATCATACTACGTTTATTTTCTATTGCAGGGAATAAAGGTGTTTTTAAAGCTAGTTTTGCTATTTTTGAATAATTTCCTTTACATCCTTTTCCATAAATCATCGGTGGACGGATGATTGCAATTTTAAAATTACTACTTTCTAAATATTTTATCAGATTCTCAGCTTGTAACTTAGATTTACCATAATTACTTTTAGGTGTGAGAGGAGTATTGATATTTATTACACCATTATCTACTCCAAAAACACTCATTGAACTCAAAAAAATAAACTGCTTAATATTTTCTTTTTTGGCTTTTTGAGCAACTTCATATGCTAAATCACGATTCACTTTATAGTATTTTTTTTTATTTTCTCTAGTTTCTTTTATATGTGCTATTCCAGCTACATGAATCACTACATCGTACTCCGAAAAATCTTCTTTCTTCCATGAATCATTTCTTAAACTAATTGAATCTATTAAATACTTTTCAGGATAATTTGCAAGCCATTTCACCAAACTCATGCCTACATAACTACTTTCCCCGGTAATAAGTATTTTTTTCATTTAGACATATTCTCCTTACTGTTGATGCTTTTTTTATTAACTTTAGTTGCAGTCACACCTTCAACAACCCCATCACTTTTAGCAATACTCAAAATCGTTCCAAAAAAGCACTTCGTATCCATCCAACAACCGATATTATCTACATATTCTCCATCTATTTCCGCCTTAACCTCGATAGATAGTTCATCCCTGCCACTTATTTGCGCTAATCCAGTAAGTCCTGGCAGTACATCATTTGCACCATACAAATCCCTTTCAGACATCAGATCATATTGATTCCATAGTGCAGGTCTTGGACCGATAACACTCATTTGCCCAACGAAGATATTCCATATCTGCGGTAGTTCATCTAATGAAGTTTTTCTGAGAATACCGCCTACTTTAGTTATATGTTTATGTGCATCCTCTAACAAATGAGTTGGTGTATCCTTTGGTGTATCAATTCTCATAGTACGGAATTTCAACATATTAAATGTTGTTTTATGAATACCTATACGTTTTTGCTTAAAAAATACCGGTCCCCTTGTTTCTAATTTGATCGCAATAATTATAACTGCAAATAAAGGTAACAAAACTATTAACCCTATAAATGAGAGCAAGATATCAATCGATCTCTTAACCTTAAAAAACATTTTTCAAACACTCCTTAAAATTTTTAGTAACTTAGTATTTAACTGTAATCAGATAAATTCCAACTACAATCAACTACTAAAACACCAAATATCAGTTCTATCAATTAAGCTTTGCAATGTAAGAAAGGAATTCGACTCCCTTCTTACATTGCAAAAAGTTAAAGTGTATTTAATACGTCTTGTTTCCTCATAGTCTATTCTTTCATCTTGTTGATGTTTCTATTTTCGGCGCCTCCACAAACTTACGATTCGTCAAGCCAACAAGCGTCTCTTTCAACTCTTCATCACTCATACTAGGCAACTTATCCAATACATAAAGCTGCTCCGTCTCCGATATCGGCGTAGCCTTTCCAATATAAATCTTCGGAAACACATGCTCACTTTGACGTTCATTTTCATTCAACAACTCTTCAAATAGCTTCTCACCTGGACGAATACCAGAGTACTTAATTTCTATTTCATCTTCTTCATAACCAGAAAGCTTAATCAAGTTCTTCGCTAAATCGACAATCTTGACCGGCTCCCCCATATCGAGAACAAATACTTCGCCACCTTGCGCAAGCGTTCCTGCTTGAATGACTAGGCGGGATGCTTCCGGAATGGTCATGAAGTATCTCGTCATTTCTGGATCGGTAATGGTGATCGGTCCACCTTTAGCAATTTGTTGCTTGAATAACGGTACGACACTGCCTCGTGAACCTAAGACGTTACCGAATCGTACAGCTGCGAATTTTGTTTCACTGTCTTTCGCTAAATTTTGCACAATCATTTCAGCGAAGCGCTTTGTTGCCCCCATTACGTTCGGTGGGTTGACTGCTTTGTCGGTCGATACGAGAACGAAGTGGGAGACGCCGAAGAATCTAGCGGCTTCTGCTACGTTTTTTGTACCGAAGATATTATTTTTGACGGCTTCCATTGGATTGCTCTCCATGAGTGGTACGTGTTTATGTGCAGCCGCGTGATAAATAACATCCGGCTTTAGTTCACTTATTAGGTCAAATATACGCGTACGATCTTGTACGTCTGCGATCACTGGACATATTTCTGTATCCGGTGAAACTTTTTGCCTTAGTTCCATGTCTATAGTATAGATCGAGTTTTCCCCGTGACCGAGTAGGATGATTTTCTTCGGTCGGAACTCAGTGACTTGTCTACAAATTTCAGAACCGATCGAACCGCCAGCTCCTGTGATGAGGATGGTTTTACCCGTTAGTTTCTTTTCTATCGCATCCATATCGAGCTGTACTTCGTCACGCCCGAGTAGATCTTCAATCTTGACGTCTCGCATATCCTTTACAGATACTTTTCCTGTCATCAAGTCTTCGATACGTGGAATGGTCTGCGTTTTGACGCCTGTTTCGATACAACGTTTCATTAACTCGGTCATTTGTTGTTTTCCCATGGAGGGAATGGCGATGATGATTTTATCTATGTAATGCATATCCACTAGTTGTTGGATGGTCTTTGTTCCTTTATAGACACGCATTCCGTAAATATCTAATCCTTCTTTCAGTTTATCGTCATCTACAAAAATAACTGGTTGCATGCCGTACCCAGGATTATGTAGTACTTGTCTTGCAATCATCGTACCTGCTTGTCCAGCCCCTACAATCATTGTGCGTTTCATATTGGTATTTTTGTCTTTGATGACGACATCGCGTACAATACGCCACGATAGTCTAGATCCTCCAATTAAAATAACGTGGAGCATCCATGTGATGGCTAATGCGCGCACATAGACATCTTGCGTAAGAATGAATTGAACGGCCGCAACGACGAGGATCGTGAACGTGACGGCTTTGACAATAGACTTTAGCTCACCGATCGATGCATACGACCACGCTTTTCGATACAGGCCGTAATGCCATGCAAAGAAGTGATGCGCAATTTGTATCGTAATGGCACTGATTAGCAACATTTTATTAAAGATAATAGACGTGAATGGATGAAGCATAAAGTACCCGATATAGATCGACAATAAGACAATAATAGAATCTGCTGCTATTAGCATGGTCATTCGTTTGCGTATAGTCAAAGGATGTTCCTCCTTTCAATCTAGATTTCTCTTAGATCTTCGTTCATATGGCGTTTTACCCTACCCAATCACTTGCCACCATTTTTTAGCGACAGGTGTTTCGGGTTCATAGATGGTCAGCAATTTATTATTAATAATTTGTTGATTATTCAACAACAACATGTCGACCGTATCCATATCTACTTTTTTTCCAAGGACTTCTAATCCTTTGTTAAATAAGAATGGACGATTGTCTGTATTATGAGCATCTGATCCGTATGCATGGATCAAGTTCGCTTCTATTAGTTGAAGAGATAACTTTTGAATATTTTTACCGAAGTGACCAGCTACACTACCTGCCGTTACTTGTGACAACGCACCGTGGCGTACGAGTCGCTCCAAACGCTCCGGCTTCTCAGCTATACCTTTATTGCGTTCAGGGTGTGCAATGATCGGCACGATGCCTTCTTCAAGTAAAGACTGAATGATTCGAACTGTGTAGGCCGGAACGTTTTGTGTAGGCAGCTCCAATAGTAAGTAACGAGAGTTCGCTATAGTAAGTATGTCTCGATTTAATAAATTGGCGATGAGATGTTCATGAATTCGCACTTCTTGTCCTGTCAATAGCGTCAGGTTACTATTGGCTGCTTTGATGACATCTCTCATCATTCGAACTTGGCTTTCAACTTGGTTTACAGGTACGTGATATTGCGGGCTATAGGCGTGTGGTGTGACGACTAGCTGCGTAATTCCTTCTGACGTTGCCTCTTCTATCATGCGCATGCTACCTTCAATTGTTTCCGGTCCATCGTCCACACCGAACAATAGATGGCTATGTATGTCAATCATGTAGATCCTCCTTACGTTTTACTACACTAAAGAAAAGCGAAAAGGCGCATGGCCTTTTCACTCATTGTTTCCATAATACTGATAGTAATAATGGTCTTTTTGCAGTATAAAGTTATTTAAAATGGTTCCTAGAATATTTGCTTGAGAGGACAGAAGCGCCTCTTTTGCTTTGAGAATACTATCTTTTTCTGTAGTGCCTGCATTCAAAACTAAAATCGTGCCTTCCGCTTTGTTCGACAATATTTGCGCGTCGGTCACAGACAATATTGGCGGAGCATCAAATATGATCATGTCATACATTGTTTTCAACTCTTCTAACAGCGTATCCATCGTCTTAGAGCCTAGCAACTCTGCTGGGTTCGGTGGAATCGGTCCACTTGTGATTAAATCAAGTCCTTCTACATCAGTTTGCTGAATCACGTCTTCCAGATTCCATTGACGTGTAAGTAAGTTGGATAGACCCGTTGCATTCATACGAGAAAATGTATAATGTGTAGTCGGTTTCCGCATATCCGCGTCAATTAGGAGCACTTTCTTTCCTTCTTGTGCAAAGACTACTGCGGTATTGGCTGACGCTGTAGACTTCCCTTCTCCAGGTGCTGCCGATGTGAACAGAATCGATTTCAGATCATGATCTGGCATAGAGAAATTGATATTCGTCCGTACTGTACGGAATTGCTCGGATACAACTGATTTCGGGCTAATTGCCGTGACTAGTTTACGTGCAACGGATTGTTTATTTTGTTTGTTCTTTTTAAATATGCGCTTTTTTGACATGTGGACTTGACCCTTTCTGCGGTGCATCAGTTGCCGTGTTGACATCTTTTCTGGAGATGGGACTTACTAGCCCAAGAACCGGTAAACCGAGCAGTTCTTCAATATCATTCTCTGTTTTCACTGTCGTATCTAAGTATTCAAGTAAAAATGCTATTCCTACTCCGATCATGAGACCGATGACTGCTGCGATTGCTACGTTTAGCTCTTTATTCGGCTTAACAGGCTTCGGATCTTCCACGTAGACAGCAGGCGATAGAATATTCACATTATCGACTTGCATCAAGTTGACAATTTCTTTCTGGAATACTTCCGCAATGGTATTTGCTATATCGACTGCTTTATGTGATTCGGGATCTTGCACAGTCAAATTGACAACTTGTGAATTCTGTTCACTGTTTACCGTAAGCTGATTGCTAAGTTCTGCCGGCGTTGTATCCAAGTCTAAGTTTTCTATGACTTTGGATAAGATGGCTGGCGTTTTAATAATGACATTGTACGTATTGATAAGTTGTAAGTTCGTTTGAATATCTTGAGAGTCAAATGATTGTTTCTCTACTTGTTCTTGATTGACTAATATCTGTGTAGAAGCTTGATAAATAGGGGTTAAATAGAAATAACTAATAGCCGCCGCTATAATGGCCGCTACTATTGTCGTTCCTATAATTAAACCAAGACGTTTTTTCAATGTTGCAAATAACTCTTGTAAACTGATCGTTTCTTCCATGTTGTAAAATTGCTCCTTTTCGGCAAACTTGTGCATATTATAGCATAGCATAACATATATTCGACATGAAAAATATCGAATTTCCAATTAAATCTAAGCTTCTTGTTTTATTATGATATAATAGATATATGAAAAAAGTCTCCGCTCTTATTATCGTTCTATGTATTATCGGTAGTTTATTTATTTCTTCTAGTCAAACGTATGAACAACAATCCTTGATTCCTACATTAGAAAACGTATTACCCAACAAGCCATTTGAAACCGCACTATCCACCTTGTCCATCCCGTACTGGAATACCACCATTTCCGTAGGAGAACGTGGATATTATCATTTTGTAGAATTTCTACTACGTAAAGCTGCACATTTTATATTGTTTGGTCTACTCGCGGTTGGTATTTTCTTATCCCTACCTTCCCGTCTACCTAGACTCGTCATTGCAAGCGCTTCTACTTTACTACTTGCATGCATAGATGAAACCCATCAATATTTCACAGGAGGACGGACCGCCACTTTTCGCGACGTCCTACTGGATATGTCGGGTGCACTGACGTTCTTGCTTGTTTTGCAACTCATCATATGGCTTCGTTCAAAAAAATGAAAAACGACTAGTTTAAAAGGAACTCCTTTAAACTAGTCGTTTTTCTATTTAGTTCCCCATGATTTCGCTCTGCATACTATTACGACGTGCGTTCTTTTGTGCTTCGTATTCATCGCGTATGCTTTGAGAACTCGATTTGTTGTGGCCATTGGCCTGCAAATCCCTTTCAAGCGAGCTCATGATGCCATTAAATTCAGCATCTGTCTGCGCTTCTAGTCCCGCTATAGATGACATGTACTTGTTGTAGAAATAACCGTAGTCAATACTCTCGCCGTTCGCCTTTTTTGTACTGTAGTCTTTTTTCGCACGACTGACTAATGTATTGAGCTCACTGTCCACTTCTTCTTGAAGCTTGTTAATAGTTGGTTTATATTTACTTTTAATCTGTGCTACGGATTTTTTATCATCTGAGTTTCCCGTTTGCGTGTTTCCTGTTGCAGATTTATCACTTGTAGTGCCGCCCGTTGAAGATTGTCCAGTTGAAGTTGTTTGGTTTTCTGAGGAAGGCTGCTTTCCATTATTCGTTTGGTTGTTAGGTGATGGATTACTTCCTTTAGTACCTGTGCTGTTTCCTGTCGTGTTGGAACCTGAAGTCGTTGTTCCTTCATTTATACCATTTGACGATGATCCATCAGTCCCCTGCTGACTTTCTGTGTTTTTGCTACCCTTATTAGAGGAACCATCCGTCTTTTGACCATTTCCCTTATCGTCTTTTGGTTCTTCCCCTTCAATAAGAAGTTCGCTATTGGGTGAGTTATCGTCATACGGATTCTCTAACGTCTTATCTCCTCCTCCAATTACCCATTCATACCCCTTGGTTTGGAAATGATACACAATAAAGATACCGCCGAAAACGATAATAGATAATGACGTGATGAAGAAAATTTTAAGTTGCTTATTCATATGGACCTCCCTTGCCTGTTCCTAGTAGTTTGATTTTAACAGATTTATAGAGTGGTGGATAGCAAGTTAGCGAAGGGTAATCATACTACACACAAAATAGTAATAGCCTCCTCAAACGGCAAGGAGACTATTACTATTTTGAAAGTGTGGATTTTTAGAATTTGAATTCGTATGTGCTGTTGAATGGTTGAGATTTAATTGCGCCATCTACTGTCAACTTGACTGTCTGACCTTGTAAGATGTTTAACGCTGCATTGCGTGTTAAACCTGTCTTAGCCAATACTTTATTGAACACTGTATCGAAGTCCAGGCTGTTATCAATGTGCTTAGCTTCTACCTTAATTTCTTTCCCACCAAACATAACCGATACCGTTGCATTATTAACAACTGCATCTTCCTTCATAGAGTTAAATACTGGCTTCACTGCTTCACCAAATTCTCCAAATGTGCTTGCCGGATTCTTAACCGTTACGTTGAACGTTTTCTCTCTTAGCGCAATATACACCGCATCTGTAGATGTGTTTACTTTTGAGAGCTCCGCTTGGATCGTGCTTTGCAACAACTTGTCTCCAGCTGTTTCTACAGGTGCATTTTCATCTTTCAACGCTACTTCTGTACGTACGACGAATGTTGCCATTTGTCCTCTTGTTACTAATCCGTTCGGAGAGAATGTAGTAGGCGTTGTACCAGTTGTAATATCAAGATCCAATAGCGCCGCTACATAGCCCGCATATGCATCAGTTGGCTTTACATCTTTAAAACGATTTGCAGCTAATGGACTTTGATCCAATGCGAAACCTAATGTAAGAATTTTCGCCATCTGTGAGCGTCTCAAGTTATCATTCGGCTTGAATGTCTTCACACCGTTTTCTGTGTAACCTTGGATGTATCCACCTTGAGCAAGCGCCGCAATTGGACCATAGTATTCGCTAGACTTCTTCACATCTGCGAAGCCTGGATCTTTAACATTTACCGTATCCAAGTCCAATACGTGGGCTAAAATCTTAGAAGCTTGTGCTCTTGTTACTGAAGCATTCGGACGATATGTACCGTCATTATACCCTTTTACCACTTTACGATCTGCTAGTTCCAATACCGGTAAATAATAGTGCACGCCAGGTTTTACATCCGTGAACGTTACCGCTGCACTTGTTTCCATAGGGACCGCTGCAACAAATGCTCCTGCTGCCATTGTTGTCGCTAATGTCGCTTTAAACAATTTGTGTGATGCTTTTGTAGTTTTCTTCATCTTTTCTACCCCCTATATTTTTGATACGTTGGAACTATGCCAACTACTATTAGTATAGTGTATTTCTTGTAATGGACAAGTGTTATTTGTCTGGCTTCGAGGGTTTACGTACTGAGAATTCAGAACCACCGTAGTTACATAAAAAAAGAAAGAGAAACCGCAACGGGTTCCTCTTTCTTTTTCACTATTTTCACTGTTTCAGCGGAAGCACCATTCATATACTCAATTTCTTGAACGTTTTCAGCACCACGAATTTCTTTCACGTTCTTTCCATCTATGATTACTTTCTTCACATGCGTACCTGCAAAGTCGATAATAGCTTCTGCCTGAGCTGGTTTTACATGCACAGTCACATTCTTAAATCCTTCTCCTTGGAACTTCGCATAACTACCCGTAAACAAAATAACTTCACGGATAACGGATTGGCCGTCCAACTGTACATCGACGCTTGTCTTATTAATGATCAGCTTATTCGTCTTAAATGATTTGAAGTTATAGAATTTCTCTACTTTTGGTGACGAACTGACTAATGCGACTTGTACCATCACTGGATCATGATCACTTGCACGACCCGCCATATCGGTATAGTCCGCGTTTACGTGGAGCATATCCACTTCTGCCTCTTCCACCATATTATTCGAAACCAATATGTGATCTAGTACTTGGGAGTTTCCTTGGTATACATAAGAATACCGATCGTCTTCCGGTACTTTATTGACCAGATTCGTCATCAGTTCTCCTTCGTGAATCTTGAGTGCATCCGCAAACTGGAAGTCGTTAAAGTCACCAAGTGAAACAATATTTGCATGCGGATTCTTTTCTTTCACATCTGCGATGAAATCATAGATGATGTGCGCAATTTGTTTACGTTGAATTTCACTCTTTAAGACAGGTGGCTGAATCGCACCGAAGATCGGTGTATCTCCACCTTTTGAATTCCAGTGGTTTCCAATGACAATGACGTCATCTCCATTAAACGTGAATTCCGCTGCTATAGGTTTACGGCTACTAGTAAATGCAGGATTCGACGGATCAATTCTACCCGGATTCATCGTTAATCCATTATCTTTATATCCTAGCGCCGTCATCGCATCACCATGTGGAGCATCTTTAAGTTTCACCCGTTCAGGGTTGTACAAAAAGCCTACGCGAATATTCGCATTCGGCTGTCCACCGTCTTGATTATTAACGGGATCGATGTTGACATACTCGTACTGAACGCCTCCCGCTGTAACAATCGCATCGATCAAGCGCTCATAACTTTCATTCGCTTCAGGACCGCCAGCATCCGGACCGTTGTTATCTTGCACTTCTGTTACCCCTACAATGGCGGGGCTATGCATATCCTTCGCAAATGCACGTGCTAGTTTTTGTGTTTTATCATTAGATGTCGTGCTCTTGTTGTTCGAGAAGTTTTCCAAGTTGTACGAAGCGATTGTCAGCTTTTTGTTATTCTTCACAATCGTAGTCGTCTCAGGAACCGCATCTCCTTTAACAAATTTCTTTTTCATTTCTCCATAATCTACGTAAATCTTGTAGTTCTGGAATGAATAGCCTACTACTCCGACGATCGGCCCTTTGAATTTATCACCTGTCGCCACTTCGAAGTTTCTCGCTTCATCGTTCGGTTCTAAACGGAATTGAATCAAATCTGCATTCGGTTGATCTTTCTTTAAAAGAACGCCACCGCTTTTCGTTTCGGTTTTACGACTTTCTAGGACAGTCGTTAGGTCACCGTGTTGTTGGGGGCCTAACGACTTTATATCGCCCACTTCGACACGCATTGCTTCACGGCTTTCCCAGAAATCCCCTGCATATGTTTCAATATCAAATTCTTTTAGACCTTCACTTAGTACGGCATCTGTTGGTAAATTGCTTTCATTAATTACAAACGGTTCAGGGAGTTCCACATTCCTCTTGACTACACGGACTTGACCGCCCTGATCTTCACGTACATTTATCTGTGTAGTTTTTAAATCTGTTTGCTGACGATCGGCATATCCGTCAATGGCGTACTCACTTACTTGTCCATCCACTTCAACTAAATCACCCGTATTTAAATTCCACGCATCACGCCCGCTATACAACACAATCGCTTCCGACGTTTTCAAATTGCCGTCACGCTCGTTGTCTGGCGTTTGGATGTGATAATACGTAGAACCCGACAATACAAATTTATAGGTCACAATTCCTTCGATTCCCTCGACCGCACTTCCATTAAGCGGAGACTCATGGCCTTCGCCTTGAATATCATGGATGCGTAATGCATCTGTAATCGTATAATCATACACTTGAACTACACTCGTACGGCCATCACGTGTTACTGCCATCGTTTGTAGTTGTGTATCTTTCGTTAATTGGAATGGCCCTGTATATTTCTTCGAATTAATTGTGGGTGCTGATCCATCCAACGTGTAGTAGATCGTTGCATCCGACTCTCTCGTTTTCAACGACACTTCTACGTTTTCTACAAATGTTCCACTACCGGGACTCGCTCCGACTGGTCTCACTACCGTAACATCTGCTACGATATCGAGCTCATCCCGTGGGATGAGCTGATAGCTATCTTCAAATTGCTGAACGATACCTGTCACCGAGTCATAGGTCATCCCTGCTTCTAAGCCTAAGTCGTCGTTTTCGTCCCGAACGAGCAAGTCTCCCTTACCGTCTGTTGCAGCAAAGTTCGCCCAGCCTGGTCCCGCTTCTTTATCGGAAAGCGTAAGATTATTCACTGTGACCAATTGAGATTCTACCGCTTCTCCAACAGCGTCACCTGTGAGTACTTTTGCTTCCGGTACTGCGCCTGCGGTCTTCTCCACTAGCTGTGCTCCGTCAATCTGCAGTAAGTTTTTATATTCAGCCACTTTCCCGACAACTGTTACTTTATCGCCTATTTGCGCATCTAAGCTAGTAGGACGTAGCGTGACACCTGCCTCGCCATCTTGAATCGTGATGGAGTTTTTCAGTCGAGCAGTAACTGTTCCTTTCACTGAAACCGTTTCGCCGATCGACTTAGCACGAGCAGCTGCAATACTAATGACTTCCACTGGTTCCGGTTCTGGTTGGGCATCTGCGAAAGTGATGGCAGATGTATCTTTTAATCCAGGACTGGTGAAGTACGCTTTCAAATTACCTGTTACAAGAACTTGCTGTCCTACTAAATCAGGATTTGTTTGCAAGCCCCATTCACTGCGTAAATTAGTTGGAAGCTGAACAAACAACATCTTCGTAACGTCCGTTTCACCCGCTTTACTTGCAATGGCTATGTTCGTATCTCCCGTTGCAACTGGTACAACATTTGTCGCAGATACAACAAACCCTACAATATATCCAGAGACGGTCGCAGTTCCTTCATTATTCGCTCGCGCCTCTTCAACTGTGATAGTTCCCGATTTTACAGCGATTGTTGCTCCGGTCGCAGCTTGTACCATTGGAGTCGTCGGCAAGACCAAGCTAAACACCAAGATAAACATCAGGCTCATACGCAATACTTTTTTACCTTTCAATTACCACACCTCGATTTCATTAGTTAGGTAGATAGATAAAGCCTTCTGAAATACAGAAGGCTTTGTTTGGTACTTACAAAATGGTATCGCCTTTGACATCTACACCGTCAAAATTAAACAAATCTCCATCCAGATTTGATACATCTAGATTGCCTCCGACCTGAATGTTGGAGAATGATAGTGACTCTCCAGCAGTACCGGTTAGAATGAGATCCCCCCCTACAATAGCATTTTCCAAGCTATCCATATCCGTGACAGAAACCGTTACATTACCTGGATACACTTTCGGAGTACTTTCCGTACCTGAAAACGCGCTTCCATTCACCGTTTGATCTTTGCTATTCCTGCCTTATACTGCATACTCGCAGCTTTCATACAGGTCTACACCGTACAAGCGACTTTGATCGCATACGGCGTGCCATCAGCGGCAGTTTTCTACACTTTATTTCCCCTATCCTTACTCTATTACAATAGATTGGAAACAAGCAATGATAATAATTGACTATTTAGTTTACTCAGAACTCAACCTAAACGTATATAAAGAAATTCCAGAAAGGCATACCCATGCTAAAGATAGTTCCTAACTACTGACTATCGTAAAGAATAGACTGTTTCACGGATTGTACAAGTAATCTCGAATATAAAGAAGTCTCCCAATCGTTCATGCACGACTAGAAGACTTCTTCTAAACCTACCTATAAAACCAATTTACTTCTGCTGTCTAACTACGCTATAAACTGCTCCACCAACTAAATCGATCATTTCTTTTAGTCGATCCTTACTCACGTGTTCCATCACATCAGTCTCATTATGATAGTACGGCTCCAAGTTGTGTGTTCCAGGCTCTCTTCTGATAAAGTTTGCTGCCGCAATATCAACTTCGTGGAATGCCACATGGTCCGAAGATCCACGTTTGAACAACACAAGCTCTGATGGCGTACCAATAATTTTAGCTACTTTGTTTGCTGATTCCGTAACCAAGTTCGGTTTACCATCTACCGTATTCGTATAGATAGCTGTTGCAGGTTCCCATGCTGTCGCCACCATATCCATATTGAAGTTTGCAATACTACGAGAGACATCTCCAGCACTTAGTGATTGTGCATATACTCTTGCACCCACCAGACCAATCTCTTCAGCACCGACAAATGCAATACGAAGTTCCTTGTCTAACGGCTGATCCTTTAACACGCGTGCCAACTCGAGCGCCGCCGCTGTACCTGCCGCATTGTCATTCGCTCCTGGCGCACCCGGGACGCTGTCAACATGCGCTGAAATATAAACTATTTCGCTGTTTTTACTACCGTTAGCCGGATATTTCGTCGCAATGATATTTTCTGAAGTCTCTTTTCCTAACACATTGACCTTGATATTCACATTGTCAGTAGAATTCTCCTTCAGCGCTTCACCTTGTGCTTTTGTAATCCCAAGTGCCGGAATGGTAGATGTTGCAGAATAACTCAATGGTGTTTCTTTTTCTGCGTTGTCATAAATAATTACACCTACAGCACCAGCATTTTGCGCACGATTCACTTTATCTTGGAACGTTACGCCTCCACCTCTTGCGATCAACGCGATTTTACCTACTGCTTCTGGTTTGAAATCGGATTCTTCTCCAAACTCCGCAAAGTATAGAGGTGCCGTCACACCGTTAGCGTCTGTCGCTACGGAATTATTCGCTACTGCACTCGCAATCAGGCTATCCCCAAGTGTAAACACCGATTCTTTCTTTTCAGGTAGGTCAAACTCTTGTCGTTCTACTTTGTAACCGTATTCATTTAGACGGTCAGCAATCATTTTAAATGCGTCTTTCTCTGCTTGTGTCCCCGTTACTCTAGGACCCATTTTTGTAAGCGCTTCCGTATCAGCGAATGCTGAGTTTACATTAAACGCTTTAATGAAGTTCTTTATTGCATTTGCTTCCTCGCTATTCCCGTCTTATACCGCTTCAAGCGGCTTTCGATAGGGCCTACACCGCACAAGCGACTTTGATCGCATACGGCGTGCCGTCAGTTTATTTCCAGTATTATCTTACTTCCCCAAAACAAGTATAGTACATCCATATTTATTTACAATAACAATATAAAGAATTGTTTGTTTTAATACGAAATTGATTCTTTCGATACCCGAAGAAAACATGAGCAAAGTAACGAGTTAATGTGCTACTTTTACTTTTTATTATCAAAGTAGATAATACCGCCTATGGTAGCGCTTACTTTTGTGTTTTATGTTTGATAATATCAATCAGCCTTCTAACCGTGTGAACGATCAGAAGGCTGATTCTTTAATAAAGTCTTTACTTTAGTAGAAAAAGCATCGATTTTAGTTGCACATCGCTTTTCCCGACTCCCGCGACCAATAATGCTGTAAGGAGATTTTGATCGTATACCGAGTGTGTCAGCAGTTTTGACACTCTAATTTATTGACTGTTTCATCGTGTACCCTACCCGGAATAGACAATTAATGCGTATATGCCTATAAATTATGTAACAGTAAAGCCCAATCAGAAAATACTGATTGGGCTCTATTGCATTTACAAAGCTTAGATTTGGGGAAATAAGCTTATTAGAATAACTACCACTGACTAGGTTCCTTCGCTCCCGCCAGTTTTATCCTCCTCACATGTTACCATGCAAGTCCAAACGGCTGACGATCGACACTACTATGAACCCGCTGCCATCTTACCGGCATCTTCGGTGCTGAAACACCTCTTCCGACAAGACTTCAAACGTTCCGTTACGTCCATCCCTTGTTTTGACAACCGTAGGTCTCCACTATCCAGGCGTGAGAAAGACTAGTTTAACAGTCAATTATACTAATCTCCTATTACCATTTCAGATCATAGGATGAGTGCCGAACCCCTAGCTTAATTTCGCGACACCCACTACCTCACCCTGCCTACACGGATTCGTCTTCCTGACCGTAGTTGCCTTTTAAAGAGCCCCGCCTCAGTTCGACTGAGTACGACTTCACCTGACTTAGTCCCTTTTGCGAATTCAGCGCATCACTGGACCCAGGAGGATTAGGCACTTGCATATAGACTGTTTGGCAAGAATCGGAACTTCACCGAATAATTGGAACATAACAGTTAGAATAATGACCTCATAGAACAAAAACTAATTAAAGTATAGTCTATGAGGTCAAATTCCACTAATTTCGCTAGTACACTAGCTTATATAGTAACGTTTCGTTTAGTTTTATTGAGGAGTCAAGTTTACTTTTACTTCTTTAGTAATTCCACCGATATTAACTTTTACAGTTAACTCAGCTTTAGATACATTATCAGCCAATTGTGCTTGAGCTGCATACGTACCGTTATTTGTGATGTTCACTTCAGAAGCGTTTGCAGGTACGATTGTTACCTTAGCTGTATCAGGAGTCGCTTTAAGAACTTTCGCTCCGAACTGATCAGTTGTTACCACTTGGATAACCTTGTCATTTTGCATTGCAGTTGCAATAGTGAAAGTACCTTTTGCATCTACAGGCATAGTGATTTCTTTCGCCACTTCTACATTAGATTGTTCTGAAGTGAAGATGAAGTCTTTTACTACTGGAGCTGCATTAGAAATCTTGTACGTCTGTTCTACTGTTGAACCGTCGTTGTTGATTGTGAATGTCACTTTAACATCACGCTCAGAAACTTTTTTACCGTCAACTGTAAATACAGCTTCAAGATCTTTAGCTGCAACACTTAATTTGCCATCTACAACTTTTACTCCAGAAATGTTTGTAGTTGCTTTGTAATCATTAGCATTAAGTGCTACTTTACCGCCATCTGCAAGTACACCGGAAATTGCTAATGGGTTTGCTTTTTCAGCTTTAACATCAAGAAGTCCTAATTCTTTTACTTCATAAGATTTGAACTCTTTACCGTCAGTTACTTGAACAGATACTTCAATTGCTGAATCTGGCTTACCAGCTAATTGGATTTTTACTTTGTCAGATCCGTTTTTCTTACCAGTAATGTCTTTGCCGCTTACTGAAAGGATATCTGAGTTTGTATTCACTTGCTCAACTGTGAAATCTCCAACTTTTGCAGCTGCAAGGTCACGGCCATACTGATCTTTAACGATTAAATCAGATGCTGTTACAGTTTTAGTTCCTTTAACCACTAGTGGAGATTTAACGCCAGTAATGATTGTCGGTACTGCAGCAGCTTCCAATTTCACGTTAACTGAAGCAGTTTTATTAGTAGAAGAGATAACTAGTACCGTTACGTAGTCTCCTGCTTTTTTGTTTACAGTATCTGCTTTTACGAATGTTTTGCCGTCTTTAACAACAACTTCACCATTTGTAACGCTGATTCCTTTAACTGCAGCTTTCAATACTTTTAGATCCGTGATTTGTTTTCCTTCTTTATCTTGTACAGATAGTGGAAGTAGAACGTCTTCACCAAGGATTGCATTTTCAGGGTTTGATAATGCAACAGCGTCTGTGCGTGTAGTTTCAGCAACTGCGATATCGAAGTTAGCTGTAGCTCCATTTGCAGAAGAAATTAGGATAGCTTTTGTAGCGCCAGCTTTCTTAATGTCAGAGATTTCTACAACTGCTTCGTTAGCGTTACCGATTTTCTTGATTTCAGGCTTCGCTGCTAGTGTTAATACGCTTGAATTAGTATTAGTTACGATCATTTTTTCAACAGCTTTTGCATCTGTAACTTTCTTTCCGTATTGGTCAACCAAGTTAAGCACTAGGTATTGTTTACCTGTTGTATCTTCATTCAACGTTACTGTATTACCTTTTTCATCATAGATTCCTTTAACACCAATTTCCATTACTGCTGATGCTTTAGAAACAGTTACAACTTTAGTTGCTGTAACGCCTGTTGCTTGATGAATTAGTACTACTGGAACTTTTGAATCCGCTTTAATTTCAGATGTTCCGTTTGTAATTTCTACTGTATTTCCTACAATCTTCTGATTATCAGTATCCCCAGTAGTGACCTTGAAATTAGAGTTTGTAGTGACATCTACACCATATTGATCTTTTACGATGAATGATACTGTAGCTTTTTTGCCATCAGCACTTAGTACTGCCAAATCATCCAAGATTTCGATAGAATCAACTTTTTGTGCTTCTACTTTAACTGTGTTAGTAAGTGGTTTTTCAGTTAAGCCAGTGATGTTCACTGTGTAATCTGCAGTCTGAAGTTGTCCAGGAACTTCTAAAGTTACAGATTTCTTATCGTCAGCCCATTTAACTGTAGCATTTTGCTTGAACGTCCCGCGAAGCAATTCAACGTTAGCTTTTGAAGTGTCCTTCACAGCGTTGTTAAATGTAACTGTGATTGTTTTAGAATCTGTTGCCTTTGCAGATGCAACTTTAATATCTTCAGCTTTCACTTCGTCATAGTTCGTTTCTGCTGCCTTGTAAAGGAATGATGCGAACTGTCCACGAGTTGTTGTATTTTTTGGGTTGAATACTGGTGCAGCTGGGTTTGTGATATCGAAGAAGTCTAATACGTCAATAGCCGGACGTGCTTCAGCTTTTGCTTTATTAAGATCTGTAACATCCTTTTTCCAGTCTTGCTCTTTTACATAAGCAACTAGGTCGAAGTCATTTAGTGTGTTTAAAGCACGCACTAATACAACAGCCATGTTTTCACGAGTAATGTTGTCAGCTGGTAAAAGCTTACCATCGTTACCGTTGAATACGCCGTTGTCTTTTACTATTGCAGCCATTTGTAGAAGCTCATCATTAGATTTAGAAGTTAAATCTGTGAAACGTGGGTTAGTTTTGTAATCAGTTGGCACTTTATATCCTTGTGCGATCAACCATTTACCCATTAACTTTGCAACGTCAGAACGTGTAAGAGTTTTGTTCGGTTGGAACGTTCCGTCTGGATATCCTGAGATTACACCAGCGTCAGAAAGTGCGTCGATTGCCGCCTTGTGTGAGTTGTTGTCTTTTACATCTGTAAATTCAGCCGCGAATGCAACTGGTGCTACTGCTGATGCTACTAGTGCAGCTGAAGCAGCCCCTACTACAAACTTGCGATATTTCGTTGGTTGGTTAGCCATTAAATAATTTCCTCCTTGATGATTCTGTTTTTGCCAGTTACTACCTATGTATGAAAGTAGTAGGCATTACATATTAAAGTATAGATAAGAACAAGCTGAAAGTCAATTAAATATTAGTACACATGATAGTCTAATAGTGAGTTTTTCCAAGTAATTCGACTCATATTCTATCGGATAAATAGTCTATAGAAATATTAATATCTTTTTATGTATTGCTCGATATAGTTATTTAGCAATACATATGTTTTTAAACAAACAAAAAAGCTCGAACAGATGGGAACTGTTCAAGCTTTTTTGTTTGCGGTCAACCAACCGTAACGCTTTGCACATATTGTGCTATATACAATGAGGAAATTATTCTTACAAGTGTGATTCTATCATTAACTTAACTAGATTACAAGATAGTAATATAGCTAGGGTAGTGAATATGTAAGAGGAACGGGAGGGGAAAACCTATCCTCCCGATTCATCCCCCACTTAGAGTGAAAAACACCTAATCCGGTTCTTACTTCTTCTTATATACCTCAACCAAAAACTTCGGCAAGTTCATCTGACGCTTGATCCGACTTGGTTCAAGCAACAATCGATATAGCCACTCAGCACCTGCTTTTTGGAATGCTGCCGGCGCTCTTTTAATATTCCCTGCTAGCACATCGAAGGATCCACCTACTCCTTGGAATACTACCGGATGTAGCTGATCGCGGTGTTGTTCAATCCACTGTTCTTGCTTCGGTGAACCCATTGCGACGAACAGTATATCTGGTTTCGCTTGGTTAATCGTGTCGAGTACGACTTGTACATCTTTTTCATAGCCGTGCTGAACACCGGCGATTTGAATGTTCGGATGCATCTCTTGTAATTTTGCTGCTGCTTCTTCCGCCACTCCAGGTTTCGCGCCGTAGAGGAAAATACGTTTTCCTCGCACTGCTGCTTCTTGTACGACACGGTCCATCATGTCGATTCCTGTAACACGAGATCGGATCTGACCTTTTTTTAGCTTAGATGCGAGAATTACGCCAATGCCATCCGGAATTTGAAATTCCGCTCGGTTAAGTAATGCTTTCAGCTCTGGATCTTCTTTTGCTTTCATGAGCTTTTCCGGATTGATCGCCACGATGAGTGATTTCTTTCCTGCTTCGATATTCTCAAAGACTTTTGGAATGAGGTCATCGTAGTTCTCGGTGTTGACGGAGACGCCTAGTATTTCTTCTTTCATTTATATAGCTGCCCCTCTTTTTTGCCATCTCCTAATTTGAAGAAGCGATATTCCGCTTGCTCCCATTTATCTGCTTGGAGAGCATTTTTCGTATCCAACATGATCGGTCTCGGCTGCTTCGTCTGCAACTCTGCTGGATTCAATTCCTTGAATTGGTCATGGTCTGTAGTTAATAGAAGAAGATCAGCAGTACCGATTGCTTCTTCAAGTGTAGCAACTTGCGTCGAATGTTGTAATTCCTTGATATGCGGATCGAATGATACGACGTCAAGACCAAGTTCTAGCAGTGAATCAATGACTTTCGTTGATGGGCTTTCGCGCATGTCGTCGACGTTGCCTTTGAACGCAAGACCAAGAACCGCCACTTTACCGTTTTCGATATGGTATTCCTGTAGCAAACGCTGTGCGCGCTTCGCCGTATACATTGGCATACCATCGTTTGTTAGACGTGCTTTTTTGATGATGTCCGCTTTTTCAGGTGCTAGTTCCACTAAGAACCATGGATCGACTGCGATACAGTGACCGCCGACGCCTGGACCTGGTGTATGGATATTGACGCGTGGGTGGAAGTTTGCAAACTTAATTGCTTCCCAAATGTCTACGTCGATACCTTCTGCTATTTTTGCTAGTTCATTTGCGAATGCAATGTTTACGTCGCGGTACGTGTTTTCCATGACTTTAACGAGTTCTGCTGTAGTAGCGTCCGTTAGATGGATCGTTCCTTTGACGAACACTTTGTAAAGATCTTTCGTCATTTCTGCTGACTTCGCATTGATTCCGCCAACGATACGGTCGTTGTTGACGAGTTCTTCGAAGATCTTACCTGGAATGACGCGTTCAGGTGAGTGAGAGACAAATAGCTCTTCACCGATGATTAGATCCGTTTTACGTAATTCAGGCAACATAATGTTTTCGACAGTCTTTGGTGGGACTGTTGATTCCAAGATCACCAGCGCGCCTTTTTTGACGAATGGCACAATCGATGCGGTTGCCGCACGGATGAATTCCAAGTTCGCTGTGTTGTCCGGGTTGATCGGTGACGGGACCGCGATGATGTAGACATCTGCTTCTACTGGTGTAGTCGATGCTTGGAAGTGTCCTGCGTCTACGGCTTTCTCCAAACGCTCTTGCAGGCCGTTTTCTTCTATATGTAGTTGTTTGTTGTTGATGAGATTGACGACGCGTTCGTTACGGTCGACGCCGTGTACTTGCAGGCCGCTGTTTGCAAACATGACGGCAGTTGGGAGGCCGATATAACCTAGGCCTACTACGCATAATTTCTTTTCCATAGTGTATGATACCTTCGCTTTCTTAATTTAGGTTGTGGTTAGTAAAAGCCTGGGTAGACTTTGGATTGGGTATTGGATCTGCACTACAGGCGGACGCTTTCCTGCGGGCATGGCTTGAGCCTCCTCGTCCGCTTTGCTCCCTGCGGGGTCTCAAGGCTCATGCTATTCCCGCGGGAGTCGCCGCCTTTCGTTCCGATCCTACTTACAGTGTGGTGGCACAAAGCTACCCCTTTTTTCTTTGTGTCGAGGTCTTCAGTTCAAGATCTCAATACATTTAAACTCAAAGAGAAAGGATGAATCTCTTCATCCCTGGATTTTAATAGTTGCTTTAAAAATGATAGAGTACACTAGTATTTACGCTCTTCCTCAAAAACTCCAAAAGAATACACAGTGGATCGTAAGCGGAAGGCGGCGAGTGCAAAGATGTGCTCCTAACGCTGCGCTTACACTCGCAAAAGCCGTTCTTCGTAACGGCTCTCCCGATGGATCAGCTCGATCAGGTGAGACAACCAAAGAGAGCGTAGCGAACTGGTTGGCTCACCGCGAGCCCATGGGAAAGCGTCCGCCTGCAGCGTCGATCCACGTTGCCTTATCCGTCACTCCATCTAATAGAAGTACATAAGGTTTAAATCTATTCTATCTATACAGTATACCAACTTCCATTCATTACGACCAACTTATTTAGCTCGCACTTGCACGGTATAAGGTGTATACGTCCCCTTCACCACATTCAACCCGTTAGCCCCTGCTATGCCCGGGTGAACTACGAGCATATACTCAGCCCCAAGCGCCATCGGTCTCGCTGGCTGGATCGTCATCGTTTTCTCATCACTAGCTTTTTTAGCCGTTTGTATTGAGACGCTTCCGAACTTCACAAGTTCCATCTTGTTAAAACTTTTCGCTGGACCGAAGTTCATTTTTTGCGTGAACTCTACATTGAATACTTTTGATTGCGGTACGTCAGTTGGTCCTTTGGTCAACTTATAACCTTTTGCAACTAAGTCTGATGTGACAAGACGTTTGTGCATACCTGTATGCTCTGTGCCTGATTTCATTTTGATATTCGGCTCGACGCCTTTATGTTGTACGGGCGTTCCTTTAGGTCCTGTGTAGTGACCGGTTGTAAGTTTTAGTGCGCCGCCGTTTTCTAATTCGAATAACGACTGGACGCTACCTTTTCCTTTTGTCGTCTCCCCTACTACGTTCGCTGCGCTTTGGTCTTTGAGGCTGACTGCCACAATTTCAGAAGCGGACGCTGAGTAGCGGTTGACGAGTACGTATGTGTCTACTGGGAATTGATTTTTCGCTGGGACGACGTTACCTGATTGTGTACCCATGCGCGTTTGCAATTTGTACGCTTCTTTTACTTTCGGGAAGAAGCCAAGTAATTGTTCGGCGCTGTCTACGTAGCCGCCACCATTAAAACGTAAGTCGAGAATTAATCTCTCCGCTCCTGCCGCTTTCAAACGTCCCCAGTGGGCGTTGACGTCTTCTTGTAAATGAGCTGAGAACGTCTTGATTTTCAAATACCCGACGTTTCCGTACATCATATGTGAACTCACATTATCTTGATTGTACGGCGCCGGGATAGCTGCGACTTGCGTGGGTGCTTTGACGCTTGCGTATTGATTGAGATACTCATTATATTCAGCTGGCGTCATGTACACCGAGTATTCATCGAGCTGACGTACGACTTCGGTGACATTTCTCGCACTGCGAAGATTAGTAGGCTGGTCGCCATAATAGTACAAATCGACAATTTCTTTCACTTCGTCAAGAGTCGCGGCTTCGGTGACGGGTGTTATGCAGAGCCAGGCGAAAATAGCTACTACTGCAATAAGGGTTTGTTTCATTGCGCTTCCTCCTTTATTCGGTGGGGTTGGTAAAAGTATGTATCTTTTCACTATACCCTATACACCAGCGGTTAAGCGGCTAACTATAATTATTTTTTCGAATATAGTGTCACCCAATAGATTTTACCATCTGGATCGGGTGCCGTGCCTGCTCCCATATGCGTAAATACCGGACTTAGGAGATTCTCCTTATGCGCAGGCGACCCTAACCAAGCATTGGTGATTTCCATCGCGTCAGTGAATCCTCCACCAATATTTTCACCGAATGCCGTCCAGCTATAGTCGAACTTCCCAAGCAATTCCTCAGTCGTTCCGTATGTTGGCGTGATATGCGACAGTTCTCCAAGTTTCGCTAAATCTTCTGCTCTTGCACTAGCAATTCGGTTGAGTGCGGGATCCGCTAGCAAATTGCCAACTTTGGCGTCTTTTCTTTTAAGGTTCACATTGATGATTGACTGTGCCGCTAATGAAGGCTGCACCGGTTCTGGTTTAGGCGGTACAGGTGTCGGTTTTGGCGCTGGTGGTTTTGGAGTTGGCTTTGGTGGTACTGGTTTCGGTTTTTCAGGTGCTGGCTTCGGTGGTACTGGCTTTGGCTTTTCAGGTGCCGGTTTTTGATTATCAGGATTCGGCTTAATCAAATTTTTATCTTTATCGACATAACCCTTCTTTTGATTATCATACGTAATCAATCCACTTTTGCGATTTTCATCAAATTGCATCGTGCGGTACAAGAATGCCGCCATTTGGCCACGCGTGACTGGGTCATTTGGATTGAACTTCCCACCCGGACGCGTCGTAGTGATATTGAGCTCGGCAATCGTAATAATGTATTCATATGCCCCACTGCTCTTATGGACATCATCAAAAATAATAAAATCATTATCATCCGTGACGATGTGATAGCCAAGGACTAATAGTTTCGCCATTTGTCCGCGAGTTAGTGGTTTATTCGGATTGAATTTCTCCGCGTTCTTAAACAAGCCCCGCTGTGTCAACGCGCGGATATGCTCATACGACCCATTGTCTTTCGTTACATCCTTAAAATCCATTTTATACGCATGGCTTGGTTTCGCCCCAATGGAAACCGCAATCATCTTGGCCGCCTGAGCTCGCGTGACCGGTTTGTTCAGACGATATGTATTGTCGGCATACCCTTTAATGATGTCATTGGCTGCCATATACGTAACGGCATCGTAGGCATAATGTTTCTCGGGCACGTCTTTAAAAGTCACGGCCTTCGCGGCTTCAACCGGTACAGGATTAGCGATTCCCATTGCAGATACCGCGACCGTCGTAGCTATAGTACTTAAGAATAATATTTTGTTATTAACTAGACTCATATAAACGTCCTCCTTTTGTTAAAGTATACGGGATTTGGCAGGTGTTTTGGTAGGGGTATTGGTGAAATATGTTAGATGATTTTGCTTTTTGTCGATTGGGGGTGGATGTGAGGCTGGTTTATGAGCGGTTGGGTGGTCGGTATGAGCGGATATTTGTCCGGATTGAGCGGATTACTAGCTTGATAGAGCGTTTGAATGGGGGGATAGAGCATTGAGTGGGTTGGATAGAGCGGATCGACGTGAAGATTGAGCGGATAGCGAGAAACATTGAGCGTGCAGGAGTTTAGGAGAGCAGCGTCACCTTATGAGCGGTTGGCCGATGGGTATGAGCGGATTTTCGACTTCATAGAGCGGAGTTCTGTCTGGATAGAGCGTTTAATTGGGTGGATAGAGCATTGAGTGGGTTGGATAGAGCGGATCGACGTGAAGATTGAGCGGATAGCGGGAAACATTGAGCGTGCTGGAGTTTAGGAGAGCAGGGTCCCCTCACGAGCGGTTGGCCGATGGGTATGAGCGGATTTTCGACTTCATAGAGCGGAGTTCTGTCTGGATAGAACGTTTAATTGGGTGGATAGAGCATTGAGTGGGTTGGATAGAGCGGATCGGCTTGGAGATTGAGCGGATAGCGGGAAACATTGAGCGTGCTGGAGTTTAGGAGAGCAGGGTCCCCTTATGAGCGGTTGGCCGATGGGTATGAGCGGATTTTCGACTTCATAGAGCGGTGTTCTGTCTGGATAGAGCGTTTGATTGGATGGATAGAGCATTGAGTGGGTTGGATAGAGCGGATCGGCTTGGAGATTGAGCGGATAGAGAAAAATATTGAGCACGCACAATGTTTTTCATTAAGAAGCCAGCGCATGGAAAGCTTATGCGCTGGTTTGATTGCTTTACAAATTCAGCTTTTCTGTTTGGAGAAGTCTCGGAGAGAGTTGGTAGATGGCGTTGCGCTTTTTACCGGTCATTTCTGTGAAGGGGTTGGCTAGCATTCGTTTCGCTATGTGGCGGGAGTGGATGTTGGTAAAGTGGCGGAATTGCCGATTCGTGAGTTGCGCGCCGCCAATGCAATACCATTCCGCTAGCGTGGCATGATGGGCGTGGCGATCGATTTGGCCACACGCACGGCATTGCCAACTTCTAGTCCGCCACAGCATCGTTAATTGCTCGCAATTCGAGCACGTGACACCACTTGCTAGATCTTTTATGGAAAGTGCATATTTATCGATCAGTGGAAACGGATCGTAGTGGCGGTGTGTCTTTAAGAGTTCATTCGCTAACTTCTTGATTTGATTGGCGTTTAAAATATCTTCTTTCATTTCTAAATTCCTTAAACGATTGGGAATTTCATAAGAGAATACGAGCCGATGGGATGATGTGTTTTCAATGGTGAGTTCGTTTTGGTAAGCGAAGACGATGTAGTCGACGAGGGGGATGTCGATGTTGCGTGCTTTTAGCCAGCTGCCGAAGTAGTGTTTTTTGCGTTCCATTTCTTCGATCGGGCTTCTTAAAACGGTGCGTTCCCCGTTGATTGATTCGCGAATGAATTGTGTCGGGTTTTGTTTGATGTGTAATTTACCTGCGATGTTTTTAATTTCGAACAGAATAATCACACTTGGGGTAATCAAGATGGAATCGATTTGGAAATAGGCATGCTCGTGTTTCAGGAAAATGTCGTGGAGGATGGCGTGCGGATACGGCGGAATGAAGTCTCGTAACTGATAGTCGAATTCCCTCTCCCCTCCGAAGCCCGCTTTGCCGTTGTAGAAGTCGGTGCGGATTTTTTCGTACTTGTCGTGATTGACAGGCAAGCGTTTGAGAAGCGCCTGTTGACCGATGATCAATTTGGGAATCGTGCGCGTTTTGTAGAGTATGTTGTTTCACCTCCCTATTATGG
Organism: Sporosarcina sp. P29; assembly: GCF_002743265.1. Taxonomy (NCBI): domain Bacteria; kingdom Bacillati; phylum Bacillota; class Bacilli; order Caryophanales; family Caryophanaceae; genus Sporosarcina; species Sporosarcina sp. P29. The sequence continues at coordinate 37,502 of NZ_PDYX01000004.1, read as the reverse complement.
ATTGTGGGGCGTGTATTCATTGTAGCAAGAGTGTGAGTTGTTGGGAAGTATTGGGAGAAATTCGATTTTGAGTGGATTTTTAGGGGTGAAATTAGATTTTGGGGTGGTTTTGTTGAGGAGAATTCAAAACTCAGGGGTTAAATGGAGGTTTCCAGTGTGTATTTGTTTAAAAATATGTCTTTAGTCATGTGGATTTTAGGGGTTGTGAGCGGTTTATTGGCTTGATAGAGCGCTGGTTCGTTTTAATAGAGCGGATTGATGGCCATATAGAGCGAGCGGGCGTGGGGATTGAGCGGATAACAACTTATATAGAGCGTTTAAAGAAAAGTTTGAGCGCGGCACAGCGGCGGCTTCGCCTTGCTTAATTTAGTTCAATGTCCACGTGATCAAACCACCACAATAAACGAAAAAAACTGCCCCTAAAGGGCAGTTTTTTATCGTTTAATTAAATAGCGTACATAGTTTTGCCAAGGTGTCGTTTTCCATTTATTCCATTCCGGTAGATAGAGCGGAAGTGGGTGGAAGACAGATTGGTGCTCGAGACTGCTGTCCAGATCTTCGTTGTGCAATGCGACCATTCCTGGTTCGACGCCTGTTGCGAGGACTGTTCGATCAAGGGATGTGAATGGTGCGTCGACGATGTTTTGGACTGCTCGTCCGTTGTTGTCTAGCGTCCATACTTTTGCATTGTTCTCGTATTTATCTGTTAGCCAGTTCGTTTTAACACTCACCACTTGGTTGGCTTCGTTCGTTTGAATAAACGTGTTGACGTTTGTGCCGAACGGCAAGTTCATTTGCTCGTCGTACGGTGCAACGCGTACTTCGTAATATGCTAGTGGATTGTCTTTTTGTGTATTGCCTAAGGCTTTATACGCTTCTAGCCATTCGTCTTCTTTCGCAGGCACTTTGGATACCGATACGATGACTCCATTAATGGTCGAAATGTCATTCGGATAGTCCGGTGTGATGCGTTCTTGGACTTCTGCTAGTTTCTTTTCTTTATTCGTTAAAGCAGGTTTACCTTCAGGAGAATCGTTTACTTCTGGATTGGAAATAGTGCCATCCGGGTTCGTGATTGTTCCATCAGGATTTGTTGTTGCATCATCTGGATTCGGCGTAGCTTCAGGTGTTGCATCGGGATTGGTCGTGCTATCCGTATTCGGAGTCTCTGTAGTTGGCGCTGTCTCCGTATCTGGTTTGTTTTCCGTACCTGAATTATTATTCGAACTGTCGATGCTGCTGTCTGGTGTAGATACCGGTGCATCCGGCTTATCAACTGAGCCGTCCGGGTTTCCGGATGTGCCGTCGAAATTTTCTTCCGGAGCATTTGATCCATCGTTTGAATTAACGGCTGGCGGTTCTGCATCTGTTCCGTCGATTTCCGTTTTCGGATCATCGTACGGTACGGTGCTTGGTGGTACGCCGTCAGCAGATAGAGACGCTACGGATTTACCTTTCGTACTGCTCGTTCCGTCTTCCATACCTTCTGGTTCTACAGGTTCCACTTGATCTTCTGGTTGTTGATTCGGATCAACTTTCGGTGTGAACGGTGTGTGAATCGAGTCATGCTGGATTGTAACCGGCGCGCCCATTTCCACGTTTGGCCATTCGTTGTCGAGAACATATGTGACAATCGTTTGGTCCGTGCTGTAAATATCGATCGATGGTGACTCGCTATCACGTTTGATTGCTACGACATAGCCGCTAACCGGACTGGTCAATGCAGATTCATTCGGGATTTCTGCGAGCTGTGATTCAACAATTTCCGTTTTCCGCTGCACTTCCGCGAGGTCACGTTCTGCTTCCGCAATTGCTTGCGCAAACGTTCCGTCTTCTCTCACTTCAATGCCCACATTCAAATTGACACGCACTTTTTTATCGTCGTTTGTGTCGTAGTAATCGCTGTCGTTTTTCGAACCGCCCGCTGAGGATTGTTCATACTCGAGATTACTGATCGTTTGTGAAATCGAAGACGATTGATTTTGCAACGCGGTTAGTTCCGACTCGAGTTCATTGCGCTTGGAATCGATATGATCCACTTTCAATGAAGCGAGCTCCGTTCCAAAGTCCACTGTCTCCCCTTCTTGAACGAGCCATGAATCAATAGTTTGGTCGTCTTTCAGGTAGATCGTATGCAAATCTTTCGGTGAAATGAACCCTTCTTTGTCGAGCTCTTTCTTGTAGTCATCCGCAGATAGTCGTTCATACTCACCGACGTATTGCGCTTTCGGGATGACACTTTTTTCAGCGAACACCAAATACGTGTTCAATGCTAGGAACGCTGTAACGAGGACCGTCACGATGATATTTTGTGTTCTCATCTTATAGTCCCCCAATCATTAACAAGTTCAACATTTTTTCGATGGGAGCAAAGCCAACTGCCGCAGTGATCAATGCAAAGACCACATGCAAAGCGAGTAACATCCACAATGCGTGCTTGCGGATTCCTTTATGCTCTACAACTTCTTCACCGACAAGTGACGTTTCCACTTTCGAGAAGCTGATGAAGCGATACTGAACCGCCACGATCAATGCAGAGAAAATCGTAAGTTGATTGACAAAAAGAATGATGTACCAATTATCCAAAAATGTGACCGCGAGTGGTCCGAATGAAAGAATCGAAACTGCTGCTGTTTTTCCAGCAACCGCGAAAACCAGGAAATTGATGAGTTTTTCAATTAATAATAACCCCGTGACCACTAGCTGCAACTTCAGCAATGGCTTAAACGGAATTTTCGTCAGCATACTTAAAATCCATGCGACGCCCCAGAAATGGAACGACATATAGATGATGGCCCAGAGTATGGCGCCGACTAATGCGGTGATGCGGCCGATGGTGAATTCATCGAGCGAACCGTTCGCCAAGATATACGTCATCGTTCCTGTATTCATGCCCCACATATCGCGGAGGACGAACAGGATGATGCCCAAAATGAATACGCTAAACACACGGCGTTTGAATCCAGTGACGGTGCTTTGCCCAATTTCAACGGCAAGCCGGTCAGGATAAACTAGTGAACGCCAGTAACCGTAAGTAGAATACATATGTACTTCTCCTTTGCCTCCAACTTATTCGACTAATTATATCAGTTTCTATCTCTCTTACTTTATCAAAAAATGGCGAATTTGCAACGAATGTCTTGTTTTGTTGCAGAAATTGGTAGTATCGTCGAATAAAGTTAGAGAGTGAATTTGTGAGTACAGGGGGATTGAAGCTCCAGTTGGGGACGCTTTCCGGAGGGCGTGGCCCGAGCCGCTTCCCTCGCTTTCAGCTCAGTCCAGGGTCTCGAACTCACGCTGATCCTCCCGGAGTCGCCCCAGCTTCCGCTTCAATCCTATCTTTATAGTGGATGGATGTAGATCACTCACTAGAAATAGTATGTATTTTTTTCCAAATCCAAACTTAGCTCAGTTCAAGTAAAAATCCAACAGAAAAAGCGATTACAAGCAGAACTTCAATGAACCTTGATTAGTATCACCCGCTCAGTTTGCAAGGGATTGGAGCGTAGGAGGGGCGACTCCGGAAGGATCAGCCCGATCAGGTGAGATCACTAAAGAAGCACAGCGACTAGGGGGCTCACCGCGGGCCCTTCGGAACGCGTCCCCTCCGAAGCGCAAATCCCCAACCCAACAACCCGTCAGCCTCTGCCACTAAAAAACCACTAGTCCATTAGATTCATTTAATTATCTGAATGTTTCTAATCTAAAGAAATAGTATATAATAGGAAGTAATAGGGTCGGATGGCTCTAATTACAAAAAGGAGTGATGAGCGATGAACTTAGAGAAGACTATTGAGTTTACATGGCAAGACTTTGCACTAGGCCTGGGCGGATCGGGACTATTCGTAGTGGCGCTCCATTTCCTGACACTATGAGAAAACGTATAACACGACGCACATAAAAACACCTCAACGTCGACGCACATAAATGTGCTTCCAATTGAGGTGTTTTTAACGTTTTCTTGTGATCATCAAATGACACGCAGTCCTTCCATCAACTCCTTGAACAAGAGTTGGTTTTTCGTTTCTAGTGCATAATCTACCATTCTCTCCCAATTATCTTGCTCCAACTTCTCCACCAAACCGTCCGCTTCACGCATGTACTCTTCCTGTAGATGGCCTTCCAATCCCATCGCTCCTTCGAGTATAGTCGACAAATGCAAATGTAAATCGGAAACTAGCAACAATTGATAAAGTGGGATCCGTATAAACCGGTTTCCTCGCTGAAAGACGAATACTTCTCCTAAATTCTCAATCTGCAGACTTTTCGTATTGACAACGATTTCCTTCCCTTCTGCGGGGATGAATTGGAATACCTCATCATTTCGCTTAATCGAGAAATATTGATAAGCGAATACAAGGCGCAAGTTGAATTCTTCTTTCCTGGTGAAAAATGGCTTGATTCGCTGTACGACTAGCATTTCTTCCCCCTCCTCCTCAGTAATTTGAATTTTCCGATTATTATTAATATATCACATTGAAGAGGATTTTGTGCATGATATGAGTCGGAAAGCATCTAATATACCAAGAGAATTTTTCAGAAAACGGTCATAGTGGCGAATCACGCCGGCTTTTTAGGTTATTCATCACGCCCTACAAGAAAGATTTTGGACACCGGCTGATACTCGATGTTTCCCTCTTTCAATTGTTCCAGTAATTGTTCGCTTGCATCAACATTTGTTTTCTCGTAAGAAAAGATCATTTGATTGTTTGTGTAGGAGATGACGACTTGCTTGAAGATCATCTCGTCACGCGTGACGTTATACAAATATGAAACTTTCCCATTCGGATCATGGACGGATTTTTCGGAGTACTGTTCAAGAGACTCGAAGAAACATAGTTCACTGGCAATAACCGGTTCTGGTTTTTGTAATCGGTGACGTAATTGTGGAAAGTGTAGAATCAATTGCACTTTTTCTATCGCTTTCGCCTACTTTCTATTTTTTATCACAATCTTCTCATAATCTTGTAGAAAAACCTCGGAATTGTCATTTCGTCAATTCACATTGTTTAAATGACAATTTCACGAAATACCGGATTCATTTCTTATACGATGGCGAGAAAAACGGGTGATGAGAATGAGTTTCGGAACACAATTACGAGAATACCGCGATGAGTATTTACATATTTCACAAAAGCAGATGGCAGAGGATCTCGGAGTCGACGGTGCGACGATGTCTAGATACGAATCGAGTGAACGGGTTTTCCCGATTTATTTAGTGCCACTTATAAAGAAAATTTATAATATACCGGATGACGTGTTGCTGGCGATGATTTTGGACAAACCGTTAAAGACGGTACGCCCTTTTTCGAATCAGACGCTCGACAGTACCGCCACGTATGAAAAAGGTTTTCTAGCGCAGTATGGATCATTAATTGAAAGCGAGCCACTGTTGAAAGAATTTATTTTACGGGCAAATTCATTGGACCACGAAAACCGCCAGTTGTTGCTGTCAGGCATGTTGAACCTCATGCAGTTGTTCGATAATCAAACAGGTAAATGAAAATGGATTGTTTTTATGCCCCTCAAGTTGTGGTAAAGGACTGAAAAAAACGGTATAATAGGAGGAATGCTTAAGTAAGGAGTGGATTCGGTGGCCATCACTATTGAACGTATCGCAAATATGCACGAATCACAAATCGAAGAATTCATGAATCATATTAAACATACATTTCAACCGTCTGTCCCAGCACAGGCGGAAATTATACGCAAGGCTGCTTCACTTGTACGTATGAACGCAATTGGTGCGTATCGCTACACGGAAACCGAGCAATCCTTAATGGCTAATATTTCGGGTACAGAGTCCGAATTCGCACGTCTTTCTTTCATGACGATGGAACCGTACTGCACTTGTGCCGACGGAGACTGGTGCGCGCATCAGATCGCGGTCGTTTTCCATTTGTACTCGCAGTTTCATTCATTATCCGATTGGCTGAATACATGGCGCCAGTCAGGAACTGTGCAGACACAGTTGTCGATCAATGAGCGGACGCCGGAAGCTTGGTTGAACGCATTATCCGCATTAGTGAAGCCGCTAACCGAGTTGAGTCCGAGTGACGGACCGACCGGATTCTTGCATTATGCTTCAAAAATTGAACACCAGAAGACGCGGCTTTCTCCTTTTGAATGGGAATGGAAGCCGCTCTTTTCGCTGTACTATCAGCTAACGTTATTACGGGCGGCGTGGCCTTTCTTAAAAAGCGAGCTATCGGCCAATGATTCCTATCATTACGGCAAATGGCAGCTGACGATTTGGCTTAATGAACAAATGTCCGAAATTAAAGCGGGTATTAAACAGCTTAGTTCGAAATCACGTCTATTTGAGACGGATGCATTCCATGTGAAGTTGAAAGATTTGATTCATTCATTCGCAATAGACGAAGATGGTTTATTCTCGAAGCGTTTTGAAGCGTTCCGTCTTGTCTATACTGAGCTGTATTCCGATGAAGCTGAATTGACAGAGGAGATTGAACGCCTGCAAAAGGAAACGGCAGAAGACGCGCCATTGTTCCGTGCGTTTCTCTATTTGACGTCGGGACGTTTTGACGAGCTTGATGAAGAACTGAATACTCTAGACGCTACCGCTGTTCCCCAGTGGTTGGCATTTGCGCTCTATGCAAAGGAAGACGAGGATTTTGATATTGTGCAGTCGATTATGTTGCAATTGCTTCCTCATTTAGCTGAGCATTATCAGCAACTTGCGACGCGTAACCGTTCAGCATTTGCTGAGGATATCGATGAGTTACTAGCGCTATCGGATGTTTCAGAAGCGCAACGCGATCAACTATTCCAATCATATGGACCGGAAGCTAGTCGTGCGTATGGCAAGTTTTTATTCGAGCGTAATCGTTACGCCGAATGGGCTGCGCTTATGCATTTAACTCGCGGATCCGTCGATATGATCGATAGCTCGGCGATGAAGACGGCACTCGCGGAAGATTCGCAAGCGGTGTTCCCTCTCATGCATGCCGAAGCATTGAAATTAGTCAAAGAGAAAAATCGAGATAGCTATCGCCGTGCAGTACGTTTGTGGAAGCAAATGAAAACTGCTGCGAAACGCGATGGTCGCAATGAATTTTGGAACCGTTATGTCCATACAGTCCGCCAGCAATTTCCACGTCTGCGTGCACTGATGGAAGAGATGGAGAAAGGAAATCTACTTCTATGACCGATTCGAACATCTTACAACTTTCATTAGAGTTAACGTTACAAGAAGGACAGGACGGCATCTTCGTCGTGTCCGCAAATGTCGCAGGTGAAACGCGCAAGATTGATGCGGACATGTTGGTGTCGTATTTATTTTATTCGGATGAACCTACGATGTACGGCATGCTAGTTGAGCAGCGTGATAATTGGCTCGATGTATCGATCGACATGTTACTGCGCTTGTTTTCGGCTGGTAGTCATCCGTATGTGCAATACTCCGGTGCGACTTCAAGCGATCAACAAGTACTGACAGACATTCGCGAAGCCGCAACGTTGTGGAATGACGCTGCGTTGTTTTCATATGTTGAAGCGACGGAGTCTGGACTGTCGTTTGATCTCGACAAGACCCATCTATCCGAGCAGGCTGGACGCTATATCTCGCTTGCGATGCGTGGACAGATGGCGACGCTTGGTGTCTCGATGGCAGACTTCCCTGCTTTGTTGCCACACTTCAAGCAGTACGGATGGCCGAATACGGAGAAGTCGAAGTTACCGTTCCGCGTAGCCCTTCGTTTGACGGAGCCGGATATCGATGAGACGGATTGGTTGCTTGAGACGATCCTCATTAGTGATCGCGGAGCACAGTGGTCGCCAGCGATTGGTAAAATTGCAGGCTCGATTGAAAATGCTTTGCCAGCGAAACGTAAACCGTATGCAGAAGATATTGAAGAACGCCAAGCCGAGATGGTCGGGATTTTCCGTTCCGTTGAATGGTATGAGCCGAGACAGTTTATGCATGTGCCGTTAAATGATGCACAAGTGCGGATTTTCATTCAGGAAGATCTACCGCTTTGTCAGGCATTTGATTATCCGGTTATTTTGCCAGCTTGGTTAAAGACTGTCACCGAGACAAAGTTGAAGATTCGGACGTCTGCCGGTATGCAGTCGTATCGTTCGTCGGCAAGTCTCGATCAAGTGTTGTCGTTTGATTGGCAGTTTTCACTCGCTGGGGAAAAGATCGACAAAGATCAGTTCCAGAAGATGGTCGATGAGAACCGCGAGTATATCCGCGCAGGCGACGAGTGGTTCCATTTGGATCCCGCGTGGCTGAAACGAATTCGTGAGTTGATGGAGCAAGTGGACGACGGTGAGTGGACAGTGAAAGATTTGCTGTTCAATGAAGTGCCAGAAGAAATTGCGCCTGTTTATGACGAAGAGGAAGAAGACGATCCGTTAGTAGCGTTTTCGATGCAGCAGTCTTTGCGTAAAGTGATGAATATGCTGCATGACAAGAAAGGTTTGCCGCCTGTTCCGGTACCTGAGACGTTGCATGCCGAGTTGCGTCCGTATCAGCAAGAAGGTTTCGAGTGGCTTCATTTCATGCGTGATAATAAATTCGGTGCGGTGTTAGCGGATGATATGGGTCTTGGGAAAACGGTCCAGCTCATAGCGTATTTGCTGTATGTGCATAATTTACCGGAAACGGACTCCCCTTCGCTGATCATTTGCCCGACGAGTGTTATGGGTAACTGGCAGAAGGAGCTTGAGCGTTTCGCGCCTTCATTGAAAGTACATGTACATTACGGAACGAATCGTGCGCGTGAAGAACAGTTTGCGGATATCATAAACAAGCGTCAAGCGCATATTATTTTGACGACGTATGGTACCGCCACGCAAGACGGCGAGATGCTGTCGATGTATGAGTTTGCGAATGTTTCTATTGATGAGGCGCAAAATATTAAAAACTTACAGACGAAGCAGTCTCGCGCAATCCGCAAGTTACGCGGTCGACATCATATCGCGTTGACAGGTACGCCGATCGAGAACCGTTTGTCGGAGTTATGGGCTATTTTCGACTTCATTCATAAAGGGTATCTCGGCAGTTTCCGTAAATTTAGTGAAGAGTTCATCGTGCCGATTGAGCGTGATGATTTGGAAGCGGAGAAACGGAAATTGCGTGCTCGAATTCAGCCGTTCATGATGCGCCGGACGAAGAATGATCCGGAGTTGCGCTTGAACTTGCCTGAGAAGCTCGAGCAAAATGAGTATGTACCGCTGACGCCTGAGCAAGCGGCATTGTATGAGAGTTTTGTTTCGGAGACGAAATTCAAACTTGAGACTTTGACTGGATTTGAGCGTAAAGGCTTGATCTTGAAAATGCTTAGTCGTTTGAAGCAATTATGTAACCATCCGGCATTATTCCTGAAAGAACCGCCAGCCCCTGCTGCCGAGTTGACGACGCGATCCAATAAAATGGCGCGAATCGTTTCGATGGCAGCGGAGATTGCGGCGAACGGTGAGCAATGCTTGATCTTCACGCAGTATATCGGCATGGGGCAGATGATTCGTCAATGCTTGTCGGAGCTGCACGGAATTGACGTGCCGTTCTTGACGGGTAGTATGCCAAAAGGACAGCGTGATGCATTGGTCGAGGCGTTCCAAAACGGGGAATTCCCGATTTTCATCCTGTCATTAAAAGCTGGGGGCACCGGCTTGAATCTGACGCAGGCGAATCACGTATTGCACGCAGACCGTTGGTGGAATCCGGCTGTGGAGAACCAGGCAACGGATCGTGCGTACCGTATCGGGCAGACCAAATTCGTGCATGTGCATAAATTTGTAACTGTCGGGACGATCGAGGAAAAGATTGACGAGATGCTCGTCGAGAAGGCGGCATTGTCAGCTGATTTGATTCATTCGAGTCAGTGGTTGACGGAGCTCAATGATCGAGAGCTCGAGGATTTGCTGACGTTTAATTAATATTGACCATTTGGACCTGTATCGAAATCGGATGCAGGTCTTTTAGTATTCATTTTACATCGGAGGGTAGGAGGAAAGGGTTGGTGTTGATTGTTTCAAGGTAATTGATGCGCTCGTTCAGGTTGGCAATAATGCGGATCAGCTGGCCAATCTGGTCTTCAAGACGCTGGATATCTTGTTTTTGCGCGACTATAGGTGTGCTGTGCATGTGGGCTTCATCCTTTCTATGAGCGGGTATGTAATGCCGTCAGCCCGCTTCGTGGAAGTGGTCTCCGACAAAACGAGCGACGGATGAGTTGGCGTAAAATTGATTCAGTTCCTATGCTGAATGTACTCCCGGCATCACAGAGGATTGGGTCCCCACCCGCTCTTGCTTCTGCCGAGTCATGCTAGTTGGCGAATATGCTTGTAGTGTCGTGTAGTTTTCTCTTTTTTCATTTCTCTTCAGTTGTGTGTCATCCATTTCTTTTCAGGAATTGATCAGTAACGGATGTGCGACGGCGGATCTGCCCTGGTCCCCTCCCCTTTCGTTTTGGAACTGGTTAGAAAATAGGTAGTGCGGTTTCGGCTGGTTTCGCTTCTTCAAAACGTTTGGGCTCAGTAGATGAATGCGTTTTCATTTTTGCGTGTTGTGTTTTTGGTGATTTCGACAAGAAGCGGATCTCATTGCACATGACTTCCGTGACATATACTTTCGACCGATCTTCGCGTTCGTAGTTCCGGGTCTGAATACTTCCACTGACGCCTACGAGTGATCCCTTGCCACAGTGACGGACTAGGTTTTCGGCGGATCGTCCCCAGACGGAGCACAACACAAAGTCGGTTGCCACTTCCCCGTTTGCGTTTTTGAAGCTGCGATTGATAGCGAGGACGAACGTGGTGTTGACACGTCCTGATGCGTGTTCTTTTAATACGAGGTCTTTGGTGATGCGCCCTACTAAAGCCACTTGGTTCACGAGTTGGTTCCTCCTTTCTTTGTGCTGCCCTTATCGTAATCTACATAGGATCTTATTGGCAAAGCGGCAAAATTGAATTTTGATAGGATTTTCGGCGTGGTTTTTCAATTTTCATTCGAAGGAATTTCGGGGTTTTCGCGGTGGTATGCGATTTCTGTATGACGAGCAATACGGCATTTTTGAATTCTCGAGTATTTTGAGATTTTTATGCTATACTTGGGAAAATTGTACCGAGGTGATGGAATTGAAGACGTTTAAAATGATTTCGGTGGAAGTGGTTCAGGAGAGCGGCGTGCTTGCCTTTCCGCTGTTTGACGGCATTATCATCAACCAGGAGAACAGTCATCGCTTGTGGGTGCTTGAGCTTTTCATTGACGCCAAGCATAAGGACATTATGGATAAGTGGAAAGTTGAGGAGACGTTGCTGACCGTGCGCGTCGTGATTTCGTATCCTGGCAACGAGCCCGCTTCGTTCGATGTGGCGGTGGAAAACTGGCGTCAAATTGGCGACCGGATTTCCGTGTTAATGAAGGGCCGTTTGAAGCGTGTCCGATCGAAGTATCCGGAACATTTGTTAGAAGAGTTGCTGGATGAAGGTTTGGAAGGCGATGCGTTGCTCGAGCAATTCCAAACCGCTATGTGGGATCGGCCGAGGTTGAAGCGTGATACGGAGCTTGATGAGATGACGAAGTTGTGATGGGGTTTGATGGATGGATGATTGCGATGGATGGGCTACCCTTGTTTGGGTGGCTTTTTTGGTTTTGGGGTGCTGGGGATTGAGCGGTTACGAGGCTACATAGAGCACTCGTACACTGGCATTGAGCGGACAGGCGGATGTATAGAGCACTCGCCGAAGTGCATTGAGCGAATGGCGCGTGCGATAGAGCGCTTGGGAGGATACATAGAGCGGCTCGCGGAGTTTGAGCGGTTACGACACTACATAGAGCACTCGTACACTGGCATTGAGCGGATAGGCGGATGCATAGAGCACTTGCCGAAGTGCATTGAGCGAATGGCGCGTGCGATAGAGCGCTTGGGAGGATGTATTGAGCGGCTCGCGGAGTTTGAGCGGATAACGTCTTACATAGAGCACTCGCATACTGGCATTGAGCGGATAGGCGGATGTATTGAGCACTTGCGGCAGTGCATTGAGCGAATGGCGCGTGCGATAGAGCGCTTGGGAGGATGTATTGAGCGGCTCGCGGAGTTTGAGCGGTTACGACACTACATAGAGCACTAGCATACTGGCATTGAGCGGATAGGCGGATGTATTGAGCACTTGCCGAAGTGCATTGAGCGAATGGCGCGTGCGATAGAGCGCTTGGGAGGATACATAGAGCGGCTCGCGGAGTTTGAGCGGTTACGACACTACATAGAGCACTAGCATACTGGCATTGAGCGGATAGGCGGATGTATAGAGCACTTGCCGAAGTGCATTGAGCGAATGGCGCGTGCGATAGAGCGCTTGGGAGGATACATAGAGCGGCTCGCGGAGTTTGAGCAGATATCAGACCCCATAGAGCGCACACAAAAACGGCCCCAGCATTGAATATGCAGGGCCGTTTTTATGATGGCGGGAATCATCGCATTTTACGATCTTCATCGCGCAAAACGCCGTCTGGAGCAGCGTCGTTACCGTTCATGTTGCCGTCTAGGGTGTTGTCGTCGCGTGCGCCACGGTTTTCGTTGTTGTCATCGATGAGTTCATCGCGTGTTCTGTCGATACCTTCGCGAGTTTTTTCGATGCCTTCGCGTGTATCCTCAATGACTTCTTCGCCTTCTCTTTCCATGATGCCACGGTCATTGTTGTCGTCAAGACCATCGAGATCTGGACCCATACGCTTGTTGTCGTTTGGCGTATTGTCACGTTCCACATCTTCCATAGGTGTTTCGTTGTTGTTTGGTAGCGCGCCATCGTTCGTGTTACACGCGGTCAGAACGAGTGCGGATGCGAAAACTACGGGCAATGCTTTTCTGATCATAAAAAAATTCCCTCCTTTTTTACAAGCTGTGAACCATACATATCGGTATGTTCATCGATAGCTTGTGCGAAAAGGAGAGAACTATTCGTTTTAATTATTCGTATGACCTGATGTGGTTTCTAATACGTTTTGAACGTATATAGCTTCCGCTTTACAACCATAATCATAATGTGTGTCAAGATTTTGTTGTAAAATTTCAATTTGCGCGATCTGCTCTTCGGTCGGTGGATCGTTGAGAATGCGGATTAATACTTCTTCCACGCGCTCTGCTAATTGTTTATGGAACTCAGGATCTACTTTGACGTCGTCAGGAATCTTGTCGTACCAAAGTGCTTTAGTCGTAATGTATTCACGCCAGTTCGCGTAAAACTGTTCGATGTTGTATTCTTCTGCTGACCAGCCGATTTCACTCATATACTGTTCAAAAGATTGGGAAATGGAACGAGTGATGCTGCTCTTTATATTTGGAGAAAGCTTCTTTAACATGCTGTAGTATACCCTCCCACTGTATGCCAAACTGGCATTCCAATGATTATTATCTCGATTTTTTGTACGGTCTAATGATGTTATTGCTCTTGGACGGGTCCGAGTGCGAAAGTAATATCTGCTTCACATGCTACTTCGCCTTCAACGGTTGCGATGGCTTTTCCTTTGCCAATTGTTCCACGCAAGCGGACAATTTCTACTTCTAGACGAAGTGTGTCGCCCGGTGTGACTTGACGCTTGAAACGGCAGTTGTCGATACCTGCAAAAAATGCTAAGCGGCCTTTGTTTTCTTCTTTTTTCAGTAAAGCGACTGCGCCGACTTGAGCGAGTGCTTCTACGATTAAGACACCTGGCATAACTGGATAGCCAGGGAAGTGGCCATTGAAGAAGTCTTCATTAATTGAAACATTTTTTAACCCGACTGCGCGCTTGCCTTCTTCGAGTTCTTCGATGCGATCGACGAGCAAGAATGGATAGCGATGCGGGATGATTTCTTGTATTTGTTGAGCGTTCAGCATGAAATTTGTCTCCTTTATTCCAGAGTATCTGAAGAAATCAGATGTTTCTGTACTTATTTACCGTTCATGATATCAAAAATATGTTGCCATGTCTCTTTTTTGAAGACATCGCCTGCTGAGCCGTCGCCGATTATGCTGAAACCAACCATTGTTCCTGCTATAGCGGCTAAGACGAGTACTACGAGTAGCAAGAGTAATCGTAGCCAAATCGGAATTAAGCGCACTTGGACCCAGCGCATTTCACTTACGGGTTTTGAAGCTTTTTTGGAACGCTCTTTGCGTGTCCATTTCGACTTCATTGTTGCTCGGGAAGTCGCGTCGGTTTCTTCAGGCTCGGTTTCTACCAAAAGCGTCTCTTCTGAAGCGTCAGGAGCTGTTTCTAGCTCTTCTGTATCCGTTATCGGCTCAATGTCTGCCGGAACTTCCTCGTCTGTTGTAAGAGGCTCTGATAGCGTAACGGCCACTTCGTCCATGTTAGTCGGATCTGTTTCCGTAAGCTCGATCGGATCTTCCATTTCCGGTGTTTTCAATGGTTCGAATGGTTGCACGGGTGATAGTGGTTCTGTTATTTTTTTGAAGTTTTTATTTTTATCTGTCATAGTAAGTACTCCTATTGCACGCGTTAGCGAATGCCGTTAATTAAGCCCATCATCTGGTCCGCCATAGTTACGGAACGCGCATTGAATTGATAGGCACGTTGCGTCGAAATCATATCCGCCATTTCTTTTTCATACTCCACGTTGGATGTTTCGAGCGCTTGGTTTTGCAAGCCAATCTGATCTCGTCCAGCACCCGTCATTTCGGTTAATAAATCATTGGCCGTCAATCCGAGTGCGGCTAGGTCTGTAGGCAATCCAAAGCTGGTTGCCGAAAGTTGAACCATCGAATCCGGCTTTTCTAGAACGGTAACACCGAGATTAAATTCTTGCGTGCCTTGTGGTGTCGTCACTTGCAACACACCGTTCGGACGAATTTGATAATCGGTTGCTTGTCCAGAAAAGACGATTGGACGGCCTGCGCTATCGGCCACTGCGAGTCCTTCTTCATTGACTAGCGCATTGTCGCCATTGGCAGTCGGTGACAAGTAGAAATTACCTTTACGTGAATAGATGATTTCTTCCCCGCCGTCTGTTGGCTGGATTAAATTAAAATGTTGTTTCGGTTCCGTTAGCGCAAAGTCTAGCTGGCGGTCTGTTATTTGTACAGAGCCCACTTTCCAGTTCATCTGCAGGCTGCCAAGGTGTGCGCCCGTGCCCATACGAATGCCGAAGTCTGAACTGCGTTCGGCTTGATCTGCTTTGTCATTATTCATTTGCTGGAATAAAAGTTCTTGGAATGTAGCAGCCGAAGATTTATATCCATGGGTACCAACGTTCGATAAATTGTTGCCGATCAAATCGAGACGTTGTTGCAACTGGTTCATCGTGTTGGTCGCTGTAGTCATCGTGCGAATCATCAAAGGTCACTCCCTTTTCGCATGTTTCTATATGTAGTCATTAATTGACACGTCCTACTTCATTGACCGTTTTTTCCATACTGCGATCATAGGCTTGCAAGACTTTTTGATTGGCTTCAAATGCACGGTAGGCTGTTAGCATATCCGTCATCGAGCGCGCGGCGTCGACGTTAGAATCTTCGAGAAATCCTTGTTGCATCGAGTACGTACCGCCTGTCGGTAACGCATTGCCGTCAATCGTTGTGAAGAGTCCGTTGTCTTGCTTGGACAATGCATCCGCTGCGTCAGAGTAGGCAATACCTAGAGTCGCGACTTCTGTTTCTCCAGCGAAAATCGTACCTGCATCCGTCACGCGAATATCATCACTTGTCAGTTCGATCCGATTGCCGGCATCGTCAAGGACGTATAAACCGGATGGATTGGTCAGATAGCCTTCTGCGTTGACAGCGAAATTACCGTTTCGTGTGTAGAATTGGCTGCCGTTCTCACCTTCTAACGTGAAAAACACGGTTCCTGCAACGCCTGTTTCTTCATTGACTTCCATTGGTCCGTCCAGCAACGCGATATCCGTCTTCTGTTCCGTTTCACGCAACTGTCCCTGTGCGAATAAAGGCAAGGTTTCTTGCATATATACGCCTGTCGATAGCTCGCCTACTTCGGAAAGATTTCTAAAGTTCAAACCTTTTTCCGTTGGGACGCGCGTTGAATCCAAGCGAGACAACAACATGTCTGGGAATGCACGAATCGATGACTGCTCCGCCTTATAGCCTGGCGTATTCGCGTTCGCGATATTATTGGAAAGCATTTCCGTCCGGCGTTGCTGTGCAATCATGCCTGACCCTACTGTATAAAAACCACGAAACATTCATTTCACTCCTTTGCATCATTATGTCGAATAATCATTGTTTTTAGTATACACTACTTGCCGCTTGCATGGCAGTTCAAATTATGCGTGTTGAGTTTTTACCGACCGAATCCATGAGCAATCCAGTTCCTTCTACTATACAAGTAAGTGGATTTTCCGCAATGAACACTGGCACCTGGAGATGTTCGGATAATAACGTATCTATTCCCGGAAGCCATGCGCCGCCTCCGATTAATATGATGCCGCGCTGCGCAATGTCTGCAGCGAGCTCCGGCAATGTTTCTTCTAGTGCATCTCTTGTCGTCTCCACGATTTTACCGATTGGCAGACGCAATGCCTCATGAATCTCTTCCGCCGTCACTTCAATTGTTTTCGGAATACCGGTGGCGAGGTCACTGCCGTGCACATTCATCGCGCCCGGTTTCACTCCACCCATCTGCACAAGACCGATGTCTTTTTTCACTTGTTCTGCCGTTTTTTCACCTATATAAACATTATGTTTTTTTCGTATATGTTGGATAATACATTGATCGAAATGAAGGCCGCCGATATTCGTTTTCTTAAACGATACAATTTCCCCCATCGACAGCACGGATGCATCTGTCGTACCTGCACCCAAATCGACTATCATATTGCCTGAAGGCTTAGAGATGTCAATACCAGCTCCAATCGCCGCCACTTTTGATTCTTCCTCAATGACGACTTGTTTGGCTCCGGCTCCCATCATCACTTGTCGGATCACGCTTTTTTCCACTCGCGTCGTATCTGCTTTACAGCCAATCGTAACGTGCGGCCGAATACGCAAGCTTTTTCCTAGCGCTTTCTCGAGGAAGTGCCTGATCAACACACGGGCCATTTCGAAGTCCGCAATGTTCCCGACTTTCATTGGACGTATGATCTGGATATGTTCTGGTGAACGACCAATCATTTGATAGGCCTCATTACCAAAAGCCACAGGTTCATCCGTACGTTTATCGATCGCAATGACAGCTTGCTCATTAATAACGAGACCGTTGTCTTTCACATATATCAATACATTGGCGGTACCCAAGTCTATTCCAATCTCTTTCGAAAACATCGTGACCCGACCCCTTCCTCATACGCCCTATCTGATTACATTCGTTAGCTGTTCATTATATCATATTTCTACTTTTTTTGACATCGTTCGAGGGAAGGCGTTATAACAAAAAACCGCCAGCAAGTTAGCGGCGGCTAGTGAATTATTTAAAAGCAATCGTAGCGTTAATGGCTTTTTGCCAACCTTTGTAGAGATCTTCACGTACGGATTCTTCCATATTTGGTTCAAAAGGTCGATCGAGGCGCCAGTATTCTGCGATTTCATTGCGATCTTTCCAAAACCCTACCGCAAGCCCCGCAAGATAAGCCGCGCCGAGTGCCGTCGTTTCATTGATCGTCGAACGTTCTACTGGCACGTTGAGCAAGTCTGCTTGGAATTGCATGAGGAAATTATTGTCTACGACTCCCCCGTCCACCCGTAACGTTTTCAATGAAATCCCGGAGTCCGCTTCCATTGCGTCAAGGACGTCTTTCGTTTGATAGGCAAGTGATTCGAGTGTTGCGCGCACGAAATGCTCTTTCGTCGTACCACGCGTCAGGCCGAATACTGCACCTTTGACGTCACTATCCCAGTACGGTGTGCCAAGTCCAACGAATGCCGGTACGACATAGACCCCGTCCGACGATTTGACGCGCTTAGCATAACTTTCGCTTTCAGAGGCTTTACGGAACATTCGCAGTCCGTCACGCAGCCACTGAATGGCGGAACCGGCTACGAAAATACTGCCTTCGAGTGCGTACTCCACTTTCCCATCGATTCCCCACGCGATCGTCGTCAATAAACCGTTATCAGATGTCACCGCTTTTTCTCCAGTATTCATTAACATGAAGCAACCTGTGCCATACGTGTTCTTCACCATACCGCTTTCAAAGCATGCCTGGCCGAATAAAGCCGCCTGCTGATCACCCGCGATACCTGCGATTGGTGCTGCGTGACCGAAAAAGTGCCTGGCGTCGGTATGAGTGTAAATTTCGGACGACTCGCAGACGGTCGGCAACATCGTTTTCGGAACATCTAATATGTTGAGTAGTTCTTCATCCCACTGCAAGTCGTGAATATTGTACATGAGTGTACGCGATGCATTGGAGTAGTCGGTGACATGCGCTTGGCCACCAGACAATTTCCAGATAATCCACGTATCGATCGTACCAAATAGCAAATCACCGTTGTCCGCTTTTTCACGCCCCCCTTCCACGTTGTCCAAAATCCATTTCACTTTCGTTCCCGAGAAATACGAATCGATCAGCAAGCCCGTTTTATTACGGAATACATCATCATGTCCAGCCGCTTTTAACTCCTCACAAATATCGGCCGTCTGGCGAGATTGCCACACAATCGCATGGTAGACCGGGTCGCCAGTATGCTTGTCCCAAACCACGGTCGTTTCACGTTGATTCGTAATACCGATCGCTTCAATTTGCGTGGGTGTAATGTTTTTTTCAGAAATGACCGCGGCAATGACGGATAGAATCGAGCTCCAGATTTCGTCGGCATTGTGCTCCACCCAGCCAGACTTCGGAAAATACTGCGTGAATTCCTGCTGCGCCGTGTGAAAGATGTTGCCCTTCTTATCAAATAGGATTGCACGTGAGCTCGTCGTACCTTGATCGAGCGCAAGGATATACGTTTTCGTCATGATTCATTCCTCCTGTTGGTGGTGGTGTTTGGTTTTTATTATACATGTTTTTTTGGGGTGGGTGGGTGGGTGGGTGGGTGGGTGCATGGGCTGATAGAGCGGTTGTGGGGATGGATTGAGCGGGTAAGTCCGCACATAGAGCGTTTGCGAATCGGCATAGAGCGGATAACCTCGGCGATTGAGCGGAATGGCGCGAGCGATTGAGTGTCGAGAGAGATTCGACATAGAGCTCTCGCGGAGGTGGATTGAGCGGATCTCGGGGATCATTGAGCGGGTGAACCCGCGCATAGAGCGTTCCCGAACCAACATAGATCGGATAGCCCCAACGATTGAGCGGATTGGGCGACGCATTGAGCGTTCCCGGACTTACATTGAGCGGAATGGCGCGAGCAATTGAGTGTCGAGTGAAACGTGACATAGAGCTCTCGCGGAGGTGGATTGAGCGGATCTCACGGATCATTGAGCGGGTGAACCCACACATAGAGCGTTCCCGAACCAACATAGAGCGGATAGCCCCGACGATTGAGCGGATTCGGCGATGCATAGAGCGTTCCCCGACTGGCATTGAGCGTTCCCAGACTTACATTAAGCAGCCCGCCCAAATAGACAAACTACATAACTTCACCCCAAGCAAACAAAAGCTATCCAGATACACTCCTCTGGATAGCTTTTCACCATTTCAAGCTGCTTGTATAAGTACAGTATCTTACTGCTTCATTTTCAGTGTGGCTAGGCATCAGCTTTTTGTGCTTCGGATTCATTTTTCCATTTTTGGCGGGTGGCTTCTCCTCCGCGCAAGTGGCGGATAGATTTGTGATAGGCCAGAATTTCTGCGACTTTCCTTGACAAGCCTGGATCTACATTTGGTAATCGTTCGGTTAAGTCTTTGTGGACCGTGCTTTTGGAGTAGCCGGTCGCAGTGGCTAGCGCGCGCACTGTCAAGTTGGTCTCGATCAGTAGCTTGCCCAGTCGTACGCAGCGTTTTCTAATTTGCTCGTGCACGCCCTCTTCCTTTCTCTATTCACTCCTTTGACTAATGTAGTGTATGCGAACAGGTAGCAACATATGAAAAAAGCCATTCCGGGGGCTGGAATGGCTTGGGTGCTACGTATTAAAATGCTAGGAAATCGTGTGGGTTTACAGACACTCCATCTTGCTGAATTTCAAATTGCAAGTGGACACCTGCTTCGGGGTTCCATTCATTCTGAGTCGTTGTGGCAAGCACTTGTCCTTGTTGGACCGTGTCGCCTTCTTTGACAAGTACGCCTGTTAATGAACCGTAGACTGTTGTTTTACCGTCCGCGTGTTTCAATCTAACTTCCGTTCCTTTGAATGAATCCACGATGACTTCTTCGACTGTTCCACTCATTGCCGCTACGGCTTCGAACGGTTCACCATCCATCGATAGAGAAAGTCCTTTGCTGGTGACATACGTCTGGTTGAATACGAGTAGTGCTTTCTCACGCACTGCTTCGTCTGCTTCTGCATCATAAAATTCTTGTAAGATGGCGACTTGATCTACTTTTGCTTCATCGAATGGATACTTCAGTGTTTCTTTTGATGCGTTTGTTTCTACCGTGCCGTTTTCTTTTGGCTGTTCCACTTTTGCCACTTCAGACGGTACAGAATCTTCCGTCGTCAAGGCGGTGTATCCCCATACCATGCCGATGAATAAAAGCGCTACGCTCGTATAAATGGCAGGCCAGAACCAGCCGTTCTTCGTTTTCTTGTTCTCCTGAGAAGGGGCCTTTGGTTTTTCTTCTCGCATGTTCATCACCTCACTTGCATTCTTTGCAAGTTACGAGGATTTTAAACATCGATCTTCAGGTAAATTTATTTTTTGGATTTTTGTGCCTGTATAATAGTGCGATACAATTTGATCTGCAGTCCATCCTTTTTGTGCGAAAGCTTCCGCGCCATATTGACTCATCCCCACTCCATGGCCATAGCCAACGGTCGTAATATGGACGATTTGATTGTTGACGTCATACGCAATATTAAAGTCGGTGGAAGCCAAATGAAGTTTTTCACGAATTTGGCGGCCGCTCGTTTCATATTGTCCAGACATGATTTTCTGGACACGTCCGGTTTGATTGCGGACGAGCTTTAGTTCACGAAATTGATTGGCATCCCAGTTGAAACCGAGTTTACGATTCCATTCAGTCAATGTCAGTTCTTGCTTGCGCTCTACGGTAGGCGCTACATCCTCTTCACCTGGACTTTCAACGCTTTGTAAATACTCGATCGGATTGCCACTGAAGTTTTGCGCGGCTTCTGTTTTTCCATTAGATGTGGAGAAAAACATGGCCGATATGATTTCTTCCCCGTACACAATAATTTGGCCTTGCGTATCTTCTGCTGCTTTGCGAACTTTCTTTTCATTGTCTTTGAACGACTTGCCCCAGCGCTCCTTACGTTCGGCTTCTGTGCGGTACACTTGCGCAGAGACATCTTTAGCAATCGGCTTGATTCCTTTATCAGTGTTTCTTGCGGCATATGTGCGGGCTGCAATGACTTGAGCTTTTAATGCTTCGGGATGAAATTCGGCAGGCATCTCACCCGCTACCACTCCGACGACGTACTCTTCAAGCGGAATCGGCTCGTCCACACCGATCACCGTGATCATCACATCGCAGTACTTCTCCTCTCGTTGGTCTACCAGTTTAAGCACTGGTGCTTGTCTTACAAGAATGGGAATAAAAAATAATGTGAGAATGATGAATAAAAGCAGTAGTTTTTTGTACATACTAGACTATATGTTGAGGGCAGATCGTGTATTCATCGTAATATATGAAAAAACCATGAACAGTAAACTGTCCATGGTTTCGAGTATTATGCAAATTGAGATTCAGTAACTTCTTGTTCCGATGACACACGCGTTATGTCTGCGCCAAGTGCTTTGAGCTTCTTATCGAAGTCCACATAACCGCGATCTAAGTGAATCAATTCAGTTACACGTGTTACGCCTTCTGCTACGAGTCCGGCTAGGATGAGTGATGCAGCGGCACGCAAGTCTGTGGCTGCGACTTCCGCACCTTGGATTTTTGAAGGTCCTGAAACAATAACAGAACGTCCTTCGATCTTTACATCCGCGTTCATACGGCGGAATTCTTCAACGTGCATAAAACGATTTTCAAATACAGTTTCCGTTAACACACCGATACCGGTAGCTGTTAACATCAATGCCATCATTTGTGATTGCATATCTGTCGGGAAACCTGGATGCGGCATGGTCTTCAAATCGACTGCCTTTAGTGGGTGCTTCGCTGTAACACGAATGCCTTCATCCAATTGCGTGATTTCTACGCCCATTTCCGTCAATTTGGAAATTAGTGCTGTAGAGTGTTCAGGTACTGCGTTGTCGATTGTAACGTCTCCACCCGTGATAGCTGCAGCTACCATGAATGTTCCAGCTTCGATGCGATCCGGAATAATATGGTGAGTCGATGCATACATTGTCGTTACACCTTCGATACGAATATTATCCGTACCTGCACCTACTACTTTACCGCCCATTTCATTGATGAAGTTCGCCAAGTCGACGATTTCAGGTTCTTTCGCAGCGTTCTCGATGATTGTTGTACCTTCAGCGAGAGCAGCAGCCGTCATAATGTTTTCTGTTGCGCCTACACTCGGGAAATCCAAGTAGATTTTCGCGCCTTTTAATCGGCCGTCTACTTTTGCTTCCACGTGGCCGTGTCCAAATGAAATTTCTGCTCCCATTGCTTCGAAGCCTTTCAAGTGTTGGTCAATAGGTCTTGAACCAATTGCACAGCCTCCTGGTAATGCGATACGCGCGAATCCGTTACGCGCCAGTAACGGTCCCATTACTAAAATGGATGCGCGCATTTTGCGTACGTATTCAAATTGTGCTTCGTCTGCTAGTCTTCCACGTGAATCTACGATGACTTCCCCTTTTTCCGGATCATGCGTGATTTTTGCGTTCAAACTTTTAAGCACTTCATTGATCGTCCGTACATCTGAGAGATTTGGAACGTCACGAATCACGTTCACTCCTTCAGATGCTAATAAAGCAGCAGCCAAAATCGGTAATACCGCGTTCTTCGCACCTTCTACACGTACGTTCCCTTGTAAAGTCCGTCCGCCGTTAATAATAATTTTTTCCACCAGTAGCCCCTCCGAGTCCAATTTATCCTTCACTCACACAGCCTATTATCAATAATCGTCTATAAACATTTTCATTGGTGTTGCAATTCATTTGTCAAAGTCAAATTTCACATATAAAACTTATACTATTGTACCTTGTAAAACCTTATGAAACAAGTATCTTCCGGCGCAGTTTTGTGTTATTTCTTGCGTGATGTAGTATATGTGGAGATTTGACACAAAGTGATTGCATTTGACCGTTCATTTATAGCCACACTACTGTTATTACCCGCTAATCTTACATTTTACACGCAATTGAAGATATTTTTATTACATGCATATTACAAAGTTGCTACATGGAATGTCTATTTTGAGATACAATCGGGATTTTCACTCCGAACGCAGGACTCTTGTCCTATAGTCTAGCGTTGATGCCCTCGGTGTCGTCTTCTTCCTCCGTTGAAATCCCACTTATAACTTGTCGTCAGTCAGTTTCATATATTGAAGAAAGTTCATCCTACTATAAGCTGAAAAAGTATTGTTGAAAATCAATGGTGCTTTTGTGATGACACTTCTACTGTTCAACTTATATGTTTTAATTTCTTTCAGCTAGAGTTCTGATTTCCGCTGGTCTTACTGGTAGAGCTTCAGCTGAAGGAAATCAAAACCAGGTTGCCCATCTTCCTGACCAATAGGATATGTCTAAAAAGAATTTTGATACGGTCGAACCTATAGCAATACTTAACAAAATAAACAAAAGTTGTGTTTGGAATACGCGGTTTTTTCGTATGATGTTTTCTGGCAAAATTGCTTGTAGTGCAATGAAGCTGATGCCTATGAAGAAGATGTGCGATACGATCGCGAGTAATGGATTGCTACCTAACATGCTGTCCAAAGTGTCCACTCCTTTTTTTATTTCTTGGATATAGAGAAAATGGGCAGACAGAGGTTGTCTGTCCGCCCATTTCATTTATAGATTAAACACGTTGTTCATACACTTGCATGCGGTTGATTGCGCGTTTTAAATCAAGCTCTGCTAAGTTTTGAGATAGGTCGTCAGATTTTTTCTGAAGATCTTGTTCAGCTTTTTCAGCAGCTTTCTTTGCACGTGCGATATCAATGGACTCAGCCAGTTCCGCACTCTGTGCCAACACAGTGACAACTTCAGGACGGACCTCGATGAAGCCTCCGTGGACTGCGACTGTTTCTGTTTTGCCATCTGTTTTTAGGCGAAGTGCACCAATTTGAAGCGGCGCGACCATCGCGATGTGACCGGGTAGAACCCCGATCTCACCAGCTTCGGTAACTGCAATCACCATGTTCGCATCCATTTCAACAACAGGGCCGTCGGGAGTGACGATATTCACTTTGATTTTACTCATTTTTTTCCCTCCTGGTCCCTTTTCTTAGACTTCTACACCCATAGCTTTAGCTTTTGCGATAACGTCTTCGATACGTCCAACTAAACGGAATGCATCTTCCGGCAAGTGATCATACTTACCTTCTAGAATTTCAGCAAAGCCTTTGATTGTTTCAGGAACTGGAACGTAAGAACCTTTTTGTCCTGTAAACTGCTCAGCAACGTGGAAGTTTTGTGACAAGAAGAACTGAATACGACGAGCGCGGTCAACGATCTGCTTGTCATCTTCATCTAACTCGTCCATACCTAAGATTGCGATGATATCTTGCAATTCACGGTATCGTTGAAGAGTTGTTTGTACTTCACGGGCTACACGGTAGTGTTCCGGTCCAACGATTTCTGCACTCAATGCACGTGAAGAAGAAGCTAGTGGATCCACAGCTGGGTAGATACCCATCTCTGAAAGTTTACGCTCCAAGTTCGTTGTTGCATCTAAGTGAGCGAAAGTTGTTGCCGGAGCTGGATCCGTATAGTCATCCGCTGGTACGTAGATTGCTTGGATCGATGTAACCGATCCTTTATTTGTAGATGTGATTCGCTCTTGTAACTGACCCATTTCAGTTGCCAATGTTGGCTGGTAACCAACCGCAGAAGGCATACGTCCAAGTAGTGCAGAAACTTCAGAACCTGCTTGTGTAAAGCGGAAGATGTTATCGATGAACAATAGAACGTCTTGTCCTTGCTCATCACGGAAATATTCAGCCATAGTCAAGCCAGAAAGTGCTACACGCATACGTGCGCCTGGTGGCTCGTTCATTTGACCGAATACCATTGCCGTTTTCTTGATAACGCCTGAATCAGTCATTTCAAAGTACAAGTCATTTCCTTCACGAGTACGCTCTCCAACACCAGCGAATACGGAAATACCACCGTGTTCTTGTGCGATGTTGTTGATTAATTCCTGAATTAGAACTGTTTTACCAACTCCAGCACCACCGAAGAGTCCGATTTTACCGCCCTTGATGTATGGTGCAAGCAAGTCAACTACTTTAATTCCCGTTTCAAGAATTTCTACCTCTGTAGAAAGGAATTCGAATGTTGGTGCAGAACGGTGAATTGGGTCACGTTGTGAATCAGCAGGAACTGGCTCACGCAGGTCAATTTCCTCACCTAGTACGTTAAATACACGTCCGAGTGTAACGTCGCCGACTGGAACAGAAATAGGTGCGCCTGTATTAATAACTGACGTACCGCGTTTCAAACCATCTGTCGAGGACATCGCAATCGTACGAACAGCATCATCACCAAGGTGAAGTGCTACTTCTAAAGTCAATACTTCAACCACTCCGTTGGAACGATCGATATTAACCTTCAATGCGTTATAGATCGCTGGAAGTTGTCCGTTTTCAAACTTAACGTCGACAACCGGACCCATAACTTGAAGAATATGTCCATTACTCATGCTTTTCCCTCCTGTCTTACTGTTTCAAATCTATTATTCGAGTGCTGCTACGCCGGCTACGATTTCAGTAATTTCCTGAGTGATCGCTGCTTGACGAGCGCGGTTAAATTGTAATGTTAACGAATCGATTAGGTCAGACGCATTGTCTGTCGCCGTCTTCATCGCTGTCATACTGGAAGCATGTTCGCTCGCTTTTCCATCGAGTACCGCTCCATAAATGAGGCTCTCCGTATATTGTGGGAGAAGTGTTTCGAGAATCGCTTCTGCTGAAGGCTCGAACTCATAAGATGATGAAGCTGATACAGATGAAATATCTGTGAGTGGAAGCAATTTACGTTCAGTTGCTTCGTTGGAGATGGCGGAGATGAAGTGGTTGTAATACAAGAACACTTCATCATAAACGCCTTCTGTGAACATGCCAACAGCCCGATTCGCGATATCTTTTACTTCTTCAAAACGAGGGTGATCCGAAAGTCCGATCAGGCTTTCTTCAATCTGGTAACCCAGACGGTCGAAGAATTCATAGCCTTTACGACCGATCGCGATAATGACCACTTCATCTTTCGATTTATGGCGTTGTTCGATTGCACGGGTAACTGCACGGAAAATGTGCGCGTTGTATCCACCAACTAGTCCACGGTCAGAAGTAACTACGATGTACGCAGACTTTTTAACGGGACGTGCAGTTAATAGTGGATGTCCGGAATCTTTCGTTACGGCTGCAATGGCACCAACTACTTCTTCTACTTTATCCATGTAAGGTACGAATTTCTTCGCATTCACTTCGGCACGGTTCAGTTTAGAAGCAGATACCATTTGCATCGCTCTCGTGATTTGACTCGTCTTTTTTGTTGAAGCAATACGGCTTTCTATCTCGCGTAAGGACGCCACTGGCTATTCACCACCTTTATTTTAAGATCCATTTAATAAATCAATCTCGCCTCGGCGTGATTGCGTCTGGATTTTGAATTGCGCTTGCGCAATTAACTCCCAACAAAATCCCTGACATCCGCCGGAGGCCTTATCTGAGAATCAGATAAGATTATGCTTCAGAAGTCACAAAGTTTTTCTTGAATTCGTTGAACGCTGCGCTCATTACGTCATCAGCTGGAAGATCTTTCGTAGTACGAATGTGATCATACACTTCCGTATGGTTAGATTCTAACCAGCTAGTGATTTCACTTTCAAAACGCAATACGTCTTTTACTGGAATATCGTCGAGGTAACCGCGTGTCAGTGCATATAGACTGATTACTTGGTATTCGACTTTCAACGGCTTGTTCAAGTCTTGCTTCAAGATTTCAACTGTGCGGTGTCCGCGGTCAAGTTTCGCTCTTGTAGTAGGGTCTAGATCTGAACCGAATTGTGAGAATGCTTCTAGTTCACGGAATGCTGCCAAGTCCAAACGAAGTGTACCGGCAACTTTCTTCATTGCTTTAATTTGCGCTGAACCACCAACACGGGATACGGAAAGACCGGCGTTGATCGCTGGACGTACACCTGAGAAGAATAGGTCAGACTGCAAGAAGATTTGTCCGTCTGTAATAGAGATTACGTTTGTTGGGATATAAGCAGAGATATCTCCAGCTTGTGTCTCAACGAACGGCAATGCTGTAATAGATCCTGCTCCTAGTTCGTCATTCAACTTTGCAGCACGCTCAAGTAGGCGGCTGTGTAGGTAGAAGACATCCCCTGGATATGCTTCACGGCCCGGAGGACGACGAAGTAGCAAGGACAGTTCACGGTAAGCTGCTGCTTGTTTAGATAGGTCATCATAAACGATTAGCACGTGCTTGCCGTCGAACATGAATTCTTCTGCCATCGAAATACCTGTGTATGGTGCCAAGAAAAGCATTGGCGACGGGCTTGATGCAGAAGCAGTGACTACGATTGTGTAATCGAGTGCACCGTTCTTACGTAGAGTTTCAACAACTCCACGAACAGTAGATTCTTTTTGACCGATTGCAACATAGATACAGATCATGTCTTGGTCAGCTTGGTTTAGGATTGCGTCAATTGCAACAGTAGTTTTACCTGTTTGACGGTCACCGATGATTAATTCACGTTGTCCACGGCCGATAGGAACAAGAGCGTCAATCGCTTTGATTCCTGTTTGCAATGGTTCGTGAACTGATTTACGCGCCATAACCCCTTGTGCAGGGCTTTCGATAGGACGAGTTTTTGTTGTATTGATTGGACCTAGTCCATCAACTGGTTGTCCAAGTGAATTGACTACACGTCCGATCAATTCTTCTCCGACTGGTACTTCCATAATACGGCCTGTACGACGAACTTCATCGCCTTCTTTAATGTCTGTGTATGGCCCAAGGATAACGATACCTACGTTGTTCGCTTCCAAGTTTTGTGCCAGACCCATTACGCCGGTAGAGAACTCAAGAAGTTCCCCCGCCATGACATTGTCGAGGCCATGAGCAAGTGCGATACCGTCACCTACACGGATTACAGTACCTGTTTCACTTACTTCCATTTCAGACTGATAATTTTCGATCTGTTGTTTGATCAGACCGCTAATTTCCTCAGCTTTGATGCCCATGTATGTCACCCCTCTTAATTCAAATTAATTAATTGATTAATTGACGTTCCAGACGTGCCAGTTTTGCACTGACACTACTGTCGTAAATTTGGTTGCCGATCTGAAGGCGAATGCCACCGATCAAGCTTGGATCAATAATGTTTTCGATATGCAATGATTGTTTTCCTACTTTGTGCGCAAAGGCAGTAGAGATAGCTGTACTTTCTTCATCAGAAAGCAAACGTGTAGAGTAGACTTTCGCTTCGGCAACTCCAGAAGCCTCGTTAGCGAGTTCCTGGAAGTCTTCGATTAGACTGCCTATTTCTTCAATACGACCTGCATCAAGCAACACATATAGTGTGTTCAATACAAGTTGGTTTGCTCCATTGAAAAATTGCCCAATCAATTCTTTTTTCTTCTCTGTAGAGAACTTAGGTGAAATTAATAGCTCACCAAACTGCTTGTTTCCAGCAAATACTTTTTTCATTTCTTGTAGATCATTTTGCACGGAAAGTGTTTGTTGCTTTTCCTGTGCTGCTTCAAACAATGCAACGGCATAACGTTTTGCGATTACCGATTGGCTCATCGCCCTTCGCCTGCCTTCACAATCGTTTCTTCGATCAATGCGCGGTTATCTTCCTCAGAAATTTCTTTCCCAAGAACCTTAGACGCAGCCAAGATAGAAAGAGATACGAATTCTTCGCGAACTGCTGCAACGGCTTTCTCTTTTTCAGTAGCGATTTCAAGAGTTGCAGATTCTTTCATACGGTTAGCTTCAGCGCGTGCAGCCATAATCAGCTCTTCACGTTGAGTGTCACCTTGTTTCTTCGCATTCTCTACGATAGATTGTGCGCTTTCGCGTGCTTCTTTTAATAGAGCACGTTGCTCTTCAAGAAGCTTTGCAGATTCTTGACGACTTGCTTCGGCTTGTTCGATCTCAGTAGCGATTAATTGCGCTCGTTGATCCATCACGCCCATTAACGGACCCCATGCAAACTTCTTTAGAAGTACCATGAGAATCGTGAAAAATACTACAGTGACGATAATGTCGCCTAAATTTAGACGTTGGTTTAAACTAGCTAAAAATCCTGCGTCAGCGTTTGCTGATAAGAGGACGAAGGTATCCAACACGATTGTTTCACTCCCTTCAAGAGCTCATGACTCTTTCGTTTCTTACTCTAATTAGAACACTCTATTCATTCAGTACTATCAATTGTTTAGTTGTTGACATAAAGCAATGGCGAAGACCGATACTGCATGCTTCGCCATGTAACGCAATTATTATTTGTTCATTACGATAAACGCAATAACAGTTGCGATGATTGGAAGTGCCTCAACCAATGCAACACCAATGAACATTGTTGTTTGTAGAACGCCACGTGCTTCTGGTTGACGAGCGATCCCTTCAACTGTCTTAGAAACGATTAAACCGTTACCGATACCTGCACCAAGTGCACCTAGACCAACTGCAATAGCTGCTGCTAATAAACCCATACCTGCCATTTTGTATTTCCTCCTAATATTCTTTGTAGTTTTGTTCCCTGATTACAGGGTAAATATATGTTTAGTGATCTGTGCTGACCTTGTGAGCCATATAGACCATCGTTAACATAACGAAGATAAATGCTTGGATCGCCCCGATGAATACCGAGAAACCGAGCCATGCAAGTGCTGGTATAACAGCTCCGGCAAGACCGAAGATGCTTGAAGCACCCAATGTTGCAAGTAAACCAATCAAGATTTCACCTGCGAAAATGTTACCGTAAAGACGAAGACCGAGTGTCAACGTGTTTGCGAATTCCTCAATGATCTTCAATGGTGCCAAGAATGGAATTGGCTGGAAGTATGTTTTCAAATACTTGCCCATTCCGAGTTGTTTCACACCATAGTAATGCGTTAACGCAACAACTGTAGCAGCGAGGGTTAACGTGATAACTGGATCGGCTGTTGGTGATTTCCACCAAAGTTGGTCATCCCATACGATTGCGAATGGAAGTCCAATCATATTTGCAACGAAGACAAACATGATTAAAGTGATGCCTAGTACGTGGAAGCGGCCTCCCGTTTTCCAGTCCATGTTATTTTTGATGATGCCTTTGACAAAGTCCATGACCCACTCCATGAAGTTTTGCATACCCGTAGGTTTCATTTGAAGCCGCCGCGTAGATGCTACTGCAATCAGGAAGACAATCAGACACGTTACAAATAACATCAGTATATTCGATGGGTTAAACCCGATTCCGAATAAAATAAACTGTGGATTTTCATGATTCACGTTTTTGTTCACCTCCCCTTGCTAGTAAAGTGTCATTGCTTCAAATGGAACAGCAGATGACCAGTAAACAGCAATGCATAGGGTATCATTAACCCGATTACCGTGCTGATCAGATCAAACTCCTCCGGCATAACGAGTGCAATGGCCGTAGCCCCTACACCTGATGCAAAACGTAAGCCCATACCTAATGACTTCGCTCGCTTCCCTTCATCGATAGACCGGTCAAACCGTTCCATCCGTCGAACGAGAATCCAAAAGTTATACATACCGAAAAGTGAACCTAAGATGAGCCCAGCGAAGATTGTCCGGTAGTCCAAGAAGAACCAACCGAGCACGAACAATGCAAGCAAAAAAAAGAAACTCTTCTTTTGCTGTTTAAAAATTTCCTGCATACTTTGCATTGTCGATTCTCCCAATTCGTATTTTGGATTACAGCGTCTGAAGTGTTCAGTAATTCCCGACTTGTGTCGAGTTTTGAGTCTTTGTCGTTTTGAGTTTTTTCAACGACATAGATCCCTTGAAAAGGAATCTGGAAATTGTAAGTGAATCGCCTATTCCGTCCACCAGGTGACGTTGCTATGTGCGACGTCGACTAAGAAACAAGATTTGGCGCTTCCGAGTGAAGACTTGAAACCTACGAAACATGATTTCTGTACTCAATTTATGTATGAGTTCCTTATCAATCTTACCCTTTGTTAGCATACAATAGAGGGTTTTTTATGTCAATTGATTCAAGTGATTAATTTCACAATGTGTTGTCTTTGTCAAACATTCGACATATTTGTTTAAGAGCTTTCATCGCAGTCTTTCGGGCTAGATTTGAGCGGGGAATTGTTAGTGTTTTCAGTTTGATTTATTCTGAGCGTCGTTGATTTAATACTTTGAAGGCTGACGGGTTGTTAGGGTTGTGCTTTGCGCTTCGGAGGGGACGCTTTCCCATGGGCCCGCGGTGAGCCAACCAGGTCGCGAGCTCCCTTTTGGTTGTCTCACCTGATCGGCTTGATCCATCGGGAGTCGCCCCTCCTACGCGCCACTCCCTTGCAAACTGAGTGGAGGATACTTTTTGTAGTTTACTGAAGTTGAGGTTGTAAATAGCTTAGCAGTTATACTTAAGTAAGTTTAATAACCATGATTTACACTCTACTATTAGTAAGTGATCTACATCCATCCACTATAAAAGTAGGATTGTAACGGAAGATAAGGGCGACTCTGTGAGGTTCAGCGAAAGCCGTAGCGTTAGGAGCATGGTTACATTTGAGTAAGCCACACCCTCCAGAAAGCGTTCCCCATCTGGAGCGGAAATCCCGAACCACAAGCCCCCTCCCCTCTCTTAACCACTTTATTTGCAAACAGAAAAAAACAGCAGATGAATATTCTCTGCTGTTTTGGTTCTTATAGTGAATGTAAATATTTGAGTAGGGATTCTACTATTCGCGCTGATGCGTGGCCGTCGCCGTAAGGGTTGTGGGCTTTGGACATTTTTTCATACTCCGCATCGTCCGATAGGAGTGCGTCGGATAGTTGGAAGATGTTTTCTTCTTCCGTTCCCGCTAAACGCAATGTTCCTGCATCGATACCTTCTGGGCGTTCAGTTGTATCCCGTAGAACAATGACAGGTTTTCCAAGAGATGGTGCTTCTTCTTGGATGCCGCCCGAGTCTGTGAGGATGATGTGCGCACGCGCTGCGAAGTTATGGAAGTCCAACACTTCTAGCGGCTCGATCAAGTGAATACGATCGTTGTCGCCTAGTAGTTCATCCGCCACTTCACGTACAGCCGGATTCATGTGTACCGGATAGATCACTTGGATATCATCGTGTTTGTCGAGCAAGCGATTGATTGCACGGAACATATTGCGCATTGGCTCGCCGAGGTTTTCACGTCGGTGTGCAGTCAATAGCACTAAACGGTCGTCTCCAAGCGTATCAAATATCGGGTGATGATAATCTGGATCTACCGTCGTTTGCAATGCGTCGATTGCCGTGTTGCCTGTGACGTAGATACGATCCTTGTTTTTACCTTCGTCGATCAGATTTTGCGCTGATCTTTCAGTTGGTGAGAAATGAAGATCGGCAATAACCCCAGTCAGTTGGCGGTTCATCTCTTCAGGGTACGGTGAATATTTATTCCACGTACGCAACCCTGCTTCAACGTGACCTACTGAAATTTGATTATAGAATGCCGCCAGACTACCGATGAACGTCGTCGATGTATCACCGTGGACGAGCACGATATCCGGTTGCGCTTCTTTCATTATTTTATCCAAACCTTCAAGGCCGCGCGTCGCTACATCAATTAGCGTCTGACGGTCTTTCATGATATTTAAATCATAGTCTGGTGTGATTTTAAATGTTTCCAGCACCTGGTCAAGCATTTGACGATGCTGGGCAGTGACGGTAACGATTGATTCGATTTCGTCTGGATGCTTTTCAAGCTCAAGAACGAGAGGCGCCATTTTAATAGCTTCCGGTCTCGTGCCGAAAATCGTCATCACTTTCCATTTCTTAGTCAATGAATGATCCCTCCATTATTTCGTGCCGAATAAACGGTCACCCGCGTCACCTAATCCAGGGACGATATAGCCATGTTCATCCAATCTTTCGTCTAGCGCCGCGATATACACGTCCACGTCCGGATGTGCTTTCGTCAGAACTTCGACGCCTTCAGGAGCAGCAACTAGGCACATAAACTTGATGTTCACCGCGCCACGCTTTTTCATTGAATTGATCGCTTCGACTGCAGTTCCACCCGTCGCAAGCATCGGATCCACTACAATGAATTCGCGCTCAGCCACGTCAGAAGGCAACTTTACAAAGTATTCAACAGGCTTTAGCGTTTCTGGGTCGCGGAATAATCCAACATGTCCTACTTTTGCAGCTGGAATTAAATCGATGATACCGTCTACCATGCCAATGCCTGCACGTAGGATCGGAACAATCCCTAATTTTTTCCCTGCCAAAATACGTGATTTTGCTTCGCAGACTGGTGTCTGGATCGTAATTTCTTGTGTAGGAAGATCACGTGTAATTTCGAATGCCATAAGTGTGGCCAATTCGTTCACAAGCTCGCGAAATTCTTTCGTTCCTGTATCGACCTTTCGTATAAACGTCAATTTGTGCTGAATTAATGGATGATCAAATACATGTACTTTTCCCATTGGTATCGCTCCTTTTCGGAATATCTTGTACATTATAACAGAAATCAAGCGCGAGGCGCAGTGAACTTGTGTGATTTGTCATAATGAAAATATCGTGTGAAGGACATTCACTTCTGTGAATAATCTTACTTCTTTGGTATTCGCTCTATGGGTTTGCTGGAACGCTCTATGTGTTGGTGGATCCGCTCTATGTTTACGCTCGAACGCTCTATGGGTTGGTGGATCCGCTCTATCTGTTTGCTGGAACGCTCTATGGGTTGGTGGCTCCGCTCTATGTTTACGCTCGAACGCTCTATAGGCTGGTGGATCCGCTCTATGTTTACGCTCGAACGCTCTATGGGCTGGTGGATCCGCCCTATGTTTACGCTCGAACACTCTATGGGCTGGTGGATCCGCTATGTTTACGCTCGAACGCTCTATCAGCCGGCGGATACGCTCTATCTGTTTGCCGGAACGCTCTATAGGCCGGCGGATACGCTCTATATACTAATCCATCCGCTCAATCACCACGCACAACCGCCCTATAACACCCAATATCCGCTCTTAAACACCCACCACATAGAAAAACGCCCGACACAAGGTCAGGCGCTAGTTTTCTTACTTATATAGAGGATGCTGATCTGTTAGAGCTGTAACGTCTTTGCGTGCTGCTTCTTTTGCTGTTGGGTCTTCGTGGTTTTTCAACAATGTTGCGATGATACGGCCCACTTCCACCATATCTTTTTCTACGAAACCACGTGTTGTAACAGCCGGTGTACCGATGCGGATACCAGACGTGATGAATGGTCCTTCTGTATCGAATGGTACTGTGTTTTTATTTACAGTGATACCGATTTCGTCCAGTACGTGCTCTGCTACTTTACCTGTTAGCTCAAGTGACTTCAGCTTCACAAGTACGATGTGGTTGTCTGTCCCGCCAGAAACGACGTCGATACCTTCTGATTGTAGTTTTTCAGCCAATGCTACAGCGTTTTTCTTCACTTGTTGTGCATATGCTTTGAATGAAGGATCCAGTACTTCTTTGAATGCTACCGCTTTTGCAGCGATTACGTGCATCAACGGACCACCTTGAACGCCTGGGAATACTGTTTTGTCGATTTTCTTGCCGAATTCTTCAGCCGTTTCTTCATTCAATAGAATGATACCGCCACGTGGTCCACGCAATGTTTTATGTGTTGTGGATGTCACGAAGTGTGCGTGTGGAACTGGGTTTTGATGTTCGCCTACTGCGACTAGACCTGCGATGTGTGCCATATCTACCATCAAGTATGCGCCAACTTCATCCGCAATTTCACGGAATTTCGCGAAGTCGATTGCACGTGGGTATGCACTTGCACCCGCAACGATCATTTTCGGCTTGTGCTCAAGCGCTTTTTGACGAACGTCTTCATAGTCGATCACTTCTTCTTCTTTTGTCACACCGTAATCCACGAAATTATAAAGCTTTCCAGAGAAGTTAACTGGTGAACCGTGTGTTAAGTGACCGCCATGAGAAAGGTTCATCCCAAGGACTGTGTCGCCAGGCTCAAGTGCTGTGAAGTAAACAGCCATGTTTGCTTGTGCACCGGAGTGTGGCTGTACGTTTGCATATGCTGCACCGAAGATTTCTTTTACGCGATCGCGTGCGATGTTTTCAACTACGTCTACGTGCTCACATCCACCATAGTAACGCTTGCCTGGATATCCTTCAGCGTATTTATTCGTCAAGTAAGATCCTTGTGCTTCCATTACCGCTTCTGTTACGAAGTTTTCAGATGCAATTAATTCGATGTTCGAGTTTTGACGATTCTTTTCAGCCATGATTGCTTCATAAATTGCCGCATCTTCGCGTTGTACATTGCTTAAGTCCATTGGATTGTATCCCCTTTTTTCTGATAGTTTTATATTTTCTTGTATTGTACACGGTTTACTCGTATTTCGCACGACTTCCGCCAATTAATTTTGGACGAGTTGTCGCAAGTGTGATGACAGCTTCACCGATTTTATTAATAGATGTACGGATTGGTACTACAACCGGCTTCATTTGCATGCCAATTAAAGTTTGTCCGATGTCGATACCGGCATTTGCCTGTACCGCTTCCACTACGACAGGATCGCTGAATTGTTTGTACGCATAGGTAGACATCGAGCCACCCGCCTTAAAAACAGGCACGACGGATACAGGTTCCAAATGAAATTGCTGTGCCGTCTTACGTTCCAATGTGACCGCACGGTTAATGTGCTCGCAGCCTTGGAAAGCTAAATGTACATGATATTTATCCGCAAACGCTTGAAGCGGTGCGAATAATGCTTCTCCTATTTCAAGTGCGCCGTTCGTGCCGATCCGTGCACCTGCTACTTCAGAAGTAGAACAACCGACGACGAAAATCGTTTCTTCGGCAGGTGGTGCTTGTTCGGCAAATTCGGTCAATGCTTGTTCTAGTTGCAGTTTCCATAATTGAATGGCATCCACTTGTTCCACCTGCTTCCTTTAGTTCTTTTCAAGTTCCATCATTTTATTTATACGACGCTCGTGACGGCCGCCTTCAAATTCGGTTTCAAGCCAAGCGCTAACGATTTCTCGTGCTAGTCCTGGTCCAATCACGCGTTCCCCCATTGCTAAAATGTTGGAGTCGTTATGTCCGCGTGTTGCTTTTGCGCTGAATACATCATGAACGAGCGCGCAACGGATGCCTTTGATTTTATTGGCTGAAATGGACATGCCGATTCCTGTGCCGCAAATCAAGATTCCGCGGTCTACTTTCCCCGCTACGACGTCATTTGCTACTGGTACTGCATAATCTGGATAGTCGACGGAAGTGTCGGCATCCGGTCCGTAGTCGATAAATTCTATGTCGAGTTCGGTTAATAGATTGGTGATCTCTTTTCGGAGGTTATTGCCTCCGTGGTCTGAAGAAATTGCAACTTTCACTGCGCACCCTCATTTCTATTTTTACTTATCGCTTATTCTATCATTGTTCGATAAAAAAATCATCGGTTTTACTGTACTATTTTTGAATTTTTCATTTTGAAACGTTGAAGTTTTGTCATAAAGACGAATGTTATATGAATAGAATGAATGTATTGTACGTGTTTGAGGTCTATGAAGTCGTGTTAGGGGCGAGATTGCCCTTTTCCGAAGTGGGGACGTCACCCGACTGAGAAACGCGGTTGGCGGGTGAGACTATGCGGCTGCGGGTCTTTGTGACATTTTGTTGGGACGTTGCTCGACTGGTTGTTGGAAACTGAAATTAATGAGTGTTCACTTTCTGGACTCGCGCAGGCACGTGGGGGATTGCCTACAGCCAGGAGCCAGCTGGCGGTGGTGCTGCCAGTTGGCTCCTGGCCACGGCCTACCCCGCAGTTGTGCCTGCGCTGCTGAGTGGTATTTACTTTGGTTGTGGTTCTAAGTAGGATAAATTTCGAACCTTACCCAATATGGAAACGCGTTTGGCTAAAAGACTATGCGACTGCAGGTCTTTAACACTTTTGTTGGGGGGCGTTGCTCGACTGTTCGTTGGGTGTTGGAGTTAGTGAGTGTCTGCTTTCTGGACCCGCGCAGGCACGTGGGGGATTGCCTACAGCCAGGAGCCAACTGGCGGTGGTGCTGCCAGTTGGCTCCTGGCCACGGCCTACCCCGCAGTTGTGCCTGCGCTACTAAGTGGTAGTTATTCTGGTTGTGGTTCTAATAGGAAGAAGATCAGGACATCGTGATAGCTAGTATGTATTTCTTGAAAAAGAAGTGTA